>CAMTOV010000316.1 GCA_947074235.1 uncultured Bacteroides sp. | reverse complement strand
AAGAGCTCGCGTACAATAGTAGAACTAATACAAGTCATTTCTGGTTCAGTAAATAACAAAATAGTTTCAATATTAGCGAGTTTGCGATTGATATCGGCAATGGTTTCTTCGTATTCAAAGTCCTTCACCGTGCGGATGCCGCGAACAATAAAACTTGCTCCAATCTCTGTAGCAAAATCTACCGTCAGGCTGTTGTAAGCCATCACCTTGATGCGTGGTTCATCCTTGTAGAGCTTTTCAATCATCTCTACACGCTTTTCTATCGGAAAGTAAGTATGTTTATTTTCGTTGATACCTATACCTATCACCACTTCGTCCATAAAGGTAAGTGCACGTTTCACAATAGAGAAGTGCCCGATGGTAAAGGGGTCGAATGTGCCTGGAAAGATGGCTCTTTTCATTTGTAGTATAATTGTTTATTCGGGTAAATCTTCCTCTACCACTAGGTTGTCGATGATAAATCCTTGACGTTCCATGGTATTCTTGCCCATGTAGAAGGCTAATAGCTCTTTCACAAGGTCGTTTTTGCGAAGCGACACTTGCTCTAAGCGCATATCTTTGCCAATGAAATGTTTAAACTCATCGGGCGAAATCTCACCCAACCCTTTAAATCGAGTAATTTCAGGATTTGGATGTAGCTCTTTGATGGCATTCACACGCTCTTCGTCGGTATAGCAATAAAGAGTCTTCTTTTTATTGCGCACACGGAATAGAGGTGTTTGCAAGATATATACATGCCCTTTCTTAATCAAATCGGGGAAGAATTGCAAGAAGAAAGTAATAAGTAGCAAGCGGATGTGCATACCGTCTACATCGGCATCGGTAGCCACAATCACCTTGTTATATCGTAGTCCCTCAATGCCATCCTCAATGTTGAGAGCGGCTTGTAAGAGGTTGAACTCTTCATTCTCGTAAACCACCTTTTTGGTCAACCCATACGAGTTGAGTGGCTTACCACGAAGGCTGAATACCGCTTGTGTATTTACATTGCGACTCTTGGTGATAGAACCACTAGCCGAATCTCCCTCGGTGATAAAGATACTAGACTCTTCTTCAAAGCCTTTGCCTTTTACATCGTTAAGATGCACACGACAATCACGTAACTTGCGATTGTGCAAGTTGGCTTTCTTAGCACGTTCGCGGGCTAGCTTGGTGACACCTGCTATAGCTTTGCGCTCCTTCTCCGATTCTTGAATCTTCTGAAGCATCACTTCGGCTATATCGGCATGCTTGTGTAGGAAGTTATCCACTTCTGTTTTCACAAAGTCGCCCACAAACTTATTAACAGTCACCCCACCCGGAGACATGTTTGTAGAACCCAACTTAATCTTTGTTTGACTCTCAAACAGAGGCTCTTCTACATTTACGGCAATGGCAGCTACCAATCCATTACGGATATCGGCAAAATCCATATTCTTGTTGAAGAAGTCTTTGATGGTGCGAGCGATATGCTCCTTGAATGCGCTTTGGTGAGTACCACCTTGTGTGGTATGCTGGCCGTTTACGAATGAATAATACTCCTCGCCGTACTGGCCGGTATGTGTGAAAGCTATCTCAATGTCTTCGCCTTTGAGGTGAATGATAGGATAGAGGCTGGTTGCCGTCATGTTATCATTCAATAAATCCTCCAGCCCATTGCGCGACACGATGCGTTGACCGTTGAAAACAATCACTAGTCCCGTGTTGAGATAAGTATAGTTGCGGAGCATAGTCTCAATATAATCGTAGTTGAAACTATATCCTGTAAATAGCGTATTATCTGGCTCGAAGAAGATAAATGTACCTGTTTCTTCTGTTTCAGTATCCTGCGTATTATCTTCTATTAAGTTGCCCTTAGAGAAGCTGGCCATGCGCACTTTGCCATCGCGATAGCTTCGCACCTCAAAGTTTACACTCAGTGCATTTACCGCTTTGATACCTACACCGTTCAGACCCACACTCTTCTTGAAGGCTTTGCTGTCGTATTTACCACCGGTGTTGAGCACACTTACTGCCTCCACTAGCTTTCCTTGTGGAATACCACGACCGTAGTCGCGAATGGTAACACGCAGATTATCTTCAATGGTGATTTCAATCTTCTTGCCTGCATTCATTTTGAACTCATCGATACTGTTGTCAAGCACCTCTTTCAGTAGTACATAAATACCATCTTCGGGGTGAGTACCATCTCCAAGCTTACCAATATACATACCCGGACGAGTGCGGACATGCTCCATATCGCTAAGGTGGCGTATATTATCATCGGTATACTCTACGGTAGCAGGATTGCTAACCAGCATCAATTCATTCTTTTCCATAATTACTTAATCTCTTTTGCAAATGCGCGGCGTTTTTTATGTTGCTTTGTCTCAAAATAGCCCCATTGAGCTTGTACTTTTCCGTTCATCTCAAGTTCTGGGTTGCTTTCTGCAAATATAAAACCTAATTTCTGATAAACCGGAATCAAATCAGAAAATAACAAAGCGTTAACACCTTTGTTTTGGTATTCGGGTTTCACGGCTAC
>CAMTOV010000315.1 GCA_947074235.1 uncultured Bacteroides sp. | reverse complement strand
CGTGCAAATATATATAATATATTAATGTAATACCGTGAAAATGAGATAAAAAAATAGACTGTAGTCGTATTTTTTCTAAAAACAGAACTAAGAATCAAGCAAAAAGCTTTGACTAATCTTTAAAAGACTTATATTTGCACGTGAAAAATAACACGCACTATAATATGAAAAAGATATTTTCGGCAGCGCTGCTCGTTGTAGCATTAAGTTCCTGCAACACAACTCCTAAATTTGAAGTAGAAGGCTGCATCACCGATGCAAAAGGCAAAACACTTTACTTGGAATCATCCGGTTTAAATGGTATTCAGATAGTTGATTCTGTGAAATTAAAAGACAGCGGCACGTTCTCTTTTAAAGAATCCAAACCTGAATCTCCCGAATTCTATCGTTTGAGAGTAGATGATAAGGTGATTAACTTTTCAATCGATTCAACTGAAACTATCTCATTCAACGCTCCGTATGGGGAGTTTACTACCGGATACAATGTAAAGGGTTCTAGCAATAGCCAAAAAATAAAAGAATTAACACTCAAACAAGTAGCATTACAAAGTAGTGTTAATAATTTATTAACAGCTATGCGTGGCAATCATATTACTTATCCTGTATTCGAAGATAGTCTAGGCACATTGCTTAAAGACTATAAGGATGATGTAAAAATGAACTACATCTTTAACAATCCTCAAAGTGCATCTGCTTATTTTGCACTATTCCAAAAACTCAACGATTATTTAATCTTCGACCCTGTCAACAGTAAAGACGATGTAAAATGCTTTGCAGCTGTGGCTACCAGTTTAAATCATCTATATCCACACGCCAATCGTTCTAAAAACCTTTACAACATTGTTATCAAA
Source organism: uncultured Bacteroides sp. (assembly GCA_947074235.1). GTDB lineage: Bacteria > Bacteroidota > Bacteroidia > Bacteroidales > Bacteroidaceae > Bacteroides. The sequence goes on along the minus strand of CAMTOV010000315.1, from coordinate 1,665 downwards.
GGGATGAAGAACACACGTGCACCACAACAACAAGTTGTAGAGTTGCCCGAAGAAGTGTTTAGCGAAACTGGACTTATCGACATCAACCTACGCGACATGAAGGGAGATAGCCGCAAACTTACTGATTTGAAAGGAAAAGTGATATTACTTGATTTTACAGTATATCAAACTCAAACTGGCGCACCCCATAACTTAATGCTTAGAGAATTATACAATAAGTATGCCGATCAAGGACTAGAAATCTATCAAGTATCTCTTGATGCCGATGAACACTTCTGGAAGACTTCTGCCGGCAATTTACCATGGATATGCGTGCGAGATGGCAATGGAGTTTACTCTACAAATGCAGCTGTGTATAATATACAACAAGTTCCAACTTATTTTTTAATTAATCGCAAAAATGAACTAAGCGCACGCGAAGAGGATATAAAAGACCTAGACAGTGCTATTAAGGCGTTGCTTTAAAACGAATTAACAAGCTTGTTTATGTTGAAAAGCATCGATAAAAGCTTGCATTCAATAAAATAAAAATCTATATTTGCATAGAAATAATAAAAAGAGGGTTCCAACATGGCATATGTTGGAATTCTTTTTTATTTTATATAACCGTCAAATATTGACCATTAAATTATAAATAAAATCAAGGAGGATTACTATGGCTTACATGTCAGAAGAAGGCTACAAAAAATTGATGGCAGAACTGAAAGAGCTGGAAACAGTAGAGCGCCCATTGATCTCTGCAGCTATTGCAGAAGCACGCGACAAAGGCGATTTGTCTGAAAACGCAGAATATGATGCTGCGAAAGAGGCACAAGGCATGCTCGAAATGAAAATCGGTAAATTAAAAGCAATCATCGCTGAAGCAAAAATCATTGATGAATCAAAGCTTAAAACCGACTCGGTACAGATTCTTAATAAAGTAGAATTAAAGAACGTAAAGAATGGTATGAAGATGATTTATACCATTGTATCAGAAAGTGAAGCAAACCTCAAAGAAGGTAAGATTTCGGTAAATACACCCATTGCACAAGGCCTACTTGGCAAAAAAGTTGGTGATGTAGCCGAAATTAAAGTTCCACAAGGTCAAATTCACTTAGAAGTAGTAAACATATCGATTTAATTTTAAAGCAAGTTTTCCAAAGAGGGAGACTTGCTTTATTTTTATCGACGCATTATATTTAGATTATGGCAACCATCTTCACTAAAATAATCAATGGCGAAATACCCTGCTACAAAGTAGCAGAAAATGATCGTTTCTTTGCTTTCCTAGACATCAATCCGCTTGTAAAAGGTCACACACTCGTTGTGCCAAAGCAAGAGGTAGACTACATTTTTGATTTAAGCGATAAAGACCTGGTCGACATGCATGTATTTGCCAAGTCGGTAGCTATAGCTATCAAAAAAGTAATTCCATGCAAACGTGTGGGAATGGCTGTAATGGGAATGGAAGTTCCACATGCCCACATTCATTTGATCCCTATTAACAAAGAATCGGATATGATTATTTCAAATCCTAAACTTAAACTTTCTTCTGAAGAATTTAAAACGATAGCCGATAGCATCAATAAAGCCTGGGTTAAATAACAATCCTCCTCCACTATTTATAAAATTTTAATCTCGTTATTGCATTTTGAATCATAATCAAAAGCAGTAGCGAGTTTTTTT
>CAMTOV010000314.1 GCA_947074235.1 uncultured Bacteroides sp. | reverse complement strand
CATTAATGCAGTGTCGTGAGTTCTTGCAACAACATCCCACTATCAAAGTAGTAGAGTGTGAAGATACTGCCCTAAGTGCTGAGAACATCAGCAAGCAGAACTTAAAAGGACATGCAGCTATTTGTTCTAAAACAGCGGCAGAATACTACGGGATGAAAATATTGCAAGAAGGCATTGAGACCAACAAGCATAATTTCACCCGTTTTTTAGTTGTGGCCGATCCATGGCAGGTAGATGAGCTGCGCAGAGAGCAACTTAATTCACCTATCAATAAATCGAATATAGTATTTACGCTTCAACATACTGAGGGTAGTTTGTCGCAAGTGCTTTCCATTTTATCTTTCTATAAGATTAATCTTACCAAGATTCAATCGCTTCCTATCATTGGTCGCGAATGGGAGTATCAGTTTTATGTAGATGTGACTTTTGATGATTATTTAAGATACAAACAAGCTGTGGCTGCAATAGCACCACTTACTAAAGAACTAAAAATACTTGGCGAATATGCAGAAGGAAAATCAAACATATAATATCACTCCAGCTGAAAGACTGGGAGGTGTAAGCGAATACTACTTCTCGAAAAAGCTAAAAGAAGTAGCGCAAATGAATGCAGAAGGCAAAGATGTAATTAGTCTTGGTATAGGAAGTCCTGATATGCCACCTGCCGAGGAGACTATCTCGACGCTATGCAAGGAAGCTCAAAACCCTAACGGACATGGGTATCAGCCTTACGTGGGTATTCCTGAACTGCGCAAGGCATTTGCCAATTGGTATAAACAGTGGTATAATGTGGAACTTAATCCACAGACAGAGATTCAACCATTGATTGGTTCTAAAGAGGGCATTCTGCATGTTACACTTGCATTTGTTAATCCAGGCGAGCAAGTATTAGTACCTAACCCTGGCTACCCTACTTATACTTCACTCAGCAAGTTGCTAGGTGCAGAAGTAGTGAACTATGATTTAAAAGAAAACAATAATTGGGAGCCCGATTTTGAACAATTAGAGCAATTAGACCTTAGTAAGGTGAAGCTTATGTGGACTAATTATCCTAACATGCCTACAGGCGCTAATGCATCTGTTGAGTTGTATCAAAAGTTGGTTGATTTTGCCCGCAAGCACAACATTGTGATTGTGAACGATAACCCCTATAGCTTCATCTTAAACGATAATCCGTTGAGCATCCTTAGCATTGAAGGCGCAAAAGATTGCTGTATCGAATTCAACTCAATGAGTAAAAGCCACAACATGCCCGGATGGCGCATTGGTATGCTTGCCTCTAATGCACAGTTCGTGCAATGGATACTTAAAGTGAAAAGCAACATTGATAGTGGTATGTATAGAGCTATGCAACTAGCAGCCGCCACAGCTTTGGAAGCTGACGCTACTTGGTATGAAGGCAATAATGCCAATTACCGCAAGCGTCGCCAATTGGCAGGAGAAATAATGGATGTGCTTGGTTGTAGCTACGATAAATCACAAGTAGGCATGTTCCTCTGGGGTAAGATTCCGGCTGAGTGTGCAGACGTAGAAGAATTGACTGAAAAGATTCTGCACGAAGCACGCGTATTTATCACTCCAGGATTTATATTTGGCAGCAACGGTGCTCGATACATTCGTATCTCACTTTGTTGTAAAGACGAGAAACTGGCCGAAGCCTTAGAAAGAATTAAACGTATAACAGAATAATAAATAAAAACATAAAGATATGGAACTCAACTCAAAATTATTACCCGGATTAGAATCGAAAAGACCTATGGTAATAGCCGGCCCTTGTAGCGCCGAAACACAAGAACAAGTAATGACAACCGCTCGCGATTTAGCAGGCAAAGGCATCAAGATATTCCGTGCTGGAATTTGGAAACCACGTACCAAACCGGGAGGTTTCGAAGGTGTAGGTGTAGAAGGCCTATCTTGGCTGAAAGAGGTAAAACAAGAGACAGGCATGTATGTATCTACCGAAGTGGCTACTGCCAAACATGTATACGAGTGTTTGAAGGCTGGTGTAGATTTGCTTTGGATTGGTGCTCGTACTACAGCCAACCCTTTTGCCGTACAAGAAATTGCTGATGCTTTGAAGGGAGTAGATATTCCGGTATTGATTAAAAACCCGGTTAATCCCGATTTGGAATTGTGGATTGGTGCATTAGAACGCATCAACAATGCCGGTCTAAAACGTTTGGGTGCTATTCACCGCGGTTTCAGTAGCTACGATAAGAAGCTTTACCGCAATCTTCCACAATGGCATATCCCTATCGAACTTCGTCGTCGTTTACCTGAGTTGCCTATCTTCTGCGACCCTAGCCACATTGGTGGAAAGCGTGAGTTGATTGCTTCACTTTGCCAGCAAGCTATGGACTTAAACTTCGATGGTTTGATAGTAGAGAGTCACTGCAACCCCGATTGTGCTTGGAGCGATGCATCACAACAAGTTACTCCCGAGGTCTTAGATTACATCTTAAACCTATTGGTGATTCGTCAAGAAACACAATCGACTGAGAGTCTTGGTCAGCTTCGTAAGCAAATTGACGAATGCGATGATAACATCATTCAAGAGTTGGCAAAACGTATGCGTGTAGCTCGCGAGATTGGTATGTACAAAAAAGAACATAACATCACCGTATTGCAATCGGG
>CAMTOV010000313.1 GCA_947074235.1 uncultured Bacteroides sp. | reverse complement strand
TTATCTTATTGCTTTATATGGATTCACTGTAAAAACATCCCCATGTTATATATCATAACACCCCCATGTTTTATATCAAAACATCCCCATGTTTTTTCTCACTTCATCCCCATGTACAACTTTTGATGCTATGCACTTCATCAGTTTGGCCTATACAAAAAAAGCTCCTAATAGAGTAAATTACCCTATCAGGAGCCTTTATGCTTTAAATATATGTACGGTGATTAGCCGAGCAACTCTTTTACTTTGGCAGAGATGGCACGGCCTTCGGCTAGTCCCGAAAGCTTTTTAGTAGCTACACCCATCACTTTGCCCATGTCTTGAGGGCCAGTTGCGCCTACTTCAGCAATGATTTCTTTCAAAGCTGCCTCAAGTTCTTCTGCAGTCATTTGCTTAGGAAGATATGCTTCCATTACTTTAACCTGTGCTAGCTCAGCATCAGCCAAGTCGGCTCTACCTTGTCCGTTATAAATCTCGGCAGCATCCTTGCCTTGCTTCACAAGCTTTTGGATGATTTTCAAAGCTGCATCATCAGTTAGTGTATCGTTAGCACCCGGTGCAGTTTTAGCTTCAATGAAAAACTTCTTCACGTTGCGCAAAGTTTCAAGAGCCACTTTGTCTTTTGCTCTCATGGCGTTTTTAATGTCTTCGCTGACCTTATCAAATAAATCCATAGATTCGTTATATTATAATGTTGTTTTTATTAAAAGCTGATTACGTTTCCGTTTTCAGGGGTGACATCGTTTATTAATTCGTCCATCTTAGCATGCTCTTTCATTTGAGCAAGAGCCACCTTATCGCGATAGTAAGTAGGCGAACCATCTACTTCTGCAATGATCTCATCGTTGTCTAGGTCTTCGATAGAGAATAGGAACACATGATTTCGTTTATTCTTTATCTTCGTGCCTATGCCGCTTGCACTGGCACCGTATGCACCTGCAATTCGTTGCTTGTTCTTTTCGGCTTCCTCTTCACTCTTGGCTTTGCTCACCTCATCTTCTAGTCGTCTGCGCGACAATACTGATTCCATGCCTGGCACACTGTCTGTGCCAAAACCTGTGGCAAGTATCGTGATTTTAATCTTTTCGCCCAAATCTGCATCTTCGGCCACACCCCAAATCACCTCTTTATCTTCCTTGAACTTGCCCATGAAGTTGTGAATCTCACTCATTTCATCCATCATCAAAGCATGCTCAGCACAGTAAGATACGTTAATCATCAACTTGCGAGCGTTGAATATATCATTATTGTTGAGTAATGGCGAGTTCAACGAATCACTGATGGCCTTAGTCAATCGATTTTCACCTTCGCCATAGCCTGTACCCATAATAGCTACCCCACCATTCTTAAGTATGGTTTGCACATCGGCAAAGTCAAGATTGATTTTTCCTTCAAGAGTGATAATCTCCGCAATACTTTTGGCTGCTATCGACAGCGTATCATCGGCCTTGCCGAAGGCATTGATAAAGGTTAAGTCGGAGTAGATTTCGCGCAAGCGCTCATTATTGATAACGAGTAGTGCATCTACGTATTGTGCAATCTGCTCTACGCCATCAAGCGCTTGGATAATTTTCTTCTCACCTTCAAAGATAAAAGGGATAGTCACAATACCGATAGTTAGGATGCCCATGTCTTTGGCTGTGCGAGCAATAACAGGAGCTGCACCCGTACCCGTGCCACCACCCATGCCGGCAGTGATAAACACCATTTTGGTGCCATCGTTGAGTAGAGCTTTAATATCTTCAATGCTCTCTTCGGCAGCTTCACGAGCACGCTCGGGTTTGTTGCCTGCTCCTAGTCCGTTGGTCACCGTTCTGCCCAGTTGTATCTTTACAGGGATAGGAGAGTTCTTGAGTGCCTGGTTATCTGTATTGCAGACCACGAATTTAACATCGTGTATACCTTCCTTGTACATGTGGTTTACCGCGTTTCCGCCGCCACCACCTACACCAATCACTTTGATAATTTTGGGAGATTCGCTTGGCAAATCAAAAGGTATAATCTCGTCCATAGCTATATCTGATTATAGTTTATTCTTTATTCTTAATTTAAATCGTCGTCAGTAAAGATCTCTTTTGTAAACTTCTCTACCGTTTTAGTAAACCAAGGTTTAATCTTGTTTGGCTTACTTGCTGCTTTCTTGGCTGCCTCTTTCTTTCTCTGCTCTTCCTCTTTCTCCTTTTTGGCAGCTAAGGCTGCTGCTTCTTGAGCTTTAAGGTCTTCATCCTCCTTGAACATATCCATTGGTTGAACAGGTTCTGCTACAGTTGGTTTTTGAGAAGCGTGAACCTCAGCCGAACAGCAGTTCTCTGTGCCCGCCATTGCTAAACCAATAATGGTGTTTTGAGTTCCTTTATTCAAAATCACCCCAAGGCTGTCTTGAATAGATTGAGAAGTAGTGCGAGCAATGCGTATTTTATCAATGCCGCTCTTTTTGGCTAGTAGTGTATCAATGCCTTTCAGGTTGGCGCCTCCACCAGTGATAATAAGTCCACCCAATAGCTTGTCTTCATATCCCGACAAACCTATTTGATTGCATACATTCATCACAATCTCATCGGCTCTTGCTTCAATAATATTGTTAAGCTTGCCAATCTCTATAGAGCGTCCACCATCTTCTAGTTGATACATTTGTGG
>CAMTOV010000312.1 GCA_947074235.1 uncultured Bacteroides sp. | reverse complement strand
GAAGATAGCAAAATCCGTAAATATCTTAATGCGAGACTTGCTAAAGCAAGCGTTTCAAGAATAGTAATTGAACGTACGTTAAAGCTTGTAACAATCACTGTTTGTACTGCTCGTCCAGGTATCATTATCGGTAAAGGTGGTCAAGAAGTTGATAAGTTAAAAGAAGAGTTGAAAAAGATCACCGACAAAGATATTCAAATTAATATCTTTGAAGTGAAAAGACCAGAACTAGACGCTGTAATCGTTGCAAACAACATCGCTCGTCAAGTTGAAGGTAAGATTGCCTATCGCCGTGCTATTAAAATGGCTATCGCAAACACAATGCGTATGGGTGCAGAAGGTATTAAAATTCAAATTTCAGGACGTTTGAATGGAGCTGAAATGGCTCGTTCTGAAATGTATAAGGAAGGAAGAACTCCGTTGCATACTTTCAGAGCTGATATCGACTACTGTCATGCAGAAGCATTGACTAAAGTTGGTTTGCTAGGTATTAAAGTTTGGATTTGTAGAGGTGAAGTGTTTGGTAAGAGAGAATTGGCTCCAAACTTTACGCAAAGCAAAGAAAGTGGTCGTGGTAACAACAACCAAGGCGGCGGTAAGAACTTCAAAAGAAAAAAAAATAATCGTTAATCGATTTGAATTTTAAGAATTATGTTACAACCGAAAAAGACAAAATTCAGAAGACAACAAAAGGGTCGTCAAAAGGGTATCGCTCAACGCGGTAACCAATTGGCGTTTGGCTCTTTTGGTATCAAGGCTTTGGAAACTAAGTGGATTACAGGCCGTCAGATTGAAGCTGCTCGTATTGCAGTAACAAGATATATGCAACGTCAAGGTCAGATTTGGATTAGAATTTTTCCAGATAAACCAATTACTCGTAAACCAGCCGATGTACGTATGGGTAAGGGTAAAGGTGCTCCAGAAGGATTTGTTGCTCCAGTAACTCCAGGCCGTATTATCATTGAAGCAGAAGGAGTATCTTACGAAATTGCTAAAGAAGCACTTCGTTTAGCTGCCCAAAAACTTCCTATCACTACTAAATTTGTAGTGAGACGTGATTATGATATTCAAAATCAAAATGCGTAATGTTTATGAAAACTGCAGAAATTAAAGAAATGTCTACTGCTGACTTAGCAGAAAGAATCGAAGCTGAAGTAGTGAACTATAACCAAATGGTTATCAATCATGCTATTTCTCCTTTAGAAAATCCTGCGTTAATCAAACAATTACGTAGGACGATTGCGCGCATGAAAACAGAATTGCGCTATAGAGAACTTAACAATAAATAATCGAGCTTGATGGAAGCAAGAAATTTAAGAAAAGAAAGAACCGGGGTAGTGTTAAGCACTAAAATGGATAAAACCATTACAGTAGCAGCTAAGTTTAAAGAAAAACACCCCATCTATGGTAAGTTCGTTAGTAAAACTAAGAAATACCATGCTCATGATGAAAAAAATGAGTGTAATGTAGGTGATACAGTACGCATAATGGAAACTCGTCCTTTGAGCAAGACTAAGAGATGGAGAATGGTTGAAATAATTGAAAGAGCTAAGTAATTATGATACAAGTAGAATCCAGACTTACAGTATGTGATAACAGTGGAGCAAAAGAATGTTTATGTATCCGCGTATTAGGTGGAACTAGACGTCGTTATGCTTCAGTAGGTGACGTAATCGTCGTTACTGTGAAAAGTGTTATCCCTTCAGGTGATGTTAAAAAAGGTGCAGTGTCTAAAGCTTTGATCGTACGTACAAAGAAAGAAATCCGTCGTCCAGATGGTTCTTATATTCGTTTTGATGATAATGCTTGTGTGTTGTTGAACAATGCAGGAGAAATTAGAGGTAGTCGTATTTTCGGTCCTGTAGCTCGTGAACTTCGTGCTACTAACATGAAAGTTGTGTCACTAGCGCCTGAAGTACTTTAATTTTGTAAAAGATTTAAGTAATGAGTAAATTACATATTAAAAAAGGCGATACAGTTTTCGTAAACTCTGGTGAAGATAAGGGTAAAACTGGTCGCGTATTGAAGGTTCTAGTTAGCAAAAATCGTGCTATCGTTGAAGGTATCAATATGGTATCTAAAAGCACAAAACCTAACGCTAAGAACCCACAAGGTGGTATTGTGAAGCAAGAAGCTTCTGTACACATCTCGAATTTGAATCCAGTTGATCCAAAAACTGGTGCAGCAACGCGTGTTGGTAGAAAATTGAGTTCTGAAGGAACTTTAGTGCGTTATTCTAAAAAATCAGGAGAGGAGATTAAGTAATGAGTAATACTGCAAGTCTTAAGAAAGAATATGCAGAGCGCATTGCGCCTGCTCTAAAATCGCAATTTCAGTATTCTTCATCAATGCAGATACCTGTTCTTAAGAAGATTGTAATCAATCAAGGTTTAGGTATGGCTGTTGCAGATAAGAAGATTATCGAAGTAGCTATTAATGAAATGACAGCAATTACAGGTCAAAAAGCGGTTGCTACTATTTCTCGTAAAGATATCGCGAACTTTAAGTTGCGTAAAAAAATGCCTATCGGTGTTATGGTAACTTTGCGTCGCGAAAGAATGTATGAATTCTTAGAGAAATTAGTACGTGTTGCTTTGCCTCGTATTCGTGACTTCAAAGGAATTGAAAGCAAATTCGACGGTA
>CAMTOV010000311.1 GCA_947074235.1 uncultured Bacteroides sp. | reverse complement strand
TTTTACTGATTCAAAGTACCTGTATTCAAAACCGGCTGAGCAGCCTCATCAGCACACAATACAACGAGCAAGTTACTCACCATAGCCGCCTTCTTATCTTCATCCAAATCAACAATCTCTTCTTCCGACAGTTTATTCAAAGCCATCTTTACCATACTCACCGCACCTTCTACAATCTTCTCGCGAGCTGTGATAATAGCCGAAGCTTGTTGACGACGAAGCATCACGGCAGCAATTTCGGGAGCATATGCCAAGTAGTTGATTCTAGCCTCTATCACTTCCATACCAGCCATAGCCAAACGCTCATTTAGCTTCTGAACAAGCAATTCATTTACCTCATCACCATCAGAGCGCAGAGTGATTTCTTTTGTATTCACATCGCTATTATCGTATGCATACATACCGGCTACTTGGCGAAGCGCAGCATCACTCTGTATCTTCACAAAGTTCTCGAAAGCCCCCATACGACCGGCCACAGTCACACCAACAGAAGCTTGCCCTGTAGCTCCTATAGCCATGGTTTGCGAATCAATTTCGAACAGCGCTTTATAGCAATCTTTCAATTTCCATACCAGCACCAAACCAATCAATATCGGATTTCCTATCTTATCGTTCACCTTGATTGGCTCTACGTCTAAGTTGCGTGCACGAAGCGATACCTTTTTCGCTTCCAAAAACGGATTTACCCAAAAGAAGCCGGTTTCAGTAAACGTGCCCACATATTTACCAAAGAAAACCATCGCCCTAGCCTCATTGGGTTCGAGCATCATAAAACCACCAAGAGATATAAAAGAGAACAGTATTATTATTGCAGCAATAACAATCTTTACAATATTCAACCCGTTGGGCGAGAGATCTACGAAGAAAGCAGCAACGCTAACTCCCAACAACACGAAAAAGAAGAACAGCATCAAGAAGCCGCTCATCTTAAAACCTTTAAAAGCAAATTCATTTGTTTCCATATTGAGATAAATTTAATGATATCATTTTGATATCACAAATATATCATATATTTTAAAAGAAGCAAACATAATATGCTAATTTAACACTTGGGGGTTTTAACAAACTGATCTATTATAAATGAGGTAAGAATTAAAGCTTGCAAAAAGGATAAAAACAGTACCTTTTCAAATCAATGTAACTATCTTACTATCATAAGTATACTATACTAGTATGAAAAACATCCCCATGTTTTGATATAAAACACCCGGATGTTTTTATATAAAACATGGGGATGTTGTGCATCAAAACATGGGGATGTTTTTATAGTCAAGATGGGGATGTAGAGAAAACAACCCCACCTTTTTAATCAAATAAAAAAGCAACTTCAACTTATCAAGCTACTACATCGTGGTATAGAACATAGTAAATCGATAAGTTGAAGTAAAGCTATCCTGAATTATACTTTATCAAGTGCTTGTGCCAAATCCTCCAGTATATCGTCGATATGCTCTGTGCCGATAGAAAGACGCACAGTGCCAGGATAGATTTCTTGTTCTTCAAGCTCAGTGGCATTGAGCTGAGAGTGGGTAGTGGTAGCCGGATGGATAACCAACGACTTCACATCTGCTACATTGGCAAGAAGCGAGAATATCTCTAGGCTATCAATAAAGCGATGTGCCTCTTCCTGGCCACCTTCTATCTCGAATGTAAAGATAGAACCTGCTCCTTGTGGGAAATATTTCTTATAACGCACATTGTCTGGGTGTGATGCTAGCGATGGGTGATTTACCTTTTTTACCTTTGGATGTTTTTCTAAGAAATCAACTACCTTCAAGGCATTCTCTACATGGCGTTCTAGACGAAGTGACAATGTTTCGAGTCCTTGCAATAAGATGAAAGCATTGAATGGGCTGATAGTTGCACCTGTATCGCGCAACAATACCGCACGAATACGTGTTACGAATGCCGCTGGACCTGCTGCTTCTACAAATCGTGCACCGTGATAGCTCGGATCGGGCTCGGTAAGTTGTGGGAATTTGCCCGAACCTACCCAGTCGAACTTGCCCGAATCTACAATCACACCACCAAGCGATGTGCCATGACCACCGATAAATTTAGTTGCTGAGTGCACCACGATATCTGCTCCATGTTCAATAGGACGAATCAAATAAGGAGTACCAAAGGTATTGTCGATAATCAACGGTATTTTATGACTGTGTGCAATCTCTGCCACCGCTGCTATGTCGATGATATTTGAATGAGGGTTGCCCAAAGTTTCGATAAACACAGCCTTAGTGTTTGGCTGTATCGCTTTCTCAAAGTTCGATAAGTCGGTAGGATCTACAAAAGTAGTAGTTACTCCATAAGTTGGCAATGTGTGTGCCAATAGATTGTACGAACCACCATAGATAGTTTTGGCCGAAACGATGTGGTCTCCTGCACGAGTGATATTCTCGAATGCATAAGTAACGGCTGCCGCACCCGATGCTACTGCCAATGCAGCTACCCCTCCTTCGAGAGCCGCCACACGTTGCTCAAAAACACCTTGTGTGCTGTTGGTCAAGCGACCATAAATATTGCCGGCATCGCGCAAGCCGAAACGATCGGCAGCATGAGCTGAGTTGCGGAACACATAAGAAGTAGTTTGATAGATAGGCACTGCGCGAGCATCAGTTGCAGGATCGGGTTGTTCTTGTCCAACATGTAGTTGTA
>CAMTOV010000310.1 GCA_947074235.1 uncultured Bacteroides sp. | reverse complement strand
GTCCAAGATTTAACAATGGTGAAGGCGATGATAGACGCTCTTCTTATGGAGATCGCCCACAGCGCCCATACAATAATAATAATGGTGGTGACCGCCCATATCGTCCAAGATATAACTCTAACAACGAAGGTGGTGATCGTCCATACCGTCCACGCTACAATAATAATAGCGAAGATGGCAACTCATACGGCGGCGGCTACAACCGTCCTCAACGTTCTTACAACAATGGAGGCGGCTATAACAACGGCGGTGGCTACAACAACAATGGTGGTGGCTACAATCGTTACAACAACCGTCCACAACGCCGTACGAGTGATTATGATCCAAATGCTAAGTATAGCAAGAAGAAACAAATTGAATACAAAGAGCAATTTGTTGATCCTAACGAACCAATTCGTTTGAATAAATATATGGCTAATGCCGGTATTTGTTCTCGTCGCGAAGCGGATGAATTTATCACAGCAGGTGCAGTATCTGTAAATGGCGTAGTGGTGACTGAGTTGGGAACAAAAATCAAACGTTCTGACGAAGTGAAATTCCACGATCAAGATGTTAGCATCGAACGCAAGATTTATGTATTGCTTAATAAGCCTAAGAATTGTGTAACTACTTCTGATGATCCACAAGAGCGCAAAACTGTAATGGATCTTGTAAAAGGTGCATGTACAGAGCGTATCTACCCTGTAGGTCGTCTTGATAGAAACACAACAGGTGTATTGCTTCTAACAAACGATGGTGACTTGGCTTCTAAGTTGACTCATCCAAAATACTTGAAGAAGAAAATCTATCACGTACATTTGGATAAGAACTTAACTAGAGCAGATATGGATCAAATTGCTGCTGGTATTCAGCTTGAAGATGGAGAAATCCATGCAGATGCTATCAGCTATGCTGACGAACAAAAGGACTCAGTTGGAATTGAAATCCACTCTGGCAAAAACCGTATCGTTCGTCGTATATTCGAATCTCTAGGTTATAAAGTAATGAAGCTAGACCGCGTGTTCTTTGCAGGATTAACCAAAAAAGGACTTCGCCGTGGTGATTGGCGTTACTTAACAGAACAAGAAGTGAACTTCTTGCGTATGGGTTCTTTCGAATAATCGCATTTCAAAATGAGATAAATACATAGTCAGCAATCGGGATGATGCAATAGTGTGAAACTATTATTCTGCCGATTGCTGGCTATACTGTTAATATAATAATGTATACACGATAATTATGGAAAAAATTAGTAGAACAAAAATCGTTGACTTGCTGAAGCGCGAAGACTTTGGCGCGAAAGTCAATGTAAAAGGATGGGTACGTACCCGTAGAGGCAGCAAACAAGTTAACTTTATTGCATTGAATGATGGTTCTACAATTAATAATGTGCAGTTAGTAGTCGATTTGTCTAAGTTTGACGAAGAAATGTTGAAAGACATTACTACCGGAGCATGTTTGAGCGTGAATGGCGTGATGGTTGAATCAGTAGGTTCGGGCCAAAAGGTAGAAGTGCAAGCGCAAGAAATAGAAGTACTAGGTACTTGTGATAATACTTATCCTTTGCAAAAGAAAGGTCACTCTCTTGAATTCCTTCGCGAGATTGCACATTTACGTCCACGTACCAATACATTTGGTGCTGTCTTTCGCATTCGTCACAATATGGCAATGGCTATCCATCAATTCTTTCACGATAGGGGTTTCTTTTATTTCCATACACCAATCATCACTGCTTCCGACTGTGAAGGTGCAGGACAGATGTTTCAAGTGACTACTAAAAATCTTTATGACTTGAAGAAAGACGAAGAAGGCTCAATCATTTATGATGACGACTTCTTTGGCAAACAAGCTAGTTTGACTGTATCTGGTCAGCTAGAAGGTGAGTTGGCTGCTACAGCTCTTGGCTCTATCTATACATTCGGACCTACATTCCGTGCCGAGAATTCGAATACTCCTCGCCACTTGGCTGAGTTTTGGATGATTGAGCCAGAAGTTGCTTTCAATGATATCGTAGACAATATGGATTTGGCAGAAGACTTCATCAAATATTGTGTGCAATGGGCTTTGGATAACTGTATGGATGATATCAAGTTCTTGAACGATATGTTCGATAAAGAATTGATTGAGCGTTTACAAAGTGTATTGAAAGAAGACTTCGTGCGCTTGCCATATACAGAGGGTATCAAGATTCTTGAAAAAGCTGTACTTGATGGTCATCAGTTTGAATTCCCAATCTTCTGGGGAGTAGACTTGGCTTCTGAGCACGAGCGCTATTTAGTAGAGCATCATTTCAAACGTCCTGTTATCTTGACTGACTATCCAAAGGAGATCAAAGCTTTCTATATGAAGCAAAACGAAGATGGCAAGACAGTTCGTGCTATGGATGTATTGTTCCCTAAGATTGGTGAGATTATCGGTGGTTCTGAACGTGAAGCTGATTACGAAAAACTACAAACACGCATCCAAGAGATGGATATCCCGATGAAGGATATGTGGTGGTATTTGGATACTCGTCGTTTTGGTACTTGTCCTCATGCTGGTTTCGGTTTAGGTTTCGAGCGTTTATTGCTATTCGTAACAGGTATGGCAAATATTCGCGACGTGATTCCTTTCCCACGTACTCCACGCAACGCTGAGTTCTAAAAATACACCTTATATATATAAGGTACTGAAAAGTCTGTATTGCACTGATGC
>CAMTOV010000309.1 GCA_947074235.1 uncultured Bacteroides sp. | reverse complement strand
GTGGCAAGATTGGACTGTTTGGTGGAGCAGGTGTAGGAAAAACGGTTCTTATTCAAGAATTAATAAATAATATAGCAAAAAAACATAATGGTTTTTCTGTATTTGCCGGAGTAGGTGAGCGTACTCGCGAAGGCAACGACCTTTTGCGCGAGATGATTGAATCGGGCGTTATCAGATATGGCGAAGAATTTAAGAAAAGCATGGAGGAAGGACACTGGGATTTGACAAAGGTAGACTACAATGAGGTTGAAAAATCGCAAGTAACCTTGGTCTTTGGTCAGATGAATGAGCCTCCTGGTGCCCGTGCTTCTGTGGCCTTGTCGGGTCTTACTGTGGCCGAATCGTTTAGAGACAATCATACGGATGATGCTAACCCACGTGATATCTTGTTTTTCATTGATAATATATTTCGTTTCACACAGGCTGGTTCTGAAGTTTCAGCTTTATTGGGACGTATGCCTTCGGCTGTGGGATATCAACCTACTCTTGCTACCGAGATGGGGGCTATGCAAGAGCGCATCACTTCTACTAGATACGGCTCTATCACTTCGGTGCAAGCAGTATATGTGCCGGCCGACGACTTGACCGACCCTGCACCTGCTACAACCTTTACTCACCTTGATGCTACTACGGTGCTCGATCGTAAGATTACCGAACTTGGCATTTATCCAGCTGTAGATCCTTTGGCTTCAACATCACGTATTCTTGATCCACACATCGTGGGCCAAGAGCATTATGAGGTGGCCGAAAGAGTAAAGCAAATTTTACAGCGCAATAAAGAGTTGCAAGATATCATATCAATTCTTGGTATGGAAGAGCTTTCTGATGAGGATAGAATGGTGGTGAATCGTGCTCGCAAGGTGCAACGCTTCTTATCGCAACCATTTGCTGTGGCCGAGCAGTTTACAGGTGTGCCTGGTGTGATGGTGTCTATCGAAGATACAATCAAAGGTTTTAGAATGATACTTGATGGACAAGTAGACGACATGCCCGAACAGGCATTTTTGAATGTGGGAACTATTGAAGAAGCAATAGAGAAGGGTAAAAACCTACTCGAACAGGTAAATAAAAAATAATAACCAAAAGATGCTAGAAGTTAATGCTACAATGAAGTTGCGTATAGTATCGCCCGAGAAGGTGATATTTGATGGCGAAGTACTTCGAGTAACGCTGCCCGGAACGAATGGTTCGTTTACTATATTACCACATCATGCCCCTATTGTTTCGTCTTTGCAGCAGGGCAAAATCATCTATTTCACCCCCAATGATGATGGTCATGGTGTGGATGTGGAGAGTGGATTTGTAGAAATGAGCGATGGAGTAGTATCGGTATGTATTTCTTAGTTTAATAATTGATAATAGATAACTACAATGATAAATAGTGTAGCCAAACATAAGTATGTATTATACCTGTCACTGATAGCTATGTTGTGGGATGTGGTGAGTGGATACTTGTTTCATCTATGTTATCCTGAGCACTACATGGCATTTTATCCTGTGATACCTATTTATTACTATTTGCTCAATATGGGGTGTTACTTAATGATTGATGCCTTCAAAGATAAATCGCGCAGCCATGTGATGGTGTTTCTAGCTTCGAAAATGATAAAGATGTTGGTTTCCATTGTATTACTGTTGATATATATAGTTTTCGTAAAGGTACAAAGAGTAGAATTCTTGATTGCTTTCTTAGGCAATTATCTGTTCTTCTTAATTATAGACACCGTGTTGATGTCGGCCTACAAGCCACACAAGGCGGCTTTGGATGAAGGAGAAATAAATAATGAAACGGTGGCAGAATAAATATATGCGCTGGCTGGTGGGATGGATAGCATGTTGCTGTTTTACTCTATCTATGCATGCTCAAACAGAATCCGACTCTATCACTTCGCAAGCGATGGAGGAAAATCAAGTGGATGTAAAAGAGATTGTATTTGGCCATATTCTCGATTCTTATGAATGGCATATCACTAAGATAGGACATAAGGAACTGACAATTCCTCTTCCCATCATTGTGAGGAGTAAGACTAGTGGTTGGCATGTGTTTTTATCTTCCAAGTTAGAGCATGGGGGTAGTTATCAAGGTTTCTCTATAGCACCCATAGGCACTAAATATGAACGAAAGATAGTGGAGTATGGTGCTGATGGTGAGCAGATAAGACCTTTTGATTTATCGCTCACTAAAATAGCCTTTGCCTTGGTAATAAACAGTGTTTTGCTTATCATAATTGTGCTTTGTGTGGCTGGGTGGTATCGCAAGCGCACGCCCGATTCGCCTTCGCCAAAGGGGTTTGTGGGTTTTATGGAGATGTTTGTGATGATGATAAACGATGATGTGATAAAGAGTTGCATCGGTCCTCGTTATCAGAAGTTTGCACCTTATCTGCTCACAGCTTTCTTCTTTGTATTCTTAAACAACCTGATGGGTTTAGTGCCGTTCTTCCCCGGTGGGGCAAACGTGACGGGCAATATAGCCATCACCATGGTTTTGGCTATCTGTACCTTTTTGGCCATCAATATATTTGGCTCTAAGCACTATTGGAAAGAGATATTCTGGCCCGATGTGCCTTGGTGGTTGAAAGTGCCTGTGCCTATGATGCCGGTCATTGAGCTGTTTGGCATCTTTACCAAGCCGTTTGCATTGATGATTCGTCTGTTTGCCAACATGCTGTCGGGACACATGGCCATGTTGATTTTGGTTAGTTTGGTATTTATATCAGT
>CAMTOV010000308.1 GCA_947074235.1 uncultured Bacteroides sp. | reverse complement strand
TAAGATTTACAAATGGTAGCGTTGCAGGTAATGTGGTTGGAGTAATCAAACCGATTAAAATACAAAACATTGTGTATGCTGATCCCAGTCCACTTATGTTGTTTTATCAGGAAGAGTTTATTGGCACGATACAGATCAAATTAAAAGAACCATTTGAAGATAATCTGAAGAAATTGAATGAAGAGGTTAAAACCATCTGGCCTGATAAGGATATGATTTTCACTTCAGCAATGAAAGAGATGAATCAACAATACTATTCTATTGAGGTATTTCGCAATGTTGCGATTATGTCTGCCATCGCTATCATCTTCATCACCCTGATGGGATTGGTAGGTTATGTAAATGATGAAACACAACGCCGTAGCAAAGAGATTGCCATACGCAAAGTAAATGGTGCGGAAACGATAGATATATTGGTGATGCTTTCTAAAAACATTGCATGGATAGCATTGCCGGCAGTGATCATCGGTACAGCTATTGGATGGTTTGCAGGAATGGCCTGGCTAGAGATGTTTGTCGAAGCAACCAAGTTCCCAGCAATTTACTTTGCGCTTATCGGTATGCTTGTATTGACTCTAATCATTGCGTGTGTAGTGATTAAAGCATGGCGCATAGCCAATAGCAATCCGGTAAACAGTATTAAATCAGAATAATTAAAAAACAACGAATATATGATACAGATAGATAACTTAAGCAAGATGTTTCGTACATCGGAAATTGAAACCATCGCTTTAAACCATATCAATATGGAAGTAAAACAAGGAGAGTTTGTAGCTATTATGGGGCCTTCGGGTTGTGGTAAATCTACCCTACTCAACATTGTAGGACTACTCGACAATCCTACGTATGGCAGTTACAAGCTGTTAAATACGGAGGTAGCACATCTACACGAAAAGGAACGCACCACTCTGCGTAAAGGAACAATTGGTTTTGTATTTCAGAGCTTCAACCTTATAGACGAACTAAGTGTATTTGAGAATGTGGAGCTTCCACTCATCTACTTAGGCATTAAAGCCAGCGAGCGAAAAGAGCGTGTACACGAAATATTGAAGCGAATGAACTTGAGTCATCGTGCCAAGCATTTCCCCTTACAGCTATCGGGCGGACAGCAACAACGTGTAGCTATTGCTCGTGCGGTTATCACTAACCCCAAACTGATATTGGCCGATGAGCCTACGGGTAACTTGGACTCAAAGAATGGTGAAGAGGTGATGAAGTTGCTTACTGAACTCAATCAAGAGGGTACAACCATTGTAATGGTGACGCACTCTAAGCACGATGCATCGTATGCCCATCGAGTGATTCACTTGTTTGATGGTAGCGTGGTGGCCAATGCATCAAAAGAGTTTTTTGTGTAGAAGATTATAAAAAGATAAATCCGCTAGATGGATTAAAGGAAATTAAATGAAGGAATTATTGCTTCTTGCATTTAAGAATTAAAGTTAACAAATCAAATAACACAGACCGTGAGGTTTGTGCTATTTATCTGTTTATAGGCTACCTATTAATTAACTTGCACATTCGTAAAATATTCATTGAACAGTTTCTCGGCAGCATCCAGTTGTTCGGGAGTATTTTCTTTTACTCCCTGCAATTGATAAGTTTGTTCGAGCGACTCATACTTGTGAGCTCCTAAAGTATGATAAGGAAGCAGTTCAACCTTCTGTATCATCTTATATTCTTTGAAGTGCTCGCCCATAGCACGGATATCTTCTTCGAAGTCGCTATATCCCGGCACTAATACGTAGCGCAACCAGAAAGGCCGTTGATTTTCTTCAAGCCATGCCGCTACTTTCAAGGTCTTTTCATTACTCATTCCAGTTAGGGCTTGATGGCGCTCATCATTGAATTCCTTCACATCGAGCATCACAAGGTCTACCATGCCAAGTAGTGTTTCAACATGCTCATTCCACACGCCACCGTTGGTATCTAAACAGACATGAATTCCCTCTTCATGCAATCGCTCTACCAAAGGAATCAAGGCTTTGGCTTGCACAGTGGGTTCGCCTCCCGAGAAGGTTACCCCACCCTTTTTGCCAAAGAATGGTTTTTGGCTCACTGCCATGCGCACTATTTCCTCAATATCGGTAACAATTCCTCCATGACAGTTTATCGTATCGGGATTGGCACAATAAAGGCATCGGAAATAACAGCCTTGAAGAAAAACGACGAGCCGCAAACCGGGCCCGTCGAATGTTCCCATACTTTCGTATGAGTGTATGTTTATTGTATGTTTCGCTTTGTTGGTCATATATTACATACGTTCGTGGAAACTACGTGAAATAACTTCCAATTGATGTTCGCGACTCAAACGAATAAAGTTTACCGCATAACCAGAAACACGAATGGTCAATTGAGGATACTTCTCAGGATGCTCCATCGCATCTTCGAGCATCGCACGATTCAGCACATTCACGTTCAGGTGGTGAGCACCTTTGGTGAAGTAACCATCCATCATTGTCACTAGATTGTCTACGCGATCTTCTTCGGTAGCACCAAGCGATTTAGGAACAATAGAGAAAGTATTACTGATACCATCTTGCGAATCACGGTAACGAAGCTTAGCTACCGAGCTCAATGAAGCGATAGCACCATTCTTATCACGTCCGTGCATGGGGTTAGCACCCGGAGCAAAAGCAACCCCTTTGGCACGTCCATCAGGAGTAGCACCTGTCTTCTTGCCATACATCACGTTTGAAGTGATAGTTAGCAACGACAAGGTAGCACGAGCATTTTTGTA
>CAMTOV010000307.1 GCA_947074235.1 uncultured Bacteroides sp. | reverse complement strand
ATACTATAGCCATTTTTGGTATATCTAAAAACGTGTAGTTGCTCGGGGGCTTACGGCGATTCTACGCACGTGCAGCATACCAACATCAAAGAAGTGTAAGCCCTCGATAAACTACACCTTATATTACAAAAATAATCGCTATAGCTTTTTGTATCATGAGCTATAGCGATTATTGTTTAATAATGTATCTAAAGAAATCACATTCTCCAATTGGAGTTTTATTGCAGTTCTTTAAAGTTATCTTTTGTCCATCGGTCTGGTAATAGTTCTTTTAAGTCCTTATTGCTATTCTTCTCAAGATAATATGGAAGTTTAGCAATAACATCAAGTAGCCATTCCCGAGGATTTATATCAAGCGCTTTACATGAGGCAAGCAATGAACAAATGACTGCTGTATTCTCTGCTGCTTCATGATTTCCACAGAATAAGAAGTTCTTTCTTGACAGCACAAGTGGTCGTAGGGCATTTTCCGCCAGATTATTATCTATTTTGATCCGTCCATCCTTCAAATAGTTATTCATTCTCGGCCATAATGAATAGGCATAAGCGATGGCTTGTCCCATTCTGCTTCTTGGGGGAACATGCTGATAATTTACCTCTAACCATTTCTCAAAAGAATCCAATACAGGCTTGGATAGTTTCATGCGTAAATTCATGCGATCTTCATATGTTAGCTCCTTTTCGTCTGCCATTCTCTCAATCTGATAAAGATGCTGTATCTCCTTGAGTGCGTATTCTGCCATGACTCTGTTTTCATCCAACGATTTCTCAAAATTACGACGTATATGGGCGAGGCAGGCAATCAGGCACACGTCTTTTCTATCCCCAAAGACATTATAAGCATTATAGCCGTCACTCTGGAGATATCCTTTGTATGAACTGAGTAGATTTTCGATAACTTTACCCGACCGGGATCCCGAATCGTAATGAAAAAGGACCAATCGCTTTATGACGGAACGTACCATCCATAAATACTCCTTAGATGCCTGATGCTTTTCCTTATTGATTACTCCAAGCGTTGTTTCGTCTACCTGGATATAATCTGATGCTAACACCTCTTTCTTCAGCTCTTCATAAAGCGGTTTCAGCATTTCGCAGACAGGCTTGAACCATCCGCTCAGAGTACTTTCTGAGATACGTACTCCTAAATGCCGGAAGGCTTTTACCTGACGATAGAAAGGAACATGATATTCGTATTTTTGAAGCAAGATCTCGGTGAGCATGCTGGCTCCCGGTAATCCTTTATAGATAGGTAGAAGAGGCATAGGTGCTATCAGAACACCGCTTAGGTTATTACCGGGGAGTACAGTTGAGTCTTTTAATCCATATTTGGGACGGATAATCTCCTTAACATATAACTTGCCGGGTTCAAACTCAAGAGTACGTGTGCTTTCCTGCCCGATACATTTATAAAGATCATGGTTAACATTCTCCGGTTCGATGACAACGCTGACAACAGGAAGCCCTTCCAAAAGTTTACGGTTACGACGCTCTGTGCTTTTGGATATTTCGGATTTGTCAATCATCTCTACGGCTTCAGTACGTGCCGCTTCAACCTGCAATAGTTCTTCGGGCGTGTGGTTCGGTTCAAAGAGGTTGAGCTGATTTGGATCAAATGCGGCCAGCCTTTCACTCCTGCGACCGAATAGTTGTCGGTTTAGCCAGGCAATCTGTGCCAGAAGTTCATTAATCTTCTTTTGAAGCTCTTCAACAAGTTCATTAGATTTTACGTGTGATTCTGTCAGCATTTTAATTGTTTCCTGCTGCGATTTCACTAAAAGTTCTAATGTTTCTTGTTGATTCATCCTCTGTTTATTTGATGTAAAAATAAGACATTATCATCTCATAAACAAAGGATAATCAAAGTAATTTTATTAATAGAAACCATCATTTCTTCTGGCTTTCAGGCGTCGGATCCGCACATTGGGATTCTCAGAAATTCCCTCAACCATCATTACAAGATCCTTCCATTCCATGGGAAAGGATTTGCTCTTCTCATCATATTGAGGTATCTTGAAGGTACCGGCCTCAAGTCTTTTTATATACAACACAAAACCACCATTTTCTGCATGAAGGAGTTTCATTGTATTACGTGAGAGATTGGTAAAAATGAATACATCACCCATTCGTACATCAAATCCCATCTTATCCCTGACAACGCCACATAGCGAATTTATGCCCTTGCGCATATCGGTTTTCCCGGGACAGAGAAAATACCGCATCGTATCATTCAGACAGAACATCGTTCCCGCAGATTTTAGTGAGCAAATGCAAAGTACCATTATAATCACTGGTATCATTAAAATGGATTTTAATCCGGTTTGGCAATTCAATGACTAAGTGATTTACCGGAAGGGTAGCCTCCATACTTTTGTGATGTTCCAACTTTACCGGAGCAAAATCTGCAGATGATGCAACTGGGTGTTTCAATGAGGTGTTTGAAGATATTCCAAACTTCGATTTCCAATAGTAAAAACTGCTGTTACCGTAGGCCTCATTTTCACAGAAATCCTTTATGCTTAATCCACTCTCGAGCCAACGCTGATATATATCAGTAAACTCTTCTTTTTTCATTATTCGTCTCATCTTTTTTGAGGGCAAAGTTTTTAAAAAGTGGGATGAAATAAAAGATGTAGTTTATCAGGGGCTTACGATAAAACAATACCTTAAAGTGCTTTCATTAATAGAAGATGGTAAGAGCTATGAATTGCAAGCTTTGACGTATAGTAATTTGGGTACAC
>CAMTOV010000306.1 GCA_947074235.1 uncultured Bacteroides sp. | reverse complement strand
ATGTTTATGATGGATTTAACCTAAATTTTCCTTATCAAGTAGTTAGCGCTAAAGTGAATAACTGCTCCGAAGGATTAACATTTAGGTTATACAATAATCGCGATGTGGAGTTTCTTGATATACGCGATTTATCGGGCATGCGCACCTATGTACGTTCGCTTTGCTTCGTTCTCTACAAGGCAGTCAGAGAGTTATTTCCCGATGGCAAACTTCATGTAGAGCACCCCATCTCAAAAGGATATTTTTGTAACCTTCGTATTGGCAGAGATGTAACCGAAGAAGATGTAAAGCAAATCAAGGCTAAGATGTGGGACATTATTCACGAAAACATTCCATTCCATCGCACAGAGTGTCATACCGAAGATGCTGTGAAGATATTTAGCGAAGAGGGGATGAAAGATAAAGTAAAACTTCTCGAAACATCCGATTCCATATATACTTATTATTATAATTTAGGCGATACGGTAGATTATTATTATGGAAGTCTTATTCCAAGCACGGGTTATATTCATTTGTTTGATATAATGAAATACAATGATGGCATTTTGCTGCGCATACCCAATAAGGCAGATCCCACCAAGCTTGAAGAGATGGTTCCACAAGAAAAGATGCTCGACGTATTCAAAGAGTTTGTGCACTGGAATTACATCATGCGACTCAACACAGTAGGCGATTTCAATATTGCCTGCAAAAAAGGGTATGCTACCGATATGATTAAAGTAGGCGAAGCCCTACAAGAGAAAAAAATTGCTCAGATAGCCGATACTATTTTTGACAGAGGAACCAATGGAAACCGAGTTAAATTAGTACTTATTGCCGGACCTTCTTCATCGGGTAAGACCACATTTAGCAAACGCTTATCGGTACAGTTGATGACAAACGGGCTGCGCCCTGTGCCTATATCGCTAGATGATTACTTTGTAGAGCGAGAAGAAACACCCAAAGATGAGAATGGCAACTATGACTACGAGTCGTTTTATGCGCTCGATCTCAAACTCTTTAATGACCAACTACACGCTTTGCTCAGAGGCGAAGAGGTAAATTTACCTACATTTAACTTTGTGACTGGCAAGAAAGAGTACAACGGAAGGAAACTCAGAATCAATGATAACATCATCTTGATACTTGAAGGTATACATGCGCTCAATCCCGAATTGGTAAAAAGTATCCCTAAAGAGAATATATTTAAGATATATGCCTCAGCGCTTACTACCATCTCGCTCGACGACCACAACTGGATTCCTACTTCAGACAATCGCTTGTTGAGAAGAATCATTCGCGATTTCAACTACCGAGGATACTCTGCACAAGATACCATTTCGAGATGGCCTAGTGTGCGATCGGGCGAAGATAAATGGATATTTCCCTATCAAGAGAATGCCGATGTGATGTTTAACTCAGCACTGATATATGAATTGGCTGTATTGCGACTTCATGCCGAACCTATTTTGATGAGTGTGCCGCGCAATTGCCCCGAATATGCAGAAGCAAACAGACTGCTTCGCTTTATTAAATATTTTACCCCCGTGCAAGACAATGAGATACCACCCACCTCGCTCCTTAGAGAATTCTTAGGTGGTAGTAGTTTTAAATACTAAACAGTTAGAAAACGATTAATAAAGGTTTGCCTGTTTCTTGTTGCAAATACAATAAGTAACAGGCAAACCTTTACTGTTAAATAGACATTATGTAAGTTTTATATCTCTATTCACCAATAATTCTCATCTTCTGTTATTTTTCCTCACCATTTTCAAGGAATAGGATTATTTTTATTCTATTTTTGTATCAGTTAATACAACGATAATATGAAGAAAAACATTCTTATCACTATACTTCTGTTACTATACATTACAGTATCTACTCTACAAGCGCAAATACCAATCAATCGCATCAAAGAGTTTCAAAAGCAGGCAGAACAATTCTATACCAAACAAGAATATCAAAAGGCACTTCCGCTTTATCAAAAAGCCCTTGCCGAATATGCTGCTCAAAACCAATATCAAGATGCCATAGATTGCGGTTTAAAAGCGGCTGAAATAGCTGTAAAACAAAATGCATACAAAGAAGCTTTTGCTTGCTTCAATGATGTTAGCCAGGTGATTAGACTGGCAGCTACAAAAACAGGCAAACCACAACATGCCAATCAATACGCTTTGGCCAAAGAAAGACTCTTGTTAAATCTCAAGTTGAAAAATCAGCAACAATCGGCTGTGCAACTAGAACGTATGACCGAAGCTGCCAAAAAGATGAATGACGCTTTGCTCAACAACGAGGTGCTATATATGAAAACAGCCTACGAATATACGTATGGCAATAATAAAGAAGGCAGCGCTTCACTTCAACAGCTTATCAGCAACTATACGCAAGAGAAGCAATATGACAAGGTGAATACCTGTTTTCAAAACTTGATAACCTTATCGGAGCAAACCAACAGCGCCAAACTAACGGCAGAAATGTATAAGGGCTATATGCTTTGGAGTGACTCTATCAATGCCGCTAAAGCGCAAGAGGCGATTGATGCATTGCAACAGAAATACAATGAATCATTGGAAGACGTAGAACATAAAGATAGTAGACTAACTTATAGAATGTACATCATTACGGTTATTGGCATTGTGCTAATAGTGGTGATTCTTCTACTTATTTTGCTTTTTATCAATCAAATAAGATTGAAAGCCAGCAACCATAGTTACAAGAAAAAGATTAAGATAGCCAATGAGTTTAGCGAACTGAAAACTCAGTTC
>CAMTOV010000305.1 GCA_947074235.1 uncultured Bacteroides sp. | reverse complement strand
CACATAGTCAACTGTATACATTATATATCCAGCCTGTTTCAATTCAAGTATTTTGATATCGGTGCCTCGCTCAGCTATTTTTATTTCCGGAAGAATCATATCGGCAGTTATTCCATATTTATGCATTGTATTACAACAAATATAAAAGTCAACGCCTTTGCTTGATAATTCACTAACTTTATCTTTGAAATCTGTTAAGATAGTACTTTTCAAAATTGATAAAACTGTAGTTCCCATAGAAACTATTGCAACATTCTCAACTATATCCGCGCAATCTAACATACCTTCTGCTTCGCCAATAATTTTTTCCCACTTTGTTTCATCATTGAAGGCAAACATTACTTTCTGCTTTTCCATATTCTTTTTTATTAAATGATTATTCCATAAAAATCTCTTATGATAACAGAAAACATAAGTGGTGTGTTTATAAAAAAGGAGTTGCTTTTAATGTTTATATGCTTTATGCAACATTTACCGATAGAGATAGCAAAGAGATAGAGCTAGATGAAGATACTAGCCTAGCCTAATATTCTATTACAAACGCTACACCATAAACAACATTCAGATACAACATACATTATCAATTAGTTACAAACATATTACATTTTGATCATCTCAAAAAGATTTATTGCCAAACGGTAGTGAGATGATGATGCAACTCTTATATTTGTTGCAGCTAAATCAATCAAGCAGACGTTACAAATGAGAAAATTTATTTTATATGTTTCAATTATCGCAGCCTCTTTTACGCAGAGTTCTATGGCTCAAACCAAGGTGATTGCCCATCGTGGCTTTTGGAATACAGCAGGAGCGGCAAAAAATAGCATAGCAGCAATGCTAAAAGCTGATTCTATAGATTGCTATGGGTC
This sequence comes from uncultured Bacteroides sp., assembly GCA_947074235.1. Taxonomy (GTDB): domain Bacteria; phylum Bacteroidota; class Bacteroidia; order Bacteroidales; family Bacteroidaceae; genus Bacteroides. Next base: position 1,875 of record CAMTOV010000305.1, on the reverse strand, counting down.
GGAGTTTGATGTGTGGTTAACGGGCGATGGCGAATTAGTTGTCAACCACGATGCCTCCTACAAAGGCAAGCATATGGAGCGGTCTACAGCTACTGAACTGAGTAGATTAAAGCTTGCCAATGGTGAGAATATGCCTACGCTGAAACAGTTTTTTGATGCAGCAAAGAGCACTGACATTAAATTGATTCTTGAACTAAAAAAGTTAAAGACACCTCAACGAGAAACAGAGGCAGTGAAGAAGATTATTGCAATGGTAAAAGCTTATAGCTACGATAGCAGAATGGAATACATTTCTTTCTCAAAGCATGCCACAGAGGAGTTTATCCGCCTTGCACCCAAGGGCACTCCTGTCTTTTATCTTGAAGGCAACCTCACTCCTACTCAGCTCAAAGCGATGGGATGTACAGGCCCGGATTATGATTTGAAGGTGTTGCAACGACATCCTGAGTGGATTGAGGAGTGTCATCAACTGGGCTTGAAGGTAAATGTATGGACGGTAAACAAAGCCAAAGACATGGAATGGTGCATTCAGCATAAAATTGATTTTATCACTACGGACAATCCGCTTGAATTGCAAAAGTTACTGGCAAAATAATCTCTCGCCTTATACCTCAAATTAATTACCACTCCTCTAAATATCCCTACAATTGGTGATTGATAGCTTCATCTGAATGCGATTACTTTGCAACCGAATGAAATAACATTAATCAACTCACTAAAAACGAATGGATATGAAGAAGATTGGTATTTTTTTTGGTTCTACAACCGGCAACACCGAAGAGGTTGCCAAACTAATTGGCAGCAAGCTGGGTGTAGATAATGCAGATATTATGGAGGTGTCATCAGCTTCTCCTGAGCTATTTCTCAACTATGAGGTACTGATACTCGGCTCTTCTACGTGGGGAGCGGGCGACTTGCAAGATGATTGGTATGGAGTGGAAGACAAACTTGCAGCAATGGACTTGGCCGGGCGCAAGGTGGCCGTGTTTGGCACAGGCGATTCATCCTCTTACAGCGATACGTTTTGCGATGCCATTGGCACTATAGCCGATGCTGCAATGAAGGCAAACGCTCAGCTGATAGGTAGCGGTGTGGATGCATCGGACTATACGTTTGATGACTCTATTGCTTTTCAAGATGGTGTATTCTGCGGACTGCCTATCGACGAAGACAATGAATCGAACCTCACTGACACGCGTGTGTCCAACTGGGTAGAGCAGCTGAAAACGGAAATGGTTTAATCACGTTAAAGCGACAGATAATGGAAAAGCTGAAATTGTTTTCGCATCTGCTGTACGAGTGCAAAAAGGGAGTACGTAGCGCTGCTCTTTGCACCATTAGCGCCGACTGTAGCCACATAGCCATAGCCAAACTAAAAGCGAATGATATGGCTTACTTTATCTGTGCGCTGAGTAATGGGCAAGAGAATCTTTTTTTTGGCGAACATGTGTGCATGGAGGTGCTGCAAAAGATATGCGACAAGCCACTCAATAAGCTATCAGCAGAAGAGGATTTTATGCTGGGTGCCATACTAGGATATGGCATTTGTGAACAATGCAAGCGCTATTGCAAGAAGAACGAACGAATGGCTGGTTAGGATGAGAAAGCTTCGTTTCCGTTAATATTGATTAGCAAGCTTGTATATCTTTGACAATTAGCCTACCTTTGCAGCCCAAAACAATTTAATAATCAGAATTTACCAATGAACGAAATTCCAAATTGCCCAAGCTGCCAAGGTGAAAACACCTACTTTGATGGCTCTTTATATGTATGTCCCGACTGTGCTCACGAGTTCAACCCAGAAGCTGCTACCGAAGAAGTAGTAGCAGACCTTACACCACGCGATAGCAATGGTGCTGAGTTGATGGATGGTGA
>CAMTOV010000304.1 GCA_947074235.1 uncultured Bacteroides sp. | reverse complement strand
AGAAGTGGCATATTCATAAAAGGTAAAGGTGTGGTTTTAGTCCATCCATCGTTAGAGTTTACCGAACGTGGATGATATCCGCGAGGTGTTTTATAATAATCAAAATAATCAATTAAGAAGAAAGGTGCATCATCTGGTAATTGACTTGGTACACCACCCATTAATGCATTACAAGTATTTTTGTAATCCTCAATACGCTGAGCATTTAATTGTATACGCAATTCATATCGTTCATCAACGGTTGTCTTATCAAAATAACCATAGGTAAGCTGTCTACTCATATCATACATTGTAGAAATTACAGTCGCCTTAATTCGAGTATCTATTGCAGCAGCATTGAGTCCCATTCCTCCAAATCCACATATACCGATTATACCTACACGGTTGGGGTCTACATCTTCACGTATAGATAGATAATCAACAGCCGCCGAGAAATCTTCTGTATTGATTTCTGGAGATGAAATAAAACGTGGTTCACCACCACTCTCACCAGTAAATGATGGATCGAAAGCAATTGTAAGAAACCCTTTTTCGGCCATTGTTTGAGCATACAATCCAGATGCTTGTTCTTTTACTGCTCCATACGGGCCCGAAACTGCTATAGCTGCCAATTTCCCATGATATTTTTTAGGCTTATATAAATCGGCAGCCAAAGAAATGCCATATCTATTGTGAAAAGAAACCTTCACATGATCTACTTTATCCGATTTTGGGAACGTTTTATCCCACTCTGGTCTTAAACTTAATGAATCCATAATGATAGATTTAATTTTTAATATAATGCTTTAGTATTAGTAATCCTTATTAGTTTAGGATTTACAAATTCATAAATAGCATCGGGAGATAGTTCTCTTCCATAACCCGATTTTTTAGTACCACCAAATGGTAATTCAGGGCCAACACTTGTTGTAACATGATTAATAAATACCATACCTGTATTTATTTTACGAGCCAGTTTTACAGCCTCTTCTTCATTTTTACTAAAAATAGAACCGCCAAGTCCATAAGTAGAGTCGTTTGCCAAATCAATTGCTTCATCAATATTTTTAAACTTATATACCATCAATACTGGAGCAAAAACCTCTTCATGATAGATATCCATATCGTTGGTAATGTCAGTCAATATCGTTGGTTCAAGAAAGAATCCTTCTCTTTCTAAACGTTTACCTCCGGTTATTACCGTAACTCCTTGTTTAATAGCAGTATTAATTTGACTCAAAGCTTTTTTAAGCGCTTCTTCTGTACAAAGAGGACCCAAAACTGTATCTTTATCAAGTGGATTTCCGATTTTAATACTCTCAAATGTTTCTTTGGCCTTTGTTACAAATTGTTCATAAATGTCTTCCGATATAATTATTCTCTTTGGAGAACAACATATTTGTCCTGCATTCCAGATACGTCCCATTATAACAGCACTAAATGCCTCATCCAAGTCAGCATCATTCATAATGATACATGGATCATTGCCTCCTAGTTCAAGAATTGACCGAACAATATTTTTGCTGGCTGCCGCTGCAAAACTTGCACCTGCACCTATGCTTCCTGTAAGTGTAGCTCCTTGTATTCTATAATCGTCAAGCAAAGGGGTCACTTTAGAACCTTCAAGAAATAAATTTGTATAAACGCCTTGTGGAAAGCCTGCTTCATTAAAAATATCTTCCATAAGTTGCGCACATTGAGGCACATTTGAAGCTTGTTTCATTATCATGGTATTACCAGCCATAATATGAGGTCCAGCCGAACGTATCATTTGATAAAATGGAGCATTCCAAGGTTGTACACTCAAAATAACTCCTAGTGGTTCATAGGCAATAAACGCTTTGTTTAATGAAGTTTCTAAAGGTCTGTCGGCTAGAAATTTCTCAGCATTATCAGCATAATAATTTAAAATCATCGCACATACGTCTGTTTCTCCATCACCAAAAACCGTTGGTTTACCCATCTCACGAGCACAAACTTCAGATATTTCTTGTTTCTTCTTCAACATAATTTGAGCGGCTTTACGCATATATCCTGCTCTTGTTTCAAAGGATAAATCTTTCCATTTTAGAAAAGCTTCATGTGCCTTGCTGATTATAGATTCTATTTGTTCGTTATTCATTTCGGGATATTCTTTCATTAAATCTCCCGTACATGGATTTATACTTTTAATTGTATTCATAGCAACTATTTTAAAACGAGAAGAGCAATGATAAGAAAATAGTTATCTTGGCTTTTCATCTATTTCATCTACATAATTTAAAATTCATCTTCGATATATGAATAGTCCACTTTTTCGAAATAAGAAAACATGGGCAATGTGGCTACAAGCTCTTTAGCCTTATCAATGTCATCGGCTGTCATTACAAGCATAGCACCTGTATTATCGCTCTTTACAAATAAGTGGTTAAGTATACCTTTAGCTTTCCATTCATTGGCATGAGCAAATTCTTTGGCAAGAAGATCATTTAAGTTTGGAATTCTATCCATGTGGTTTAGGATGTCAACAAAATACGTTTCATAATTTTATTCTTTTAATTGTTACAATTTATTCATTTCAATCAATGCATCCGCTATTGCTTTGCCAAGCGAAGCAGCTGAGTATGGATTTTGGCCTGTAAAAAGAAGGCCATCTATTACCACTTTGTTTGCCCAATTGGAAGTAGTTTGAAATGAAGCATGATGATTAGTAAGTGATGTTTCTAAAGCAAAAGGAACAATCTCAGTAGATTGGACTTCTATCTCTTCGTTATTGGTAAACGAAAC
>CAMTOV010000303.1 GCA_947074235.1 uncultured Bacteroides sp. | reverse complement strand
TTTATGAAGATTCCTTCTACCAAAGATATCAGAGCGGCTTTGACCTTCAAAGATAAAGACCAGATTGAGGAAGCGAAAGCGAAGTTGAAAGAAGATGCAGAGAAGTATTTTAATAGCGTGCCATTTCCTGAGGTTGAAAAGCTTGTAGGAAAGCGAATGCTAAAAACTTACATGGAATATATTCCCGCTGATCAGCGCATCACTATTTTTGATATAATCAATACTCGTTTCAAAGGCGACAGCGATGCGTTTGTTGATGCTTGTTTTGATTATTCTATCTTTGGCAATAAAGAGAATTTTAATAAGTTTATTGAAAAACCTACGCTTAGCAAACTAGAAAAAGATTGGATAGTACTCTTTAAATATTCAATTTTAGATGGCTTAACTCAAACAGCGCTAGCTATGCAAGAGGCAAACAAAGATTATAGTGCGGCACACAAGGTTTGGGTTAAAGGAATGATGGACTTGAAGCAACAAAACGGACAGCCTATCTATCCGGATGCTAACTCAACACTTCGTTTGACTTATGGTCAGGTGCTTCCCTACTCTCCTGCCGATGGAGTTGTATACGATTACTACACCACCCTCAAAGGTGCTATGGAGAAAGAAGATCCTAACAACTGGGAGTTTGTAGTTCCGGCTAAGTTGAAAGAGCTTTATAATAATAAAGACTACGGACGCTATGCCATGCCTAACGGAGAGATGCCGGTATGCTTTATTATCAATACAGATAATACAGGTGGTAACTCAGGCAGCCCCGTATTCAACGCCAAAGGCGAGTTGATTGGTACAGGATTTGACCGCAACTATGAAGGACTTACGGGTGATATCGCTTTCCGCCCTTCATCTCAGCGTGCAGCTTGTGTAGATATTCGTTACACGCTATTTATCATTGATAAATTTGCAGGAGCAACTCATCTTATCGAAGAGATGGATATAGTAGACTAAACTACCCTCCTATATATAAAATTGAAGAGTCATCAAGGTTTAATTTGATGACTCTTTTTTTATCCTAAAGCGCAATTTGATAAATTGGTCATGTCGGCATACAAATTATGATTTGATACTCTCCCAACCTCATACATAATTTGTCTTTCGCTACTTCTCACCCAATGAACAAACTCACTATTTGCATGATACTGCTCGGAGTAATCCAATATTTGTTTCAAGTCTATCTTATCGCTTACTACACCCGCTCCCATTTTTTTGGCTTGATGCGCATGGCATCTTTGCTCTATATGACGAGGAATCATCAGTAAAGGTTTGCCCAAGTACATCGCTTCACAAATAGATTCAAAGCCAGCATTGTTTGCATAAATCTTGCACTTACCTATGAAGTTTAAAAACTTCACATCATTCACTAAATGATAGCTTAGCGTATCATCAACAGTGGTATCTTCTTCGGCTTCAAAGTTATTCCAGAAAAAACGTAAAGGAACATTCGGATAACTTTTATGTGATTCATTTACCCCTTGAAATAGGTCGTCATTGGTCAGCATACCATTTACATAATTACCTTCTTCTGGAGATATGGCCAATATCTCACGACGTAGCAAAGGTGGCACTACTGCAATACGTTCATCATTATCGTCGGACATACCTTTCAAAGACAATGCAATGCGCTTTTTAGCGCGTAGGCTTGTCAAACGAGTATAAAGCCTCAGTAACATAGTTTTTGTGATATGATTTTCGGGAAACTCATAATCACGATGCAAGAACATATATTGATGCCCAATACAAATATAAGGAACGGAGGGACGGAAGAGTGCATAGGTAAGTCCGGTAAGAAGTTCGTAGAAGTTTATCACGACTTCCGCCCCTGTTTTTTTTATTCTATCATTAATATAACACATGCTCTTATAATACTGGGGTACACCAAGCAAACTTTCAGTCAACTTTTTTCTCAATCTAGTTTGTTCACCTTCATTCGAAGTGGTAACATAACTAGGACTAATGAAGCGTTTTACCGGAGCATGTATATTCCGATTAAAAAAGCCTGGCAGTGTACGTTCAGAACCATGTCCCACTAATACTTCTACTACTTCATGCCCATTTCTAATAAGCATTTCTTCCAATGTAAGAGCTTGTGTGAGATGTCCTTTACCTTCTCCTTGTATTATAAATAGAAACTTCATTGATCAATTATTTTAAAAATACAACAAACGTTTTAAGGCAATTGTTTTTATACACCCTAAAATTCCATTTTTAATATGACAAAGAGATGTCCTTTTGTATACAATTTGATGAACAATTTCACTTTTCTATCGTTGACTTTTAAATAAATAATTATATTAGCAGCCGAAAGGCTCATCATTCATTAAAATTTAGAAAGGAAGCAATATGGAAAAGTTTGAAGATTTAATTAAATCGCCTGTTCCTGTACTTGTAGACTTCTTTGCAGAGTGGTGTGGTCCATGCAAAGCCATGAAACCAATTCTTGAAGAAGTAAAAGCAAAAGTAGGAGATAAAGCTCGCATCGCTAAAATAGATATTGATAAAAACGAAGCATTGGCTATGCAGTTTCGTGTTCAATCTGTGCCTACTTTTATTCTCTTCGTGAAAGGGGAAGCTGTTTGGAGACATTCCGGAATGCTTCCTACTGATCAGTTGGTTGGATTAATCGAACAACATTCAGATAAATAATTAACATGAAAAAAGTATTAGCAATCTCTTTGGTTATCCTTTCAAGCATTACGCTTGCCTTTGGAACCAACAAATCGCAACAAGACTCCGATAAAGGAGAAGTTATCACTATGGACAA
>CAMTOV010000302.1 GCA_947074235.1 uncultured Bacteroides sp. | reverse complement strand
GGGCTTCGCCCGCCTTAATCATCTCTGTGCCGCCCACGCTGTATTTGCTCAAATAACCGTTGCGCTTATTAAACTCTAGGGTGAAGTTATTGCCCTTCACAACTAGGTAACTAGAATTATCATTGTTCACCACTGGAGCTTGTACAGCTACATTGCTCTGCTCGCGGTTGGCCAACTGCATAGATGGGGCTACATAAGGGGTAATTGCCAATTGGTTTTTGGCCACTACCGTGCCGGCAGGAAGCAATCCATCGCGATGTTTCAATTGGTAATATACGTTTAGATAGCACTCCTTGTCGCTTGGCACTGTTCCGATAGGTAGTTGCAACTCGGCAGACTGCTGAGGAGCTACATTCAAGTTATCCACTCGCCCTGTGCGAACTACCTTACCATCTTCTACCAACTCCCAGTTCAAGTAATAATCGGATAGGTTGCGGAAGAAGTTCTCGTTGTATATCGACACCACCCCTTTGGCCACATCCACCGGAGTAGTCCAGATGTTTTGGTAGTAGTAAGCTATCTCGTAAGCATGAGGATTGGGCACACGATCGGGGCTGATGATGCCGTTGTTGCAGAACGTATTGTCCGAAGCATCATATGGGTTGAAGTCGCCACCATAAGCATATATCTCTACTCCATCCTTGCCTGTCCAGCGAACAGACTGGTCTACAAAGTCCCAAATAAAACCACCTTGTAGGTTAGGGTACTTGCGAATCAAATCCCAGTACTCCTTGAATCCACCTACCGAGTTGCCCATGGCATGAGCGTACTCGCATTGAATAAGCGGCTTGGTAGCATCGGTGCGCTTGCCGTAATTTTCCATGAAGTTGTAGTCGGCATACATGGGGCAAAGCACATCGGTAAATTCGTTGCCATGAGCTTGCTCGTATTGCACCACACGGCTCTTATCTTCGTTCTTAATCCAGTTGTAGCACTGCTCAAAGTTGGGGCCGAAACCTGCCTCGTTGCCTAGCGACCAGAAGATGATGCTAGGATGATTGTATCCACGTTGCACGTTGCGTTGATTGCGCTCTAGGTGCGCTTTCTTGTAGATAGGATTCTTGGCTAAGGTAGTTTCGCCATAGCCCATACCGTGCGACTCCACATTGGCCTCAGCCACTACATAGAGTCCGTATTCATCGCATAGGTCGTACCATAGGTTATCATCGGGATAGTGACAGGTGCGCACCGCATTGATGTTAAGCTTCTTCATCATCTGAATATCTTGCAACATACGTTCGCGCGAAACTACATATCCGCCATCGGGATCTAGTTCGTGGCGATTAGCACCTTTTATCAATACCGGCTGACCGTTTACTAAAATCTGGTCGCCCTTTTGCTCTATCTTGCGGAAGCCCACTTTCACGGGGATCACCTCTTTGCTGCCATTGGTAGAAGCATAAAGGGTGTATAGATAAGGCGACTCTGCCGACCACTTTTGTGGGTTGCTCACAGGGATAGAGGCAACTACCTTGCCCGAACCTTTGGCAGTGGCTTTGGCCACACTCACCCCGTTGGCATCTACCAAGTCGAGGTCTACCGTGCCGGCTTTGGTCAACGCCAATTCCACATCGAGCTTACCGTCCTTGTACTGACTATCCAAATCGGGAGTCACACGGATATCTTGGATGCGATTCTTGTCGCGAGCATACAGGTAGCAATCGCGTCCTACACCCGAGAAGCGGAAGAAGTCTTGATCTTCGAGGTAAGTGCCATCGCACCAGCGAAACACTTGGAAGGCTATCAAGTTCTCTTGCCCCGGTTTGAGGTAGGGAGTCAAGTTGAACTCAGCCTCGAGCTTGCTGTCTTCGCTATAACCCACATACTTGCCATTGACCCACACGTAGATGTTGGAAGTGACCGAACCGAAGTGTGCGAAGATATCTTTCCCTTTCCAATCGGCAGGCACAGTAACCGTGCGGCGATAAGAGCCCACGTGATTGTTCTCGGTAGGCACTACGGGAGGATTGTTTTTATATTGATTGCGCCAAGCGTAACCCACGTTCACGTAAATAGGATCGCCGTAGCCATTCAACTCCCACACGGCAGGCACAGCCAGTTCGTCCCATCCCTTGTCGTTGTAGCCCACTTTCCAGAAATCGATAGGGCGAGATTCAGCATCCTTCACCCAGTTGAACTTCCACAGCCCATTGAGTGTCATAAAGTTGTCGGAGTTCTCTTTTGCCCCTTGGGTGGCTAGATTTTGATTTTCGTAGGCGAAGTAGTTGGTGTGCATCGGGGCACGGTTCACCGCATTCACATCGGGGTTTTGCCACTCGTTGGATTGTGCGCCTAGGGTAGCGGCAAGGGTGGCAAACAGTCCGATAAGGAGTTGTTTTCTCATGGTTAGTTCATCAGTTATAGTTAGTAATTAAATTCCTCGGTTTATTTATATATGCAATATACGATTAAATCGTGTTTAATACTTATAATCTTGATTATTAATATAGATACGATACTCTTTTATCATGCCCGGATAGTTCTTTTCGGCACGTGGAAGATAGCGGAATCCCGTGATAGGCACCTCTTGATCGATGTCGATAACCAAGTAATGAGGATAAGGAGTATTGTCCACTGTCATCCAGTAGGTAGACTCTTGCAGGTCGAATATCTTGTCGGCAGTGCAGTTGCCACTGCGTGTCTCTTCGCTATCGGCATAGCGTATTTTCCAATGCTCGCGCGATATGGGCTGACCGTTGCTACCTAGAATTTCAAACTCGGCAATGGCTGCTACATTGTCTTCGGCTTGTGGTGTAAGCGCCTCCAGACAGAAGAATC
>CAMTOV010000301.1 GCA_947074235.1 uncultured Bacteroides sp. | reverse complement strand
GTAGTATCGTAGATGCAAGAGTTGCACGTAGTGTTGACCCTTATCTTGATAGAGAGGCTCTTCGCGTAATCAACGCAATGCCAAAATGGAAACCTGGTATGCAAAGAAACAAACCGGTGCGTGTACTATATACATGTCCTGTAATGTTTAGATTGCAGTAATCCAAATCAGATAGTAAAAGGCTGCAATCAAATGCAGCCTTTTATTTTTTTATTATTAAGCTCTTTGTAACCTTTAAAAAGTATGTATACAGCATCTCAGCTTCTGAATAATATAAATAATTATATTGCCAATCTTGATTTTGTGCGCCAACCAAAAGAACTTTATGTTCCTATTGAATATACTATGTCGTTGGGTGGTAAGCGTATTCGTCCACTTTTCTTAGTTATGGCATATAATTTATATAAAGAAAATATTCAAGATGCTTTCTCAGCAGCGGCTGGGATTGAGTTGTTTCATAATTATACTTTGCTGCATGATGATTTGATGGACCGTTCCGAAATTCGTCGTGGAAAATCTACCGTATATAAAATTTGGGGTGATAATACTGCTATTCTTTCTGGAGATGCTATGACGGCATTGGCATTTAGCTATATGACAAACGTACCTCAAGAGTGTCTAAAAGATGTGTTGGCTGTATTCTCTACTACTTCTCTTGAAGTGTGCGAAGGCCAACAGTATGATATGGACTTTGAAAAACGTGCTGATGTCTCTGAGTCAGACTATTTGGAAATGATTCGTTTAAAAACATCTGTACTTTTAGCTGCTAGTTTTAAAATAGGTGCTATTATAGGTGGTGCAAATCAAACGGATTCAGATCTTCTTTATTTATTTGGTGAGAAAATAGGAATAGCTTTTCAACTACAAGACGATTTGCTAGATGTTTATGGAAACCCTGATACTTTTGGGAAAAAGAATGGGGGGGATATTCTTTGCAATAAGAAAACCTTTATGTTTATTAAAGCATTGGAATTGGCTAACCCTTCTCAGAAAGCTAATTTGCAAGAATGGATATTGGCTACAAACTATGATGCCAATGAGAAAATTGCTGCCGTCACTGAGTTGTACAATCAAATGAATATAAGAGAAGTGTGCGAAATGAAGATACATGAATATTATATTTCGGCTTTTGATTGTTTGGATGGGGTGAAAGTGTCTGCAGCTAAAAAACAAGAATTAAAGACAGTAATAGAACAATTAATGAATCGAAACGCCTAAATAGACAAAGTAGATGCCTTATAGAAGATTACCAAATACAGATCAAGCGCGGGTGCGAGCATTAAAAGCAGCTGTGATTAAAGGCGATAATAGTGATATTATGAAACTTCCTTTTGCTATTAACACACTATCTGAAGCTCGCAATTTTTTAAAACGTTTTGAAATAGCGCACAATTATTACACAAAGTGCTATGAAGCGCAAGTTGCAGAAAGTGGTAAACATCAGGCGAATGTGAGAATGGCGCGTCTTTATATCTCTCACTTTATACAAGTCCTTCATATGTGTATTGCACGAGGTGAAATTAAAGTTGATTTGAAGCGTCTTTATGATTTGCCTCTTGGTGTTTCTAATCTACCCGACTTAACTTCCGAAGCAAATATGATAGAGTGGGGTAGACGTGTTATTGACGGCGAAAAGAAAAGAATTTCACAAGGTGGTATTCCCATTTATAACCCTACAATTGCTAAAGTGAATGTTCATTATGATCTATTTCTGGAAAGCCATGAAAAGCAAAAGGCTTTACAAACATTAACGAACAAAAGTTTAGATGATTTGGCTTCACTAAGAAGTAGGGCAGATGAGCTGATTCTTGAAATATGGAATTGTGTAGAAGCAAAGTTTCAAGATATTGATATGAATCAAGAACGTTTAGATAAATGTCGCGAATATGGCTTGATATATTATTACCGTACTGGCGAAAGACAACCTCAATTATTTTAAGAATATGCTTGTTGACTCTCATGCACATTTGTTTTTAGAACAGTTTATTGACGACCTCCCTATGGTTATTGAAAGGGCAAAACAGGCAGGTGTTTCTCATATATTTATGCCTAATATTGATAAAGAAACTATAGAACCCTTGCTTAATACCTGCGCGCAATTCCCTGAGGTTTGTTATCCTATGATTGGGCTACACCCCACTTCAGTGACTGATGATTTTGAACAAGAACTAACTATTATAAATGAGCTATTGGCTGCTCCCAACAATTTTGTTGCTATTGGAGAAATTGGAATTGATTTATATTGGGATAAAACATTTCTCCCTCAGCAAATGGTTGCTTTCGAGAAACAAATAGAGCTTGCTTTGAAGTATGAATTGCCAATAGTTATTCATTTAAGAGACTCTTTCGATGAAATATATAATATCCTTATAAAATATAAAGATACAACCTTAAGTGGTGTCTTTCATAGTTTTACAGGCACAAGCGATGATGCGATAAGACTATTGGAATTCACTAATTTTATGCTTGGCATAAATGGTGTTGTTACATTTAAAAACTCCACTTTATCCCAAGTGCTGGTAGATGTTCCACTGAATAGAATTGTTACTGAAACTGATGCCCCATACTTAGCTCCTGTGCCGTATCGGGGTAAAAGAAATGAAAGTGCCTATGTGAGCCAGGTGGTAAGAAAATTGAGTGAGATATACAATAAAGAATATGATTTCGTTTCTAAAGCTACAAGTGAGAATGCTTTGAAAGTGTTTGGAATTTCCAAATATGAACTTTAAGGTTTTAAAATATATTAATTTAAAGCTTTTATTTAAGATAAAAAAGTGAT
>CAMTOV010000300.1 GCA_947074235.1 uncultured Bacteroides sp. | reverse complement strand
CACGAGCTACTACGTCGAAATCTGGATTAGTAGCTGCACCATTCATATAGCGACCATTGCTGAATACGTTTGCAGTACCCCACAATAATTTGATGCCAGTTTCAGCTTGTTTTTGTTTAGCATAAGCCACTACAGCTTTCAAGTTAGCTTCATACTCTTCGATGCTTGAACCTTCGCTCACCAAGTCGATATCGTGGAAACAGTAGTACTCGATACCAATTTTTTGCATGAATTCGAAACCAGCGTCCATTTTGTCTTTAGCTGCTTGTACAGCATCTGTGCTGCATACCCATGGATATTCTTTAGTACCACCACCAAATTGGTCGCCACCTTCAGCGCACAATGTGTGCCACCAAGCCATAGCAAACTTCATCCAATCTTTCATTGGTTTGCCCAATACTACTTTTTCTGCATCATAATAGCGGAATGCCATTGGGTTTCTGCTTTCTTTACCTTCAAATTTGATTTTACCAATCCCTGGGAAATACTCTTTAGTTGCCATAATTCTGTTATTTATTAAAATGATTAATATTAATTCGTTTATTGATTTTAGTTGATTGCTGTTTCAAGATGCTTCTTCCAGCGTGCATAGGCATCAGCAAAAGCTTGACTTTCGCTAGCTACCGGTTCAATCACATCTAGTTTTTCGAGCGTAGCAAAGGCTTCGTTATTGTCTTTATAGATTCCGGCTCCCATACCTGCGCCCTTGGCTGCCCCTACCGATCCATCTGTATCGTATAGTTCGATGGTAGCTCCTGTTACTCCGGCAAGTGTATTGCGGAAGATAGGACTAAGGAACATGTTAGCGTGTCCGGCATGTATCTTTTTCACCTCTATACCCATTTGCTCCATAATGTCGATACCATATTTAAATGAGAACACAATACCCTCTTGAGCTGCACGAATGATGTGTGCCTTGGTATGCGTGTTGAAGTTGATGCCATGAATGCTACAATCAATTTCTTTGTTGCAAAGCATGCGTTCTGCACCATTACCAAAAGGAAGGATACTAACGCCATTGCAACCGATAGGTGCTTTTGATGCTAGTTCGTTCATGCCGCTATACGACAAATCTTCGGGGGCTACGGTGCGTTTTATCCACGAGTTGAGAATACCTGTGCCGTTGATGCATAGCAACACACCTAGGCGAGTCTGTTCGGGAGTATAGTTGACGTGTGCAAAGGTATTGACACGCGATTGAGGATCGTAGTTTACTTCACCATTCACACCATATACCACACCCGATGTGCCTGCTGTAGATGCAATCTCACCAGGATTGAATACATTAAGCGAAAGAGCATTGTTTGGTTGGTCTCCTGCACGATAAGTAATGAGTGTACCTTCAGCTAGTCCTAGTTCGGCAGCCGCAGCAGCATTCACACGTCCTTGCTCAGAGAAGGTAGGTTTCACCTCAGGTATGAGCGACATGTCAAAGCCATAGTAAGCCATTAACTCCTTAGAAATGCATGCGTTCTTAAAATCCCAGAACATCCCTTCGGATAGTCCGCTTGCAGTGGTGCATATCTCGCCACTAAGACGCATAGCAATGTAATCGCCCGGTAGCATCACCTTATATATTTTAGCATATAGCTCTGGTTCATTTTCTTTCACCCAAGCTAGTTTTGAAGCTGTGAAATTGCCTGGAGAGTTTAGTAAATGCGACAAACAATAATCTTCGCCTAGTTTTTCGAAAGCCTTTTGTCCGTAGGGCACTGCACGCGAGTCGCACCAGATGATTGAAGGGCGAAGCACACGTTGCTCTTTATCTACACACACCAAGCCATGCATCTGATAAGAGATACCGATAGCTTTGATTTCGGCTGCACTCACACCCGACTCAAACAAAACCGCTTGAGTAGCTAGTTTCAAGTTTTCCCACCAAGCTTCGGGTTCTTGCTCGGCCCATCCGGCACGAACGGCAATAATCTTAGCCTCTGTTTTGGGATAAAAGGAAGATGCTACACACTTACCTGTTTCGGCGTTTACCAAACTAGCCTTCACAGAAGAGCTACCTATGTCATAACCTAATAGATACATAATATTATAGTGTTTTTTAAAGGGTTATATTTTTCTAGTGATTTAAATCTTATCAGTTTGCTTATTATAGATTTTCCGATCGAATTTATAGAAACGTGCAGCACGGTGTGCTACTCCCGTTTGGCGCTCTTCGAGCGGAACAATAAAACTCCATACTGCCATCTTCTTATGAAAGTTGCGCACATCAATGGGTTTGTCATATATCAATTCAAAAAGTACACGAAGCTGCGAAGCAGTAAACTTCTTAGGCAATAGAGTGAAAAGTATTGCCGGGTTGGTTTCGATAATTTGGCGAATGTACTTCATCGCCTCCTTTATAATAAGGTTGTGGTCGAAAGCCAACTCTTTCACTTCATGCAGTGGAATCCAACAAGCGCGGTGTGCATCTAAGCTTTTGTCCATCGAGGGTACTATCTTTACCATAGATAAATAAGCAATAGTCACAATACGCTCTACTTTCGATTGCATGGCACGCTCCAACCAGCGCACATCTTTTGTACTCTTTGTACGATCTTTCGAACCGAATGCTTTAAACTGCATCAAGTCTATGTTTTTCACACCGGTTAGTTCAAATAAAACGCGTTGAGCCGCTTCATCAAGATCTTCATCCATATATATAAGGCTGCCGGGAAGCTTCATATCGTGATACACTTGTCCATCTTCCTCACCTGTTCGATTGACAAGCAACACCTTTAGCTGCTCTCCGTCAAAACCAATGACTACACAGTCTACAGATATATGATTGTTGGCTAATGGTTGTT
>CAMTOV010000299.1 GCA_947074235.1 uncultured Bacteroides sp. | reverse complement strand
TCAAGCTTTCGTAAAGCATTGCTTCGATTTCTGTATCGATGTTGTTGCCTTCTTCCTCGATGCGGTAGTTGGTGCTGATACGAACAGTTTTCTTGTCTGTACCAATAGCAATAACGCCTGTGTTAGCATCACCAAATTGAGGTTCAATCAATTCACGGATTTGTTCTGGCTCAACTGCTTGTTCAAATTGAACTTTATAGTTACGACCACCAGTGAAGTCGATACTTTGACTTAAGCCACGAATGAAGAATGAACTACAGCAGATAACCAAGATAACAGCAGTTACGATGAAAGATACTTTGTTGTTCTTCATGAAGTTGAATTTGCTATTCAAGAACATGCCTTTGAACAATCCAGAGAATGTCAATTTCTCAAGTCTCTTATTACTCATTGCTTCGTAAACTACGCGAGTTAAGAATACTGCAGTAAAGAACGAGCAAAGGATACCAATAATCAACGTAGAAGCAAATCCTCGGATAGGACCTGTACCGAAGTTGAAAAGGATGATACCTGTGATGATAGATGTTAAGTTCGAGTCGAAGATAGCAGAGAATGCGTTTTTGTAACCATCAGTGATAGCCATTTTCACACCTTTACCTGCACGAAGCTCTTCTTTAGTACGCTCGTAGATAAGTACGTTAGCATCTACCGCCATACCTAGCGCAAGCACCATACCGGCAATACCCGACATTGTCAATGCAGCTTGGAACGATGACAAGATACCTAGCGTGAAGAAGAAGTTCAAAATCAACGCACCGTTAGCAATCATACCTGGGATAAGACCATACATGCAGCACATGTAGATCATCAACAATACCAATGCCATTACGAATGAGAAGAAACCTGCGTTGATAGACGCTTGACCCAATGAAGGACCTACGATATCTTCTTGTACGATATATGCTGGAGCTGGCATCTTACCAGATTTCAATACGTTTGCTAAGTCTTTTGATTGGTCGATAGTGAAGTTACCAGTGATAACTGAGCTACCATTAGGAATTTCACTGTTTACGTTTGGTGCAGAATATACATAATCGTCAAGAACGATAGCGATGCTGCGGCCGATGTTTTGCTTAGTCATTTGAGCCCAACGACGAGAGCCGTCCAAGTTCATCTGCATGCTTACAGATGGCTTGCCGTGTTGGTCAAAGTCGTCTTTTGCGTCAGTAATTACATCACCTTCAAGTGGTGCTTTACCATTGCGCTCAGTAGACTTGATAGCATACAATTCGTATGTTTGTTTTTTAGGATCATACTCGAAAGGAGCTACACCCCATTTCAAAAGAAGGTCTTTTGGAAGTTCAGCTTTCACCTCTCTCATGCTCAAGTAGCGGTTGATTTCGGCTGTATCTTTGTAGTTAGCATAACCTACTACAGGGCCTTGTCCGCTAGTGTTCAATTGAAGGATAGCCAAAAGTGGGTGATCTTTCTTCAACTGAGCCATGTCAACAGCTGTTTCAGCAGTTCCGCCTTTCAAGGCAGCTGCCAAGCTGTCTGCTGCACTTACAGTTTTAGTTTCAGCAACTATTTCTTGCACTTCTTCAACTTCAGCTTCTGTAGCAGGAGCTTCGTTGATAGAAAGCGCATTGCGCAATCTTGAATCAGCAGAATAGAAAGAAGGAGTTACTTCGCGAGCGGTATATGTTTCCCAGAACTCAAGATTTGCCGAACCTTGAAGAAGTTTTCTCACACGTTCTGGCTCTTTGATACCTGGAAGTTCTACCATGATACGACCCATCTTGTCTTCCAAGCTTTGGATGTTTGGTTGAACCACACCAAAACGGTCGATACGAGTACGAAGTACGTTGTATGAGTTGTCTACAGCGGCTTTCACCTCTTCTCTCAATACAACTTCAACTTCAGCGTTAGTAGATTTTTGATTAACTTTGTCTTTAAGTTGTTGTGTAGCGAATAGATCAGACAATCTGCCTTGTGGCACTGAGCGTTGATACTCTTCAACGAAAAGTGTAATTACGTCTTTTTGGCTCGATTGAGCTTGCTTGGCTGCTACGTCCAATGCATTGTTAAAACCTTGATCAGCCTTATTGTCTGCCAACGCTCTAATTACATCAGGAACAGAAACTTCCAAGATTACGTTCATACCACCTTTCAAGTCGAGACCAAGTCCGATCTCCATCTCGCGACATTGTTTCAGCGTATAGCTTCCTAACCAAACCTTAGTATTAGATAGTGAGTCTAGGTAGTCTTGTTCTGCTTGAGCATCTCCTGCCGCAAATTCACGCGCCTGATTAGTGTAGTGGCGAGTTACGAAAGAGAATGACAAGTAAAACACACAAACCAAGGTAAGCAATACCGCAAAAACTTTAACAAATCCTTTGCTTTGCATTTTTCTTTAATTTATTATGATTACTTTTTGAATTAAATTCTGTCGTATATAAGGCTGCAAATATAGGCTTTTTTTCACACTTAGAGATATGTAGGGCCAAATATTTAGCACGTTAACTTATTATTTTAGAAACAATTTATCGTTTCTAAGCAGCGTAGTGGACATGTTTTTCATTTTAGGGTTATTTAAATGGTTTTTAAATTACAAGTTGCTTGCCTTGTGTAAACGGAAATTAGGGTGTGATATTGTAGCGTGTATTAAAAAGAATTGTCAATGCTATATGGATTTTTACTGACCTTCCTTTGCCCGCTTGCTGACCACGCCTTGCCAGCAAACGTGTTTTTGTGTGTTTGTAATGTATTGTTAGTCAAGCTCTTGTAAATCCTCTTTAAGGCCGTTTGCATCGATGGGCTCGGTGTGAATATTGACGAACGCATTTTTGCCAAGCGATGCTTT
>CAMTOV010000298.1 GCA_947074235.1 uncultured Bacteroides sp. | reverse complement strand
AACTGAATGTTGCAATTTGAAATATAAACATTTACTTTTGTTTGTTATAATAGCTGAACGGTATAAAATTCTAATATATAAGAAGATGAAGATTGTAGATTTTAGTCAGTCCAATTCCATTCTAAATCAGTATGTTGCAGAGATTAGAGATGTGAATGTGCAAAATGATCGTTTGCGATTCCGTCGCAACATAGAGCGTATAGGTGAAATCATGGCTTACGAAATAAGTAAGACGCTAGATTACTCTATTAAAGAGATTCCAACTCCGCTGGGCATTGCTCCTACTAGTACTCCCGACAATCAGTTGGTGATTAGTACTATCTTGCGTGCCGGATTGCCTTTTCATCAAGGTTTTTTGAGCTACTTCGATAAGGCAGAAAACGCTTTTGTATCGGCCTATCGTAAGTATAAAGATACGTTGAAGTTTAATATTCATATTGAGTACATTGCTTCGCCACGTATTGATGGCAAAACGTTGATTATCACCGATCCTATGCTAGCCACAGGTGGTAGTATGGAGCTAAGCTATCAGGCCATGCTAACCAAGGGAGTTCCTGCCGAAATTCATGTAGCTTCTATCATTGCCAGCCAAAAGGCAGTAGACTATATTGCTAGTGTGTTTCCTGAAAGTAAAACCACCATTTGGTGTGCGGCTATCGACCCTGAATTGAACGACCATTCGTATATCGTTCCGGGCCTTGGTGATGCCGGTGACTTGGCTTACGGCGAGAAAGATTGATGCCGTTTGCTGGCGTGTGCTCACTAAAGGCTGATATACAGTCTATTAAAAAGGCCACAATAAATTATAAAAAAAGCGATTGTGTATTAATGTTACACAATCGCTTTTTTAATTTTATATAAATAAGGTGTTGCTAAGCTTCCTATCTACGTCGCTCGCAGCCACTATTATTAGTCAGTCTCCTATTCGGCTGCTTCAGTAAAGGCGTCCATGATAATCGTGGGCCTATCGTTTTCGAATGCACCAAGTGCATAGCCACCTCTACAAATCTCCGGTGCCCAGTAGAATACCCCTGTGCAACGACCCTCTGTTTCATTCTTTGCAGCTTGAATTAAGTTGGCCATAAATTCTTTGCCTTCTACCGGCTTGGCAGCCTCTACACCTGTTTCCACAATCATCACTTCGCAATTGTACTTCTTGCTGATGCGATTTATATTTTTAATACTTTCCTCCAATGTCTTTTCGGCATTGGGCTGATGGTTAAACTTCATAGCCCAATAAGGATATACGCTTACGCCTATCACATCCCATTTGCCACCATGTTGTTTCAATCCATCAAAGATGAAGTCGTATAGCTCGCTGTCAAAGGCATTGTCCAGATGCACAATCACTTCGGCATCGGGATATACCCTTTTCACGGCATCATAACCCGCTGTGGTCAGTCCGGCATATTGATCCATGTGAGTGCTGGCACGTCCCACTTCCCACAAAAAACCATCACTCGTTTCATTGCCTACTTGCACCCACTTTACATCTATATCGTGGTCTTTGAGCAGTTGTAGAGTCTCTTCGGTATGACGAGCCAATGCCTCTTTCATCGCTTCATAATCATAATCTTTCCAAGCTTCGGGTATATTTTGCTTTTCAGGATCTGCCCACCAGTCACTATAATGAAAGTCTATCATAAGCGCCATATTGTGCTTTTTGGCACGTTGTGCCATCACTAAAACATCCTCTTTGCTGCTCCAGCCTCCTTTAGGATTAACCCAAACTCGCAACCTAACAGCATTGAGTTTAAGCTGCTTCATCAATAAGGTGTTCTCAGTTTGTACGTTATCCTTGTTGTAAGACACTACCCCCATTGACTCAAGTTGGGTAGTGCCACTGATGTCTGCTCCCAGCCAGAATGCCTTTTTGATGGGTGCCGAATGCGCTTGCTCTGTGCTCTGCGCTAATGAGTTAATACTAAAAAGAAGTAACATGCCTTGTAGTAGTAGGCTGCTCCATGTTTTTCGTCGTTGAACAAATGTCATAGTTTTGGTATTAAATAATTGATTAAAGTTGTATAGTTGCAAATCTAAACTATTTAAGGCTAACTAGGAAGAATATAAAAGACGAAATATAGCGTAAAATAGACACTATTCAGTGGGGATTCAATTTTACGGCAAAGGAAGTTGAAAGAGCTTTCCTTGGGCGAAGTGTTTATGATTATTTTTTGATTGGTTTGAACCATCTATAGGCAGTTAAAGCAGTCATAGCAAAAGCAAATGCGGTGGAGCCTATAAATGTGTTCTTTAAATTAAATGTATCATTGAAAAGCAGACCAATGAGGTAATTCACCACAAAGTAAAATGGAATACTTCCTATGAATATTGCGATTAGTTTTAGAATCTTAGCTTTCATGCTTATAGAGTAGAGGCGTAGATAAATGTTTTAAAAGATATGGCTCAATTGAAAAAGAGCGATTGCATCTTTATAACAAACGCAATCGCTCTTTACTGTATATTTAGGTGTGAATTACTTCACTTCCCAAGTCTCATTGGTCATCAACAACTCGTTGAAGTTGTGATACTTCTTCTTAGTCTTCACCTCTTCGATTTGCTCCATCAGGGCAGCATCGTAAGTAGGCGCTTCTACTGCTCTGATTACACCTAGTGCGATAGGGAAGTCGGGGCCTTGCATCAAAGCCAACTTCAATTGCAATGTGTGGTCTTCACAGTGTGCATCGTGCACTAGCAAGTCGTTTTCGGTAATACCGTTTTCGCCTAGCTTCACTACCTTCAAGCCGAAGCCCTCTTGCATCAAACCAAACTCGCGGTCGGCACCAAAGATCATTGGTTTGCCATGCT
>CAMTOV010000297.1 GCA_947074235.1 uncultured Bacteroides sp. | reverse complement strand
TTCTTCTTTTGCAGATTCTTCTTTTGCAGGTTCTGCCTGTTCGGTAGCTGGTTGTTCCTTTTTCACAGGATCTTGAGCGTTAGCTACAAACGAACCGCATACGAATACAAACATTGCTGCTGATAAAATTACTTTCTTCATAAACGTTGTTTTTAAATTGATAATTATTTGTTTTAATAAGCTTCTCTTTAAGTAGCACACATATTATGTGATGCGCTTACTCTTATATAAGACCAAACTGCGTGCCAAGAAACCTTTAAAACAACAACAGTCTAATTATCAACACTATATATTTAGAAAGCAAAAAGTAAAACTGTGGAAAAGTGTAGAAATACGAAAGCGAGGTGTGGAATTATTCCACACCTCGCTTTCGTATTTCTATAATATCTATGTAATTAGTTCATCACTATCAGCGTAGTTCCATTTACGGTTACAGGGTATTTCTTTAAGTATTCTCTACCTTCACCTTCTTTAGGATAACCTTGCAGATTTAAATCGTAAACCGTTTGGCAAGTAGGACAAACAGCTTCACCCAACTTGCCTTCTATTAGATTTACAGCTACTCCACGTTGAGCTTCAACAGGGCAAGCGGCATCAAAACAGACATAGTTATTATCACCAACGGTAGTATCCCATAATGACTTACCTAAAATCAAACCAGAATACCCAACAGAGATACCATTTACATTTCTTGCAATCTTAACGAAATAGCCTGGAGTGGTAATGGTAGGAAAGACGCTAACATTATATTCCAAGTTGAAACGCACGGATGGGATGCTTGATTCATAATTATCACCACATGCTGATAGCCCTAAGAAAAGGAATATAAATAATATACTTCTCAAGATACTTGTCTTCTTTATCATTTCTTTTGTAGAAGATTATTCTCAGCAGTAGCTACTTGCTCAAAGTTAAAACCATCAACAAGTTGTTGCATTAACAAAGAAATATCGTCATTGCATAGGTTGCCTATACTGCCTTCGTGAGTATGGTGCACTTGCTTATCGTGTGTGAACTTGCCTGCTTCAATATCCAATCCTACTTTCTTGTAAGCGTCACGGAAAGGCATACCTTCGCGAGCTAAACGATTCACCTCCTCTACGCTGAAGATAAGCATATACTTATCATCATCGAGAATTTGTTCGTTCACCTTCATCTCCTTTATAATATAGGTGGTCATTTGCAAACAGTCTTTCAACTCTTGAAATGCAGGAAGAAATACCTCTTTGATAATTTGTAAATCTCTAAAGTAACCCGAAGGAAGATTGTTGGCAATCATCATGATTTGTTGTGGCAATGCTTGAAGTTTGTTGCATTTCGCACGAGTCAACTCAAATACATCGGGGTTTTTCTTATGAGGCATGATGCTAGAACCGGTAGTACATTCGTCGGGAAGCTTCACAAAACCAAAGTTTTGACTATTGAATAGGCAAGCGTCGTAAGCTAGTTTTGAGATAGTACCGGCAATCGTGGCCATAGCAAAAGCAACATTGCGTTCGAGCTTGCCACGCCCCATTTGAGCATACACTACATTGTAGTTCATTGAATCAAAACCCAGCAACTCTGTTGTCATGGTGCGATTCAATGGGAATGATGAACCATATCCGGCAGCCGAACCCAATGGATTGCGATTGCACATCTTATAAGCTGCTTGCAGAAAGAGCATATCATCGACCAAGCTTTCGGCATAAGCGCCAAACCAAAGTCCGAAGGATGAAGGCATGGCAATCTGCAAATGTGTATAACCCGGCATAAGTACATCCTTATACTTATTGCTTTGCGCAATAAGAGCAGAGAATAGATCTTCTACCAATTCGGCTAACTCTTGCAATTGTGCACGAGTGAAGAGTTTTAAATCAAGTAAAACTTGGTCGTTGCGCGAACGACCGCTGTGAATCTTCTTGCCTACATCGCCCAAACGACGAGTCAACATCAGTTCAACTTGCGAATGAACATCCTCTACACCCTCTTCTATAATGAATTCACCTCTATCAGCCTCGGCATAAATATTCTTTAGCTCGGCCAATAGCGCATCCAATTCTCCTTGAGTAAGTAGTTCAATACTTTGAAGCATTGTAATATGAGCCATCGAACCTAACACATCGTATTTCGCCAAATACAAATCCATTTCACGATCGCGACCTACGGTAAAGCGTTCAATCTCTTGATTTACTTGAACCGATTTTTCCCAAAGCTTCTGTGCCATAAAATCAATATTTAATAATAGACAACATATCAACCATCTTCTCTAAACCGTCGTTCAACGGTTTTTGCACCATTGTTTTCATAAACGGATTGATATCCATACCGATTGTTACTTTCACCTTACATTCAGATTCTGTAACAGGAACCAACTGTATCCATACATTAAAAGGAAGCGGTGATGTGATTGTTTCAAGTTTGATACACTTACTTGGTTCTCGTTCAATAACCTTTAGAGTTATTTGTCCGACAGGAGATACATTAAAACTTAAAGTATCACTATCAAAACTTAGGTCTTGAACTTTATCTTGAGGCAAACGATCTTTAATAGCCTCAAGGTTGTTGAGGTCAGAAAGTTTATTGTAAACCCTTTCTTGCGAAAAAGGTATTACTTTAACGCTACTTTCAAACTTAGTCATAGAGTATGCATTTTGTATATAAGACAAAGAAGAACTATTCGAACACTTCTTGTCCGAATGGCTCTTCTTTATCTAAATGTATTTATTATAATAATATTTATTTCCCAGGTTCCCAATGAGCAGGATCCTTGCGCCATTCATTCAAAGTATCGACTTCAGTTTCATCAATATACTCAGTGCGAAGAGCTACATCAATTACAGCTTC
>CAMTOV010000296.1 GCA_947074235.1 uncultured Bacteroides sp. | reverse complement strand
ACTCGCTCATCATCGAGGAAGTGATAAATAGTGCCGGCAGCATTGCTACCACCACCCACACAAGCTATCAAGTAATCGGGATGATTGCGACCTTCCTTTTCGGTAAGCTGCTTTTTAATCTCTTCGCTGATAACCGATTGCAGGCGAGCCACCATATCGGGATAAGGATGAGGCCCAACTGTAGAACCTATGATATAGAAGGTATCGGCAGGATGGCAGCACCAGTCACGAATTGCCTCATTGGTAGCATCTTTCAATGTCATATTGCCCGAAGTAACAGGTACAACCGTTGCGCCCAGCATCTTCATTTTTTCAACATTGATGTGTTGGCGCTCCACGTCTGTTTTGCCCATGTAAACAATGCACTCCATATTCATCAATGCACAAACAGTAGCTGTTGCCACACCATGTTGTCCGGCTCCTGTCTCGGCTATGATGCGAGTTTTGCCCATTCTTCTAGCTAGAAGTATCTGCCCAATGGTGTTGTTAATCTTGTGTGCACCAGTATGGTTCAAGTCTTCACGCTTCAGGTAAATTTTGCATCCATATCTTTCAGAAAGGCGGTGCGCCAAGTAGAGAGGAGTAGGGCGGCCTACATAATCGCGCAATAGCTGTTCAAACTCTTGCTTGAAACTCTCGTCATTCAAAACTTTGAGATAGTTGTTTTTTAAATCTTCTACGCATTTGTGTAATATTTCGGGGATGTATGCTCCACCAAATTCTCCGTAATATCCGTTACTGTCTACTTGAAAACTGTTCATCACTTTATTGTATTATATGGTTTATTTTTATTGATTTCGTAAAAAGAAAAGAGCCCTGTCGCAGGTTGCGACAGGGCTCTTTTAATATTGTTTTAATATAGTATATACATATACGAGCGCTGCTCCCTTACGACTGTCGGAGTTGTAATAGGCGCCACCAATATGTATTTACTAACATTGTTCTCATCTTTATAGAGTTTTTCTTTTTGTTGTTTAACTGGGGCAAATGTAAACAGTTTGTTTTAAATGACAAACTAAAACTTACATTTTTTTTAATTTGTATGAAAAATAATCTGTTTTACTCTCTTTCGTTAAGCTTTCTCCTTATTAAATAATCGATTGAAAACTTGCCCGGACCGGCAAAAAACAGTAGCGCCAATGCTATAAAATATACCAATGGCAACTCTCTTTGGCCATAAGGAGCGTGAGCGCTAAACACAAATACAATGACAAAGAAATTGAATATCATCGGTATCAAGCTAAGACGAGTGAGCAGTCCTAAAATGAGCGCTGCCGAACAAAAGGCTTCTGCAAAAATCACTAAGCAAAATGATAATTTTGACCCAATGCCAATGGGGTCGGGGAAATGATCGGCCATACTACCGAAATGAATAATCTTATCTATGCCATGATACATAATAAGTGCACCAAAGGCAATGCGTAGGCATAACAATAAAAGTGAACTTTTATCTTCTCCTAGCGGACTTGGAAATAGAATCTGATTAATAGCTTTCATGCTGGTTGGAATTAGTTTAAAATATAACATAATTAGCAATGAAAATGTTTATAATTAGGTGTTTAGCTCAGTTTTAATTTTTATAACGATAGTAAGAAGAACTTTTTTAACTCTATGCTTGTTTTCATTGAAAATAGTGAATATGCCACATTTAGAAGATTTTCAAAGAACAGACGGACAAGCAGCAAACGAACCTATTCGTGTAGATGCTAAGGGTAGTCAATGCCCGGGTCCTATCATGTCGCTTGCAGCAGCTATGAGCGATGCACAGTTGGGGCAAAAAATAATCATTGATGTAACTGATAGCGGATTTAAGCAAGATGCCGTGTCGTGGTCGGCTGTTACGGGCAATACCATGGAGTCGCTCACCGAAGATAATGGCGTGATAACCGCTTGCTTTACTAAGGTGGTAGAGATGGGTGAGGCAGTGATACCCACCAAAGAAGATATGCTTACCATCGTTGTTTTTAGTGGCGAGATGGATAAAGGATTGGCCGCTTTCAACATTGCTCTTGGTGCATTAGCTATGGGGATGAAGGTGGAGATGTTTTTCACCTTCTGGGGATTGAGCTTGATTCGCAAAAAGGCCAAACGGCCATCACCTAAAAATATAAAGGAGGCTATGCTTGGGCAAGTGTTGCCTAACGATGATAATAATCTTCCCATGTCGCGCGAAAATATGTTGGGACTGGGTGCTGCCATGATGAAGAGCATTATGAAAGATAAGAATGTGCCATCGCTCGATTTTATGATTCATCTGGCCAAATACAATGGGGCTAAGTTTATTGCCTGCAAAATGTCGATGGATATTATGAATATTGGTCAAGAACAGTTGATAGATGGTATTGAGATAGGAGGAGTGGCCACTATGTTGGAATATGCCCGTAAATCAAATGTAAATTTCTTTATATAAATAATTAAATAAAAGAGTTATGATACACGATTTGAATGAAGAACTTTTCAAGAAGAAAATATTCGATTACGACCAAGGAGAGGATGCTCCTTTATTGATTAAAGATCCTACTATTATTGAGTTTTGGGTGACTTGGTGTCCTCATTGCCAAGCTATGATGCCTCGCTACGAAAAGGTGAGTGAAATGTATCCTAGTGTGAGCTGCAATAGGGTAGAGATGGAACAGCATCCTGATATAGCCGATCAGTTTAATATTGAAGCCTTTCCGGCATTTGTATTTATATCGCCCGATGGAAAAATGAAAAAGTGGGTTGGAGAGTTGCCTACAGATGAACTAGCCAATTTGGTGAAAGAGGCGTTCCCCCATATTAAATAATTAAGTTTAACCTAAAGAGAGGGATTTTTCCGATTTGTGGAAGAATCCCTCTTTCTT
>CAMTOV010000295.1 GCA_947074235.1 uncultured Bacteroides sp. | reverse complement strand
TTGCGTTGCTCTTCGGTTAGGTTCGGAAAATATTTGAGTATGATTTCCACTGTTTTTAATATGAAAGTGATAAATATATTATTTGAGTGCTTGAACCACAGGATTGTTGTTCAACCAATGCTCAATCATAGCATAAGGAAGGCTTACAGATACGGGTCCCATAGCATAAGGGGTAATGTCGTAAACATTATAATAAAAGGTAATACCTTTATTATTTAAATAGAAATTCTCGATAGGAGCAATTTCACCTGTTGATCCATATCCCATTTCTTCTAGCTCTTCGCGGGTTTTTACTTTATGTTCAGCCATTAGTTGAGACCAAATCATATTAGTGATATTCTCTTGATAATCACCCACAAATACATCATCCAAAGTTAAAGGACGCATTAAGGCTAAATCAATATTCAAATAATTGGTGGCATAGTTTCCATGTGCTCCACCTGTATACTCATTAGTTTGAACTCGATATACCAATAAACCCTTGTCATAAAACTGCACATTGCTTTCAATGTTTTCATAATAAGAATACCAAGAAGCAATGTCGCTACCATCTACTATATCCTTTTCATCTTGCAGATATAGAGGTTCTAGATCTGTGCGATAGTTTTTGATATAATTATCTACATATTGCGTTGTTACTTCTTGTGGAGTTTTTAATGAATATTTTTCTCCAAAACATGCTTTGATAAAATAATAGTTCAAAGTATCTATCAACAACTCATCTGTAGAATGAGTAGGATATGAGAAGTTGATCACTATATTGCAAGCTGGTTTTGAAGCTTCAGCAAATAGATGTGCGGTTTCATTAATCTGCAAACTATCAAACTCTAAATCGCCTACTGTTTTCTTCATCTTGCTACCACAAGAAAACAAAAATAGACTTGCCGATAGAATTATTGTTAGTAAGCTAACATATTGTTTTTGCATAAGGGTTTTCTCTTTAAATTAAACATTTTTAGTATTGCTCGTTATCGACAAATATAGAACTAATTAGTGAATAGGACGAATAAAGGAGTGAAAAAAAACTTAAGCCGAACCCAAAAGGGATCGGCTTAAGTTTTTAATTATCTTTCCACCATAATTGAGTTGGTGGGGTTTCATCAAATTTTATTATTTCGCCAATGATTGGAATAATCAATTGAGAGTGAATAGAGTCGGCTTTAGATGCTACTAACTCTATAGGCTCTTGCCAAGGGTGATGTGCCAAGGCAAATTTGCTGTGATGCGTAGTGATTATTTTTTTAGCATTTAAATCATTGATAGCCTTTACTAAGTCATTGGGCATTAAATGTATATACTTCCAGTTATCATTATATTGTCCATTTTCCAATGTTGCCAGCGTTATCTCACCAAATCGCTCGCCAATTTCTTTGAAATGAGTATCATAGCCTCCATCTCCACTTATATAAATCTTCTTATCAGGCAATTGCAATAGATATGAAGCCCATAAAGTTTTATTTCTTTTAAATGTTCTGCCCGAGAAGTGTCTTGCCGGAAGGCAATAAATCTTGGCATCATCATTGAGCATGTTTTCATCTTGCCAGTCCATCTCAATTATATCTGTAGGATTTACTCCCCATCGCTCTAAGTGTTCGCCTACTCCCAATGGGCAGATATATACATTGACTTTGTCTTTCAATTTCTTAATTGTATGATAATCTAAATGATCCCAATGATCGTGAGTAATAATAAGATAATCAATGTTAGGAAGATCGTCAGTACTATAAATGTTTGTACCCTTAAAAGGTTTAAGCATCATTGATTCGGGCCATTTATTGGTCAATACAGGATCAATTAAAAAGCGCAAACCATTTGTTTGTATATACATGGATGAATGTCCTAACCATTGTATAAACTCTAGGTTGTTATCTAGCTCATGTAAATTGTTTTTCACTACAGGGATATCTCTATTGGGTTTTAAACCAGGTGTTTTTTTAAATAGAAATTCCCATAGATTGAGTAGTAAACTTTTATCATTATCCTCCATCAAAGGAGTATAAGAAAGGTTGCAAAACTGACCATCGCGATAGTTTGGCGATTGCTTTATACGCTCAAGTCGTTTGCCGCGTGGGCTTCTTCCTAAACTAGGATGCGCATAAGCAAATGTTATTCCCACAGCAAATATTAGTAATAGAAAACTGATTATTGATATTAAAAACATGGATCTTTTCTTTCTTTTTTGCGTGGTTGTTATTGATATGAATTTGATGCAAAAATAATGAAAAGACCCATTTATTTATTGATACAACTTACTGATTGTTGTATACAAATCACGCTTTAATGATGCTATTCCCAATCAAATAAATTGTAATACTCATCAAAAACAACCTCTTGAGTGTAGTTTTTACTCCTAAATATTTTAGTAATATCCTTTTGCTCTTTAGGTGTAATGTATCGCTCTTTGCGCTTCATGCGATAATACATATTTTTTCCGAAATGTGCTATCAACTTTGTTTTAATTTCTATAGCCAATACATGTGGCATATTATCCAACAAATGTGTAATGCCCAATGCGTATTTCTGCAAAACATTTTCTTTGAATTGAGAACATGCAATTCCATCCTTTGGATAGGCTAACGGGTTGAGCGTATTGATTATTAATCGATTGGTAGGAATAGTTTGTGTGGCCAATTTGCGCAAACAATTGGTTTGTTGTAAGCAATTGTCATTGGTGCAATACATAAAGTTTACGGGTACAAGATTGTAGTTAATTTCTTTACTCATTTTGTTCGTGTTTTAAGATTTATAAATTATTAAATTGATTTTTATTCTCAAGCAAAAATAAGCTATTATTTTTGAAAACGAATAATATAAATTTCATAACAGTATGCTATCTTTATTAATTTATAGATACGTCTATTTATGTATTATTGAGCAATCATTTAGTTTCATAAGGGTGAAAC
>CAMTOV010000294.1 GCA_947074235.1 uncultured Bacteroides sp. | reverse complement strand
GATATCCATTGTACTACCATACCAAAGAAGAAGGCTATCACTACCGAGAGGAATATACCCATAATCACCGACAGCGCTTTGTCGGTATTGATAAGGTCGCTTAAGTTGAGCAAGTCGTTTTGATTAACCTTTACTAAAGCAAGAGCCAATGTACCTCCCAGCAATTCAAATACCAACGATACGGTAGTAGAGGTAGGCATCCCCATTGAGTTAAACACATCGAGCAATACTACGTCTGTGAGCATCACAGCCAAGAGTATGCACATAATCTCTGCAAAATAGAAGTGTTCCGGCTGATAAATACCGTGTCGTGCAATGTCCATCATGCCGTTTGATAGAGAAGCTCCTACAAACACCCCAATTCCGGCAATGATTAACACAGTGCGAAAAGAGGCTGATTTAGCACCAACGGCAGAGTTTAAGAAATTTACAGCATCATTGCTTACACCCACTACCAAGTCGAAGATAGCTAGGGCGAATAGAAAAATGACGATGCATAGATAGATAGTCTCCATATAAATGTATAATGTTATTCTGTGCAAAGGACACGATATCGTATTGCACTAAAATGTCATACATGTTACATTGGTATTTCATTTTTCTTTTTTAAATAATTGTAGAATGCGTATTGTGCTCTGATAGGATCAATATTCCGCTTTGTTTTGAAAAGGTTGTTTAAATGTTCATCCACAAAGCAGGCTTTTATATTACCACTCAGCTGAATGTTTAGCATTTCTATAATCTCTTGTTGGATATCTAAATCTAAGATTGGAGTTACCGCCTCAATCCTTCTGTAAAGGTTGCGACGCATCCAATCGGGCGAACCACAATAGATTTTGGGATGTCCGTTGTTGCCAAAATACCAAATGCGAGCATGTTCTAAAAAACTATCAACAATGCGAGTGATACGAATGTTCTTGCTGTATGGTTGATTTGGGATTAAACAACAAATGCCACGAATAATTAAGTCAATCTGCACGCCTTGCTCCGATGCCTCATAGAGCCTGTTTATCATCGCGGTGTCTTGCAAAGCATTCATCTTTAGGATAATTCTTCCGCCTTTGCCCTTTTGCGCCAACTCTATTTCTCGATCTATCAGCTTGTTCAACTCGGGGATGAGATTGAAGCGTGCCACCAGCAATGTGTGAAACTTGGGATACTCTTTGCCTTGTAACGTGCGAAAGAGTGTATATAGATCATGAGTAATCTTATGATTGCATGTAAATAGTCCGCAATCGGCATATAGGGTCGCTGTTTTCTCATTGAAATTGCCCGTGCCAATATAGGCGATATCTTCAGGCATATCGTTTATCTTTCGCCTTACTAGGGCTACTTTGGCGTGAACCTTCAAACCGGGCAAGCTATAGATAATTTTAATCCCTGCTGCCTTCATCATTTCGGCGGTAGTTAGGTTGTTTTCTTCGTCGAAACGCGCTTTCAGTTCTACAAATACCGTAACCTTTTTGCCATTTCTTGCGGCCGATATCAGCGTATTGATGACTGCTGAGTTTTCTGCAGCCCGATATTGGGTAATAAGTATTTCACGAGTGTTTGGATCGTGAACCGCCTCATACAAGAAATGAATGAAATGTTCAAAAGAGTGATATGGATAATGTAACAGCAAGTCCTTTTGCTTTACATAATCGAAAATAGAACTGCGCTCGTTGAGGCAGGTTAGTCGCATGGGCTTGGGCTTTTCTATCTTTTTCAGAGCTTTGCTGGGGTTAGGCAGATGGCGCAAATCCTCTAAGTTGAGGTGCTTATCACCGGGAACCAACTCGTCTCTATTGATATTGAAAGCATCGATTAAGTACTCTAAAAAATCAGTCGGCATGGCGCGGTCGTACACAAATCGGCAAACGGCTCCAATCTTTCTTTTCTTCACCTTCTTCTTCACCTGCTCCACGATGTCTGCGGTGCTGGCATTGTCGTCAATCAATATATCGGCGTCTCTCGAAATCTTGATGCAATAACTATTATCTACCTCATACCCCGGAAATATCATGCCAATGTTGGCTTTGATAATATCCTCAATATACATAATGTAATAGTAATCTTCGTGCTTTGGTAGTTCTATGAAGCGTGGCACCTTGCTATAGGGTAGTTTCATTACAAAATATTGCACATGATTGGGGTCTTTGGCTGTAGTGCCGTGCAAATATAAACGCACAGCTAAGTACAAACGGTTATCACGCAAAAACGAGACAATCTTATCCTTAGATACCGGCACGGGCTGGAGGAATGGAAAAATTTCTTCGCGAAAGAAGTTGCGAATATACTCACGGTGAAAAGAGGCTACATCATGCCCTTGATAAAAAATGATGTGATTCTTTTTAAGATCGGGTAATATATGGTTTTCAAATATTCTGATGCGGTCTTCGAGTTGGCGGTTTACTTCATTGTTTATTTCATCAAGAAGTTGAATGGCCGATTGCACAGACTCCTCATCACCACGTGTCACCCCCGATGCTACCGCTCTATGGTCGGCCACACGAATTTTATAAAACTCCTCTAGGTTGGATGAATAGATGGAGATGAAGTTGATTCTTTCATACACCGGTAGTTTACTATCGCCTGCCTCGAGCAATACACGATAGTTAAAGGATAGCCAACTTATATCACGTTTGAAGTATTGATATTTGTTTTCCATGGATGTTAAGATTACCCCCAAATATAATTACCTTTGTGCATATAAACAAAAAAAGATGACTAAAATTGGACTCTTATCTGATACGCATGCCTATTGGGATGAAAAGTATCTTCAATATTTTGAATCGTGTGATGAGATATGGCACGTAGGCGATATCGGCTCGCTCGAATTGGCTCAAAAGTTGGCCGACTTCAGGCCTCTACGGGCTGTTTATGGCAATGTAGACGGACAGGATATCAGAAAATATTTTCCACAAATCAATCGCTTTACGGTAGATGGGGCAGAGGTG
>CAMTOV010000293.1 GCA_947074235.1 uncultured Bacteroides sp. | reverse complement strand
TAACCCACATTGAGGTTGTCCATCTTCAAGAAAGAGGCATTCTCTAGGTAGTAGTCCGACAAGCGCTGTCTTTCTTGGAAACCTGTATCGAGATAGCTACGGTTCAAGTTATTGAGTTGATACTTGTTGTAGCTCACTGTTTCCCAAGCGCCCATGTTCATGGCATTGGCGTTGTACACATAGTTGCCTATATTGGCACGCATACCAAAGCCAACTGTCCACTTCTTGATGCGGATGCTTGAGCTAAGTCCCAAGATATAATCGGGAGCTGGCGATTTATGGCGATAACGGTCTTTCTCATTTATCTGACCATCCCCATTTATATCGGCATATTTGCCCTCGATGGGTTTGCCGCTTTCATCGTATAACTGATGATATAGGTAGAACATATAGGGTTCGTATCCTTCGGTCAATACTTGGAAATTGTAAGTATCGAGTGTGGGGCCTACCAATGTGTTCAGTTCTTCAGTACCTTTTACTAGCGATAGGTTTTTCACCTTCATCTTTTGCCAAGTAGCATTGAAGCTGATATTCCATACTACATCTTTGGTTTCGATGGGTGTGCCGTTCAATGTCAACTCCAACCCCTTGCTGTCTACATTACCTACGTTAGATACCACACGAGTGTTGAAGTTTGAACCCGCTGGTACAGGTACTTCGGCCAATAGGTCTTTGGTTTTGCGTGTGTAGTAGTCGAAGCTACCCGAGAAGCGATTGTTGAACAAAGAGAAGTCTACACCATAGTTAAATGAGGTGGTAGTCTCCCACTTGATGTCGCTGATGTAAGAAGCAGGGCGATACATAGGGATGTAGTTGCTACCCATATAGTAGTATGCACCGGGCTGACTGATAGAGTAGATTGGCATGTATCCATAGTCGCCAATACCGTCTTGCTGACCGGTTTTACCGTAGCTCACACGTAGTTTTAAGTTTTCTACCTTGGTGCAGCCTTTCATCCAAGCCTCTTCGTTGAGTCTCCATCCCAAACCTACCGATGGGAATGTGCCCCAACGATTGTCTTTTGAGAAGCGAGAGGTAGCATCGCCACGCACGGTAGCGGTAAGCAAGTAGCGTTCGTCGAACGATAGGTTGGCACGTCCGTAAAACGAAACCAAGGCATGACGATAGTCGGTAGCAGCTACTGAGCTTTGCGAGTCGCCATATACGTTGGTGATATCGTAAGCGTTGTTTTTAGCCACCCACTTCTGGAAGTCGTAACCAGCTGTCAGGTCGATGTTGCTCTTTATAGCATCAAAGAATTTGTTGTAATTGAGATAGCCCGTAAACATCTTGTTGGTGTTTTTTTGCGGACCGTATTTGTAGTTGCGACCATCTGTTTCGTACTCTTGCGCCACACCATCGGGGATGTAAACCAAACCTTGACCTTCGCCATAGTCGTAACCCACAGCCATGTGCGCCTTCATTTCAGGTAGGAAGTGAAAGCGGTAGTCCAAATCAATATTACCAATGAAGCGTTTCACGTGGCCGGTCGATTTGTAGTTGTTGATACCTCCCACCGGATTCAACGTAGCCGAAGGAATACCGTTTTCATCGAGCGACTCGGTGTAACCGCCAAAGGCATCGCGACCTGAGTAAACGGGCAATGTAGGGTTGAAAACCGCAGCATCGTGAATAACACCACCTATAAAACGGTTCTTATTAATGGCTCCTTTGGCATTGAACACCAACTTCAAGTGATTGTCGAAAAAGGATGGGTTCAAAGAGATGCTACCGGTGTAGCGTTCTGCATTATCCGTCTTCACGATACCATTTTGATAGTAGTAGCCAAACGAAGCACGGTAAAGCCAGTTGCCGGCTTGCCCCAAGAAGCTTACATTATTATCTGTGCCGTATGCTGTTTGGAATATTTCGTTGTTCCAATCGGTAGAGGCATTTCCCAATAATGATATTTGGTCGTTAGAACCCTGTGCCTTGATAACACTCACAAACTCATCGGTAGAGAGCATGTCGGCAGTGTTCGTTTTGGTTTGCACAGACTGAGTAGTGGTGAAGTTCACTTTAAACTTATCGGCACTTCCCTTTTTGGTAGTAATCAAGATAACCCCATTGGAGGCACGCG
Source organism: uncultured Bacteroides sp. (assembly GCA_947074235.1). Lineage (GTDB taxonomy): Bacteria > Bacteroidota > Bacteroidia > Bacteroidales > Bacteroidaceae > Bacteroides. The sequence continues at coordinate 861 of CAMTOV010000293.1, read as the reverse complement.
AACCGTAGATAGCCGTAGAAGAGGCATCTTTTAGCACGGTCATGCTTTCAATGTCGCTGGGGTTGATAAGACTCAAGAAGTTACCGCTACCACTGATGCCGCCAGTTTCGAGAGGCACACCATCGAGTACAATAAGTGGATCGTTGGATGCATTGAGTGATGCACCCCCACGGATACGAATGGAACTGCCACCCGTTGGCGAACCGCCGTCCGACATAATCTGCACACCCGAAATCTTACCATTGATAAGCTGTTGAGGTGAGTTGACTAATCCGCCATTAAAATCTTCGCTGTTTACACTGCTGATAGAGCCTGTCAGGTCGCTCTTGCGTTGTGTTCCGTAGCCTATCACCACCACGCTCTCTAGCACTTGGGCATCTTCGCGCATCACTATGCGCATAGGCGATGTAGTGATATTGGCTATTTGGGTGATATAACCTACATAAGAAAACTGTAGTTCTTGGACATCGCTGGTAACGGTCAGAACAAAGTTTCCGTCTAAATCTGAAACTGTACCCACGGTAGAGTTGGGCACCATTACACTCACCCCAATCATGGGCTCGTTAAAATCATCTACAACACTCCCTCTTACGGTTTTGCTCGACTGACCCCACACATTGTTGGTGCCAAATAGCAAAAGAATAAGGAGAACAATTGGATGAAAACATACAAAAATGTTTCTCATTTGGTAAAAGATTTAATTATACAACTGGTTAATTGGTTTAATTATTGAAAGCATTTTTAAAGTATTGCGAACTTGGTAAATGGTAAAAATGTAGTTACAATCTTGTGTTATCCTGAAAAATCCCTAAACAATCTATTTTCCCTTAATAAAAAACTATACCTATATTTTATTTTATG
>CAMTOV010000292.1 GCA_947074235.1 uncultured Bacteroides sp. | reverse complement strand
GAATGCTTGGACATTCTAATATTCGTACTACGCAACTCTATGCTAGAATTACAGATTTAAAATTGAGTGATGATGTGGATAGACTTAATATCCAATTAAATAGATTACAAAAACAATTGATTTAAATACTAATTTACTTTTATATTTAAGCTATGCCGTTTCCACTTAATAGGTATAAGTGAAATAATTCATCATTATAGTCACATAAGAAAAATATCTATATTTCTTATTTATAACTGTGGCATGAAAAGCCAAAGCAATGAAAAAGCGAGAATATATATTGCGAATTGAGGTGTATATATATCATTCAGTAGGTTCAAGTTTTATTCGAGTGCTAAAGTTCGATTAAAACTCGAACCTAATTATAGTTTGCACAGAATTGTAGACAAGTTCCATTACCACCCTTATAAATAAACATTTGAATAAGACAATCCTTTAATACCATATTTCTTCATCGCTTTTTCCGTTTCTATGCCTATCACAATGAAAGGTGCTTTATTACTACCACTACCAAAATAATATTGTGTACTTCTTATAAAATCATTAGAATCAATTTTAAAATCAGGGGCAGTATAGCCAGGAGTAGCACCTATAACATCATCATAGTTACCACAACAATCCCTTTTGTTGATGAAACGAATTCCTCTACGAATTGGATCCATTAAGTATATATCTTGCGGCATAAAAAAATAAAAGCCTTTAGCTTCTAAAGGAGTAAATTCCAAGTTGGGATATTGCCTCTCTTCACAAAAGGTTTTAAACTTTTCTGTAACGATAGAAAAACCATCATATGTATAGAGGATATCTCCTTTTTTTCTAGGCCGAGCATAAAGGATATTGGGTATTTTCTCAATTGTATTATTACAAATAGGACAAGTTCCAGGCTTTATTTTACTTTCATACATATGTTTAATATCATCACCTGATATCATTTTTGCAATCACTTTTTCCATACTTATTTATATAAAAATCGAGTAATGCATCCCAATATTTTATAGGATGCTTCAAGTAAATACTTTTCACAACTTTGAATTTTTCGAAAGAAGTAAAATTTATGCGAATCCGAGTATCTTTATTATTTCTTGATAGTTGCAAATGACCATCATTTATATTTGTTTATTCTATCAATAGTTAATATTTTCAGAACTCCATCTTTCAAATTCTTAATTAGATGCTTGATAAAAACTTCGCAAATGGTACTATATCTTCTATTACACTGGCTTTTTCGAGAGCAGTCATATATTCATCTCGTCTTTCTACAGGAATAATCAGCCAATCATATCCTCCTGAAGCCAACATGGTATTCATCAGAAATCGACCTACGCGACCATTGCCATCCATATACGGGTGAATATAAGTAAATAAAAAGTGCCCTAATACAGCTCTTGCACTTGCTTCTGGTTCCTCTTTTAGTAACTCAAACAATGTTGTCATTGCATCTCTAAGTGCGTCGGGATTTAGCGGTGTGTGCATAGAGTTACGGATATATACTTGATGAGAACGATAACCTACAATATCGGACGGCTTGATGATACCAGCTGCAACACACGGCATAAACATCTCACTATGCCAGACAGATAAATCGCGTTCGGCAATATCGGCACTATTATCGCCATTGAGAATATCTGAAACACTCTTTTTCACGGCCTGGAATGCTTGCCAATATCCACGAGCTGCAAGCGCGTTTTTCGAATCGGCATCGTCTCCATCCGGTTTCCATGCTCCACTCCGAACCTTATTTATCAATTCGTCTGTTACACGATATCCCTCAATAGACAGCGAGTGATAAGCATCTAATTTATATTGAGCTTCCATCTGTTCCAAAAACTCATTTGGCGAAAAACTACTTTTAGGACGAGTAAAGTTAGCTATTGCATCTTCTCTCATTTTTTTCCACATTAAACGTAAGCGTGTGGCATAAGGTGATGGTGACAAGCCGATTTTAATAATCTCAGTAAATGGATCTTCTTCTTGAATTACATATCCAATACGTTTCATCGTTCCTGCAATTTCATCAGCGATATCTGCTCTTCCGATATTACGGAATGCTCCAATAACCCTTCCTGCTCGAACAGTCTGCCCGGTATCAACCAAGATTTTCAGAATCTCAGAACCATCACGAACCATCGAAAGGGCAGTTCGCATGGTTAATGCATCATTTTTGTACATGGTAGGCGTTGCCACAATTATGGCTTCGTGAATAGTGTAAAGGTTAAGTTTATATGGATTATTGGTATCAATCTTTGATGGTAGTTCTGCCCCTAAGTTGAATATGGAGGTTGGAGATATTAAATCCACAACATAGTTATTGGCTTTAGGGGCTCTTATAAGCACTTGATTGGGTACAATTGTAGAACCTGTATATATTGCCAGCGATTGCTCGGCAGATAAACACCATTCATTCCCGTAACGTTCGGTTGCATATCGAGTAATAAAATTCCAAAATGAGGCATACCATGCTGTGCTGTCTCCAGGCATTGCTCTCGGATCAGTAATCACATACCATCCCTTGATAATTGGGCAAAGGAAATTATTATTAACAAGTCTTTTTATATGTGTTGGTGATATATCACCACTTTTGACAATTGTAAAATCGCCATTCTGTTGTACTTGTTTAAGCACATTCAAAGAGGAAGCTAAAAGTTCTGCTATCGTTGCCATAATCCTATAATTTCTGAGTGTAATACTATTATTTGCATTTTGAGAAACAATACTATTCAAATTTTGCGTTACACGACTATTATGCAAATATAGTGAAAACTTTCAGTTATGCAAAGAGTTTAAGACTATCTATATATAGCTTTTATGCTTGGTGTAAGTCTATTATATGCGTATTAAATTTTACGATGTAAGCAATAATATGTCCAACTTTCTAGCTCACATCATACCTTTAATCTTACGGATTAGAAATCCTATATTACAATTACTTCGGGTAAAATCCTCGTGTCGGTGCAA
>CAMTOV010000291.1 GCA_947074235.1 uncultured Bacteroides sp. | reverse complement strand
ATCTGCCTATGTTCGATGGCCGAGAAGTAAGGTATCTAAGCGATGATCTAAACACCACCACCAAAGAGATTAAGGTGAAAAAACAACAAGCAAAAGTTACCATCAAGCCAAACGGTGGCATCTTGCTTTACTAAGAGCTTATATACAAATATACTTGTGCGGCAAACAATGAGCGTGTGTTACATCCGCACAAGTGCACAGACAGTTTGACTAGCCCTAACGTCAAGCTGTCTGTTTCTTTTGGTTTGTAATATCATTGTGATATCAAATGCAATTTTTAAATGCTATACAACCTAAAAACTAGATAATTACAGTCTGTTGTTTGGGGATATTGTAAATTTTTGATACATTTATCTCCTTAATATGAATGATATGAAACAGACATTACTTAAACCTTGGCTTGCAGTAGCGATAGCATTTATCTACTGCATCAACCTCTATGCCGATGTTCCTACGGGATATTACAACGCTGCAAAAGGCAAAGCGGGCGCAACTCTCAAAACCTCATTGAGCGAATTATCTTACCCTACCTTTGTGTATAGCTACGGAGGTGGTGGCGGAAAGACTTGGGAGGGCTTCTATCAAACCGACCAGAAAGAGGGCGGAGTAGTGTGGGATATGTACTCGGATGAAGTGAGGTATTATAATGGATACTTGGCTGTGGCAAGCATGAATATAGAGCACTCACTGCCTAAGAGCTGGTGGGGCGGAACGCAAAATGCGGCCTACAAAGATCTGTTTCATCTCTATCCATCGGATGCTACTGCCAACAACCGAAAGAACAACTACCCCATGGGAGTGGTGTCGGGTAGTGGCACATTCAGCAATGGAGTGAGTAAGGTGGGTTACAACATAGCCGGCACTACCTATCAAGGGCTCTGCTTTGAGCCGGCGGATGAGTATAAAGGCGACTTTGCTCGCTCGTACTTCTACATGGCTACTACTTACGAAGATTTTGCCAATATCTGGAACTCACCCATGATGAACAACAACACCTACCCCGTGTGGCAATCGTGGGCGTTGGAGCTATTGATGGAGTGGCACGAGCAAGACCCCGTAAGCGAAAAGGAGCTGGCACGCAACGAGATTGTTTATGGCATTCAAGGCAACCGTAATCCGTTTATCGACCACCCCGATTTGGTAGATTATATCTGGGGAAGCAAAACAACAATCGCTTACCCTTTCCCCGACGAAAACAGCCCATTCTTGATTTCTCCACGCGCGGGCAATAAGTACGATATGGGCATTATCATATTAGGGCAAAGCAGCACCCATGATTTCGACTTGCAAGCGTCCAACCTAACCGCCGATATCAACCTGTCGCTCAAGGTGAATACGCAATTCTCCTTACCAGCCAATAAGGTAACCAAATCGAAAGCGCTCGAAGGCACTACGTTTGGCATTACCTACACGCCAACTGCTTCGGGCATGGCGCTCGATACGCTAGTCATTGCAAGTAGCGGGTTGACTACCGTGCTCATTCCAATCAGTGCCATCGCATCGTCTACCTTCATGGCGTTCGAGGCCGATGAAGTATCGCCTGTGGGCGGTCGCTTGCACTGGACTGCCGACTCGGACGCTACCGACTATAAAGTATCGGTTTACCAAGGTGACATGCGCACGGGCAACTTGATGATATCGGGCTATGTGGAGGGTACTAGCTACAACAAAGCCATTGAGCTATACAACGGCACAGGTGCTACCATCGATTTATCAGAATATTCGTTGATGAAGCAAAGCAATGGTTTCGGAGGCTTCATTGAAGAGGCTACGCTATCGGGCATGTTGGCTCATAATGCTACCTATGTAGTGGTTCACTCTACATGTAACAACACAACGCTGAAAGACAAAGCCAATCAGCTTAATAATACCATGATGAACTTCAATGGCAATGATGCGGTGGCGCTTTATCACAAAGGCATACAGATAGAAGTTGTGGGCGTGGTAAACGATGCTAATATGTGGGGTGAGAACCTAACCTTTGAACGCAAATCGTCCGTTACGCACCCTACCACCCAGTTTGATGCTGACGAGTGGGATGTCTACCCTGTAGATTATTTCGATAAAGTGGGTAGCCACGCTATAAACTATGCTAGCACTAGCACCTACGTGGTAAAAGATAAATCGGTAGGCACTGACAACTTCTACGAGGTTGATGGCCTTACACCGATGCAGTATTATACCTACTCCATTACTGCCGTGAAACCTAGCGGAAATGTGAAGACTACCAACACCGTGCAGCTACGCACTACCGATATGGAAGCTCCGCAGATACTAGATGCTACCGATATTACGAGCAGCTCGTTCACTGCCAACTGGGAAGACAATCCCTATATCGAAGATCATCTTTTGTCGATTTATAAATTGCAAAGCGCTTCATCTACCGATGTGTTCGACTTTGATGCGGTGGGCAACAATGGCAAGCCGCTACCCGATGGATGGACAGGTACGGCAAGTGGCAACTATACAACCACTGCAAGTTCTGGAAAATCTGCCAACTCGATAGCTTTGAAGAATACCGGCGAGTATCTGCAAACCAATACCTTTGATGAACCTATCACCAAGCTTAGTTTTATGTATCGCTATCCAAGCAGTGGTGCGGGCAACAATCTTGCGGTAGATGCCATGAAGGGAAGCACTTGGCAAACGGTGGCCAATTATCCATTCGTAGATATGGCTAAGTATTATCCCGAACTTACGTTCGCTCATGAAGATGATGTGAGAGCCATCCGCTTGACGTTTACTAAAGCATCGGGCAATCTTGCCATCGATGATATAGAAATTACTTCCGGTGCATCCGATACCATTCATGTCAATCAAAATATCGCAGTACTGGGCACTCAATACACCGTGCACGACTTGACTGCCGAAACCACCTATCTCTATCATGTCAATGTAACTAGAGGTAGCTACACCTCGCCTGCATCCGAAAGCATGGAGGTGAATACCCTTAAGAGCA
>CAMTOV010000290.1 GCA_947074235.1 uncultured Bacteroides sp. | reverse complement strand
GAAACTGTTCCGCATCCTTTTTATGCTGCATTCGATGGTAATGCAGTAGGTGTAGCGACAGATATATTAGAGGGCACTAAGTTTGAATCTCCTCTTTTGCCTTTTGGCGGAATGGAAGAGTTATCTTGGACTCCTGATAGCAAATGTATTGCTTATTCGTGCAAGAAGAAAGCAGGCACGGCTTATACATTATCTACCGACTCTGACATCTATTTGTATAATATTGAAAGTAAAACGGAGGTGAATCTTTGTAAACTTCCGGGAGACCCCGATCAGAATATGGGATATGATATGAATCCTTGCTTCTCGAAAGATGGTAAGTACATGGCTTGGCTTAGCATGGAGCATGATGGGTATGAAAGCGATAAGAATCGTTTGTACTTAATGGATCTTTCAACTCATCAAAAAACTGATTTGACTAAGAACTTTGATCAAGATATTGCTGAGATTTGTTGGGATGATACTACTGAAACAATCTACTTTACATCGGTATGGCATGGTCGCACATTGATGTTCAACATGAAGCTCAATGGTGAATATACACAAATTACCGAAGGTGATTATGATTATGTGCATCCATCTATGATAGGGAATAAGGTATTATGCATTCGTCGTTCGATGAGAAAGGCGGAAGATATATTCATTATCGACCCATCAAATAATAATGGCATCCAACAATTGACGCATGAGAACGATCACATCTTCAATCAATTGGAAATTGGTGAAGTAAAAGAACGTTGGACAACAACCGTCGATGGCAAGCAACTCATGTCTTGGGTTATTTATCCTGCTGATTTTGATGCAACTAAGAAATATCCCGCTTTATTGATGTGCATGGGAGGCCCACAAGAGGCTTGTAGCCAAATATGGAGCAACAAGTGGAACTTCGTATATATGGCTAATCAAGGATATGTAGTGGTAATGCCTAACAGACGGGGATGCCCTGGATTTGGTAGAGAGTGGACTGCAGAAGTTAGTAAAGACTACGGTGGACTATGCATGCAAGATTATTTCTCTTCAATAGATGACATGGCCAAAGAATCGTATATAGATAAAGATCGTATCGGCTGTGTGGGTGCTAGCTTTGGCGGCTATTCTGTTTACTGGCTTGCGGGACATCATGAAAAACGTTTCAAGGCTTTCCTTGCACATGATGGTATGTTCGATTTTGATGAAATGTATTTGGCTACTGATGAGATGTGGTTTGAAAACTGGGATGAAGGTGGTTCATATTGGGCCAAAGATAATCCGCCAGCAAAACGAAGCTTCGCCAACTCTCCTAGTCTATTCGTCGATAAATGGGATACGCCTATACTAGTTATTCATAGTGATAAAGATTATCGCATTCCAGTGTCGCAAGGCGAATGTGCTTTCAATGCTGCTCGTCTTAGAAAAATAGATGCCGAACTCTTATTTTTCCCTGATGAATGTCATTTTGTTAGCAAGCCACAAAACTCCGTGCTTTGGAACCGAGTTTTCTTTAAATGGCTAGATAAATATCTTAAATAAAAAACCTCAAAAAATATATTGTTATGGCAAACTTATTATTTGAATCCTGTGATAATAAAACTCAGGATGCCGCAACAGCAAAAACAATCATAGGCAAGCATAACCCACAAATTACGGATGGTAAATATACCGCCGAGATAATGTGGGCAATGGGACGCATCACCGGCGCCGTTGCTTCTTGCGATGGAAAAAAAATAGCATACAATGTAGTATATACTAGCATTGAAGAAAATGATAGCCACAGTGTATTGCATGTAATGAATAGCGATGGCAGCAATGATGTGTTGATTACACTTACCGCTGCCAATGAGAGTAATCCGCAATGGATAAAAGGAGATAGCAAGCTCGCATTCCTCAGTGACGAAGGTGGTAAAAGCGAAATCTGGGAAATGAATGCCGACGGAACAGAAAGAAAGAAGCTTTCTAGTTTTGATAAAGACATTGACAGCTTTCTTTTTGCACCCGACAATAAAAATATCTTGTTTATATCTGATGTGCCTTATGCCTATCGCCCTGAAGATGTTTATAAGGACTTGCCTAAGACAACGGCAAAAATGGCCAATGACTTGATGTATAAACATTGGAATAAATGGCAAGACGTAGTGCCTCATCCATTTTATGCTAGTTTTGACGGCGATGCTATAGGCAAAGCTACTGATATATTAGAGGGTACTCGCTATGAATCTCCATTATTGCCTTTTGGTGGCATGGAAGAGTTGTCATGGACTAGCTGCTCTAAAAAAATTGCTTACTCATGCAAAAAGAAATTAGGTCTTGAGTATACAATCTCTACTGATTCGGATATCTATATTTATGATATTGGAACCAAGCAAGAGGTGAATATAAACAAGCTTCCGGGTGATCCTGATCAAAATATGGGTTATGATATGAACCCACGATTCTCTAGCGATGGTAAATACATGGCATGGCTAAGCATGGAGCATGATGGTTATGAAAGTGACAAGAATCGGTTGTACTTAATGGACTTAGCAACTCACAAGAAGGTTGATCTAACAGCCAATTTCGACAATGATGTTTCTGAATTCTGTTGGGGAGCTACGGATATATTGTATTTTGTATCTGTATGGCATGGACGCCAAGCGATATTCAGCATGGATTTGAAGGGATACTTTACACAAATCACGGAGGGTGATTTCGACTATTTCGGTATTTCGATGATTGGAGATAAGATATTAACATTGCGTCATTCATTATCGGTGCCCGAAGATGTATATATTATCGACCCTAAACAAGACTTTAGCATACAGCAACTAACTCACGAGAATGATCATATACTCAAACAAATCAAGTTGGGTAAGGTAGAAGCTCGCTGGACTGAAACTGTGGATGGCAAACAAATGATGTCGTGGGTATTGTATCCTCCCGAATTTGATCCTAACAAAAAATATCCTGCATTGCTTATGTGTATGGGTGGTCCTCAAGAGGCATGTAGCCAAGTGTGGAG
>CAMTOV010000289.1 GCA_947074235.1 uncultured Bacteroides sp. | reverse complement strand
TCAAAAAACTACTCCCCAAGCTCTTTCTTAATCCAGTCGTAACCCTTTTCTTCTAGTTCAAGCACCAATTCAGGACCGGCAGTTTTCACGATGCGACCTTTATACAATACATGAACAATGTCGGGTTTAATGTAATCGAGCAAGCGTTGATAGTGAGTGATTACGATGCAGCTATTCTCCGGAGTCTTTAGTTTGTTAACCCCTTCGGCTACGATGCGCAATGCATCAATATCCAAGCCAGAGTCTGTTTCATCCAAGATACTTAATGTAGGCTCAAGCATTGCCATTTGGAAGATCTCATTACGTTTCTTCTCACCACCCGAGAAACCTTCGTTAACCGAGCGATTGGCCAGCTTGTTGTCAAGCTCTACAATGGCACGCTTCTCACGCATCAGTTTCAAGAACTCACTAGCTGTCAAAGCTGGTAATCCTTTGTACTTGCGTTGCTCATTCACTGCCGCACGCATAAAGTTCACCATGCTCACACCTGGTATCTCTACCGGATATTGGAAACTAAGGAACAAACCCTCGTGGCTACGATCTTCAGGAGATAGTTCCAGTAGATTCTTTCCACGGAAGGTTACTTCACCTTTAGTTACTTCAAAAGCTGGGTTACCTACCAAAACAGATGATAACGTACTTTTACCCGAACCATTAGGACCCATGATTGCATGTACTTCACCGGGATTGATTGTTAGGTTAATACCTTTCAATATCTCCTTGCCATTGATATTAGCATGAAGATCTTTTATCTCTAACATTGGTTTCATCTCTATATTGTATTTCTTTTTTCTGATTAATAATTACCCTACACTGCCCTCTAGTGATACGGCAAGTAGTTTTTGTGCTTCTACGGCAAACTCCATAGGAAGCTTGTTTAATACCTCTTTGGCGTAGCCATTTACAATCAAACCGATGGCATCTTCTGTTGGGATACCACGTTGGTTGCAATAGAATATTTGGTCTTCACTGATTTTGCTTGTAGTAGCTTCATGCTCCACCTGGGCCGTTTCATTGTGAATATCCATGTATGGGAAGGTATGTGCACCACATTTATCTCCCAACAATAGCGAATCGCATTGGCTATAGTTACGAGCATTGTCTGCTTTAGATGCCACACGTACCAATCCACGATAAGAGTTCTCGCTTTTACCGGCAGAGATACCCTTACTCACAATCGTGCTACGAGTATTCTTACCAATGTGAATCATCTTAGTACCCGTATCGGCTTGCTGGTAGTTGTTGGTTACCGCTACCGAATAGAACTCAGCAGTAGAGTTATCGCCAGTAAGGATGCACGATGGATATTTCCAAGTAATGGCCGAGCCGGTCTCTACCTGTGTCCACGATAGCTTACTATCCTTTCCTTTGCAGTTGCCACGCTTCGTTACGAAGTTGTATACTCCCCCTTTGCCTTCAGCATCACCCGGATACCAGTTTTGTACGGTAGAGTATTTTACCTCTGCACGGTCGTGAACGATAATCTCAACGATAGCCGCATGAAGTTGGTTCTCATCGCGCATAGGAGCCGTACAGCCTTCTAGATAAGAAACGTATGAGTCATCATCGGCCACAATCAATGTGCGCTCAAACTGGCCGGTATTGGCTGCATTGATACGGAAGTAAGTAGATAGCTCCATCGGACAACGAACGCCTTTAGGGATATACACGAACGAACCATCAGAGAATACAGCTGAATTGAGCGCCGCAAAGAAGTTGTCGCGATAGCTAACTACCGAGCCCATGTATTTCTTTATTAAATCCGGATGCTCTTTCACTGCTTCGCTGAATGAGCAGAAGATAATTCCTTTCTCCATCAACGTTTCCTTGAAAGTCGTCTTCACCGATACTGAGTCGAGCACCGCATCTACAGCAATACCGCTCAACGCCATGCGTTCTTCCAATGGAATGCCTAGCTTATCGAATGTTTTAATCAACTCAGGATCTACCTCATCCATGCTTTTAGGACCTTCCTTTTTCTTAGTTGGGTCCGCATAATATGATATAGCTTGGTAGTCTATCTCCGGAATACGTAGATGTGCCCAAGTAGGCATCTCTAGTGTCAACCAATATTGATAGGCTTGCAAGCGAAATTCTAATAGCCATTCAGGCTCTTCTTTCTTGGCCGAGATTAAACGAATCACATCTTCGTTTAACCCTTTCTCAATGATTTCGGTATGAATATCACTGGTGAAGCCATATTTGTATTTCTCGTCTGCCAATTGACGAACAAACTCGTTTGGTTTGTTTGCCTCAGACTTATTATTGTTGAATTCTTCTTGTTGCATCACTTATATTTCAAGTTCATTTATATATTGTTGCGTTACTTTCTTAGCAGCAGGGAAGAATAATTCTGCAACCTTCTGCATTGGATAGTATAACACAGAATTTTCCTTCTTTGTTTTATCAATTAACTTATTATCAGGGTCTATGTATTCGATAAGTACAATGACGATGCTTGCTAGTAAAAGGTATTTTACTATTCCAAGAACAGCACCAAGTATCCTATTTATCCACCCAAGTGATATGGCTTCCATTGCTCTTGTCAATAGCGAGGCTACAAATATAAACAATAGCGGAACAATGAGCCATATGCCTACGAAAGCTATTACATGTGCCGCTGTCATCGAACCATCCAAGATGGGCGAAATCTTCTCGGCTACTACTCCGTATAATGCTTTAGCTGCAAATAATCCTACTATAAGTCCTACAATAGAGGCGAGTTGTTTAAGAAACCCTTTATTTAACCCTGTGATGGCTCCAGCCAGTAAGATTACGCATAGAATAATGTCAATTGTCGTCATATTATAAAAAATAAAGGTGGTAAGGTGGTGTTACAATTACGAAACCACTTTACCACCTTTCATTATGTTTGTACGCTGTGCTTTATTACAGCGTTTGTTTTACTTCAACTTCTTCGTATGTTTCGATGATGTCGCCTACTTTAATGTCGTTGCATCCGGTTAAGCTGATACCACATTCAAAGTTAGTACCTACTTCCTTCACATCGTCTTT
>CAMTOV010000288.1 GCA_947074235.1 uncultured Bacteroides sp. | reverse complement strand
GTAACCTAAGCTACTTGCAAACCGATTGGTATATCGACCAAATGAAACGTCCTGCTTACGATTCTCCATCGCTTCCTATCACTTGGGATCGTGTGGAATACGTAGAAGGAACCAATGAATACGTGCCTATCCGCCCTGAAATCAGACAGCAGATTGATGCTATGTATGCGCAAGCCGAAGGCAATTCGGAGGTAGCACAAAACATCCGCAATGAGTTTGGCGACAATCCATACGAATTGAAGAACATTTTGAAGTATTGGGTTCGTTCAGATAAAGAAGGATTACGAGTAATCCCTACCGACAGCATTGTGATTAAAATAGATAAGGAGGCGGTAAGACGCAGCGGTATGATGATACCAGAAGCGCTAGGTGACTCTATCCCCGACTATATGCACATCTCTTTGAAGGGCAAACGTGCACTTTATAAGAGTGAATTAATGATGCTTGAGATGTTGGCCAACTCAAACTGGGAACGTCCTATGTACATGGCCGTGACAGTAGGTAGCGACAACCGCCTCGGAATGGATAAACACTTCATTCAAGAAGGGTTGGCATCACGCTTTACTCCATTCAACGTTCAAGATTTGGGTGCAACTATCGACAGCGAAAAGATGTATGACAACTTGATGAATAAGTTTAAGTTTGGCGGCATCGACAAACCAGGTATTTACTTAGACGAAAATACCTTGCGCATGACCTATACTCACCGCCGCATCTTCACACAATTGGCAACACAATTGATAGCAGAAGGTAAAAACGATAAAGCCCTTGCTGCCTTGAATTATGCAGAAGAGGTAATACCAGCTTATAACGTGCCATACGATTGGCAAAATGGAGCTGTGCAAATGGCAGAATCGTACTACAAACTTGGCGAAACAGCCAAAGCAGATGTAATTATGGAAGCTTTGGCAGATAAAGCAGTAGAGTATCTTACTTGGTATATGAGCCTAAGCGATAACCATTTCTATGTATCTTCGCGCGAATTTGAATATCATTTAGCTATACTCAATGAAGAAATTCGTATTATGGAGAAACATAAGTCTGGTTTGACAGAAGCATATCTCGACAAGTTGAACACACTTTATGAGATGTATAAAAACCGCATGAAGGGTATAAGATAAAAGAGTTATGTTTATTGAGCAACCTCCACTATTTTATCGAGTTTTATACCCTGATGCCATCTTCCGGATGGACCCAAACGAGAGAGCAGTGTATCTGACTTTCGATGATGGCCCTATTCCGGAAGTGACTCCTTGGGTATTGGAATTGCTGGCCGAGTATGATATAAAGGCAACTTTCTTTCTAGTGGGCGATAATATCCGTAAGTACCCTGATACATATCAGCAAGTAGTAGATGCCGGTCATCGCATTGGCAATCATACGTTCAACCACATACAAGGGTTGCATTATCGTACCAAAAACTACCTGGCAAACACCATGAAGGCCAACGAGGTGATGAAGACAGACCTTTTCAGACCGCCCCACGGACACATGCGTATGCATCAGTACTTGACGCTGAAAAAACACTTCCGAATTATCATGTGGGATTTAGTGACCCGTGATTATAGCAAGAAGCTTCGCCCCGAGCAGGTGCTGGAGAATGTGAAACGGTTTGTTCGTAATGGCTCTATCATCACGTTTCACGATTCGTTGAAGTCGTGGCAGAATGGTTGCTTGCAGTATGCACTACCCCGCTCCATCGAGTATCTAAAACAAGAAGGATATGAGTTCAAGGTGTTTTGACACACAAAATATAAAAGCCGAAGCCTTGCGCCTCGGCTTTTCTGCTTGTGGCATAGCACGGGCCGAAGCAGTGCATCCCGATGTAGCCTCCAGCTTTTCGCAGTGGATAGCCGATGGCAAACAAGCCAATATGCACTACATGGCCAATCATCTTGACAAAAGGCTCAACCCTTGCCTACTGATGGAGGGAACAAAGAGCATCATCTCCGTAGCGCTCAACTACTATCCGGCGCAGCAATTAAACGAAAATCAGTATCAATTTGCGTGGTATGCCTATGGCAAAGACTATCACGAAGTGATGAAAGCTAAATTAAACGCTCTAGCTGAGTTTATCCGCCAACAGAGCAATATAGATATATCTTATAGAGTTTTTTGCGATACAGCGCCTGTATTAGAGCGATATTGGGCATATAAAGCCGGATTGGGATGGATTGGCAAGAACACACAACTCATTATACCACAAGCAGGATCGTGCTTCTTTTTGGGAGAGATATTTATGGATGCTGCCGTGAGTGAATATGACACTCCGATGGAGAACCGATGCGGCAATTGTAGTAATTGCGTAGACTCCTGCCCAACACATGCGCTAGATGGTCATTTAAGGCTCGATGCCAATCGTTGTCTCTCCTACCTCACCATTGAGAATAGAGAGCGCATTCCATCGACTGAGGGACGGAAAATGGGCAATAAGGTGTATGGTTGCGATGAATGCCAACGTTCTTGTCCGTGGAATCGTTTTGCTAGCCCTTGCATGGAAGTAGAACTACAGCCCAACGCTCCATTCCTTACCATGAAGAAGGAAGACTGGCATCAGCTGACCGAAGAGCAATATCGCACTATCTTTAAAGGCAGCGCTGTGAAGCGGGCAAAGTATAGCGGGTTGATGCGAAATATCAAGCAAGCCGAAGAGAATGAGAAGGATTTATAACCTTGTTTATGTAAACAATCAAACTGGAATAAGTAAACAGGCAAAAAAAGGGTATCTGCAAACATTGTCACAGATACCCCTCTCCTATTATTATTTGGTGCAACCGATTACTTCAAAGTAACAGTCAATGGGTTGCGAATTTCTTTTGTGAAGTCAGCTACATACTCATTCCATTGGTTGATAGTAGAGATAGCCGCTTTGCTCCATGCCGAACCGAAATAATACACATAGTCAGAACCTGGTTTGTAGTCGCTGATAGCCAATACATGACCATCTGCACCACCACGTAGTTCATTCTTTTCAAATTCCGAGAACATCACCACCTTAGCATCTACAAGTGCGTTAGGG
>CAMTOV010000287.1 GCA_947074235.1 uncultured Bacteroides sp. | reverse complement strand
AATGTAGTAAAAATTAATCAGAAGATTCCTTTGCTACTCCTATTAATGCTATTCAATTGCATGGTGATGATGGCTCAGGGAGTAACAGTGCGAGGAGTTGTCGTTGATGACAACGGTGATCCGATTACCGGTGCTACGGTAATAGTTAAAGGGAACAATTCAATAGGTACAATTACAAATATGGATGGAGACTTTGCATTAACTGTTCCCGATTCAAAGTCTGTTCTTGTAGTATCATTCATTGGTATGATAACTCAAGAAGTAAAAGCGACTGGTGGTAGTAAACTAAAAATCGTGTTGATTGATGATACACAACAACTTGAAGAGGTTGTTATTGTAGGTTATGGCCAACAGAAAAAATTAAGTGTAGTAGGTGCTATTACACAAACTTCGGGCAAAGTGCTTGAACGTGCAGGTGGGGTATCGGATATTGGTGCTGCCCTAACTGGTAACTTACCAGGTGTTATCACTACTGCTAGTACAGGGATGCCTGGTGAAGAAGAACCACAAATTGTAATTCGTGGTGTAAGCTCATGGAATAATAGTGATCCACTTGTTTTGGTAGATGGTATTGAGCGTCCGATGAATAGTGTAGATATCAGTTCTGTACAATCTATATCAGTATTGAAAGATGCCTCTGCTACAGCAGTATATGGGGTGAAAGGTGCCAATGGTGTAATCTTGATTACTACGAAACGTGGTAATGAAGGTAAAGCTAGAATTGATATTGGTGTGAACATGACTGCTAAGATGGCTTCTAAGCTACCTGGTAAATATGATGCTTACGATGCATTAAGATTACGCAATGTCGCTATTGAAAATGAATTGGGTATATCTCCAGATTCATGGAATAACATCATGCCAATATCGGAAATTGAAAAGTATCGTAATCAATCAACCCTTGAAGACTATGAACGCTACCCTAATGTAGACTGGACAGATGCTTTGTTTAAAGGTCATGCAATGTCTTACAATGCCAATGTGAATGTATCGGGTGGTACTAAAATAGTAAAATACTTTGCATCTATTGACTATCTTCACGAAGGCGACCTTTTCAGAGAGTGGGACAATAAGCGTGGATATAATGCAGGTTATGGATACAATCGTATCAATGTGCGTAGTAACTTAGATTTTAATTTAACGAAAACTACTGTATTAAGAACAAATATTTCGGGTTCTCATGGTGTGCGCAAAACACCTTGGAATATTGCTGATGACTCTTTTGGCGCTTCACAATTATGGCAAGCAGCCTATAGTACGCCAAATGATGCTTTTTTACCTGTTTACTCAGACGGTAGCTGGGGTTACTATCCTAACGATACTCAAGGTGCACCAAACTCAGTTGTAAATTTGGCATTGAGTGGTGTAGAAAAGAAAACAACCACACGTATTAATACTGACTTTACATTAGAGCAAGATCTAGGATTCCTTTTGAAAGGTCTTAGTGTGCGTGGTACAATCTCTTGGGATAATTCATTCTTTGAAGCAGGACGTGGTATCAATGACCTTTATAATGATACGCAGTTTAAATGGATTAATCCTGCAACTGGAGAAGTGTTTTATAAACAAGCATTTGATGGATATAATAAGTTTGACTTTCAAGAGGGTATAGCATGGACTACTCAAGGTGGTTCGGTTGCCGATTGGGCTACTACACGCAACTTGTTCTATCAAGCTCAAGTAAACTGGGGTGGTGTATTTGGTAAGAATACAATAGCTGCAATGGGCGTGTTCAACCGCAATGAGCGTGCTAGTGGTAGTGTATTCCCAAGTTATCGTGAAGACTGGGCATTCCGTGTAACCTATGATTATGATAATAGATATTTCTTGGAATACAATGGCGCTTACAATGGTTCTGAAAAATTTAGCAAGGAAAATCGCTTTCACTTCTTCAACTCAGGAGCATTGGGTTGGATGATTAGTGAAGAAAAATTCTTTAAGCCAGTGCGTAAAGTAGTTGATATGTTGAAGGTAAGAGCTTCGTATGGTGAAATTGGTGATGATAACGTAGTTGGTCGCTGGCTTTACGAAACACAATGGGCTTATGGTAGCACTGCATTGATGGGATTAAATCCAATGCAAGGTGAAAGGAGTCCATATACTTGGTATTATGAATCAATTATTGGTAACCCTAATGTACACTGGGAAAAGGCTGTTAAGACAAACTTTGGTATCGACTACTCTTTGTTTGAAGGAATCATTGCAGGTACGGTAGAAATCTTTAGCGACAAACGTTCTGACATTCTTGTTGCTGGTGGTAATCGTGCTATCCCATCATATTATGGAGCAACTGCACCAGTAGCCAACTTAGGACGAGTGAAAACAAAAGGATATGAAATTGAGCTACGTCTTAACTATGAGTTTGCAAATAAACTTCGCTTGTGGGGTAACTTTAATATGACACATGCTGAGAATAAAATCTTGAGTTATGATGATGCTGACTTGCTTGCTGCTTACAAGAAAAATGCAGGTTATGCCATTGGTCAAGCACACTCATATATAGATCATGGCTATATCAATAGCTGGGATGAAATCTATGGTAGTACACAACATAATACTATGGATAATCAAAAACTACCAGGATCATATAATATCATTGACTATAATGGTGACGGTGTAATTGATACGAATGACAATGCTCCTTATGGTTTTACCGGTACTCCTCAAAATACTTACAATGGTACAATCGGTTTTGAATGGAAAGGTTTCACTGGATTCGTTCAATTGTATGGTGTATCAAATGTAAATCGTTATGTTTCGTTTAGTACATTCAATGGTAACTTGAATGTGGCTTTTGACGAAGGCTCATACTGGAATGCAGAGAGTGGAACAGGCAATGTGCCTCTTCCTCGCTGGAACTCTACTCCAAATGGATTTATTAATGGAACGCGATATATGTATGATGGATCTTATATTCGTTTGAAAAACATTGAAGTGGGTTATACATTTACCAATAATTGGGTGAAGAAAATAGGTTTGGGTGATTTGCGTCTATATGTAAATGGAAATAACCTATGGATGTGGTCGCGCATGCCAGACGATCGTGAAT
>CAMTOV010000286.1 GCA_947074235.1 uncultured Bacteroides sp. | reverse complement strand
TCTTGCATCAAACCAAACTCGCGGTCGGCACCAAAGATCATTGGTTTGCCATGCTCTAGGTAGATAGCGTTTTTAGCGCGACCTTCCTTAGTAGCTACACTCTCGTGTGTGCCATCGTTGAAGATGATACAGTTTTGAAGAATCTCTACTACCGAAGCACCTTTGTGGTTGGCAGCAGCTTTCAATACCTCTACTGAGGCTGCACCGTCTACAGCTACGCAGCGAGCAAAGAAGCGACCACGTGCACCAAAGGTCAACTCCGCAGGATAGAATGGATCTTCTACTGTACCGAATGGAGATGTTTTACTCACAAATCCACGAGCCGAAGTAGGAGAGTATTGTCCCTTAGTCAAACCATAGATGCGGTTATTGAGTAGCATCATATTCATGTCGATGTTGCGACGAACAGCGTGGATGAAGTGGTTACCACCAATAGCCAAACCATCTCCATCACCAGATATCTGCCATACGGTCAACTCTGGGTTAGCCACCTTCACACCTGTAGCAATAGCTGCAGCACGACCGTGAATGGTGTGGAAACCGTAAGTGTTTACATAATAAGGTAGACGTGAAGAACAGCCGATACCCGAAATCACGGCAATGTCTTTAGGCGCTTTGCCTATCTCGGCCATAGCCTTGTGCATCGAGTTCAGAAAAGCGTGGTCGCCACATCCCGGACACCAGCGTGGTTGTCCGAACTTATAATCTTGTACTGTATATGTTGTTTCGCTCATCTTCTTATTCCTCCAATAATTTAGTGAATGCCTCTACAAGTTCGGCAGTTACAAATGGTTGACCTTTTACTTCGTTGAATTGGCTTACCATCAAGCCTGGTATCTGTATGCGCAAGTAGCCTGCAAACTGACCAAGGTTTTGTTCGGCCACCACAATACGTTTGTATTTCTTCAATTCCTCTGCTGTATTCTTTGGCAATGGATTGATGTATTGGAATTGTGCCAACGCTACTTTGCGACCTTCGTTGCGCATGTCGTCCATAGCTGCGTGAAGGTTGCCGTATGTGCCACCCCATCCTACGATTAGCAAGTCGGCATCATCCTTATCACCTTCAATTTCGAGTGCAGGAATGGTATCAGCAATCTTGTCAATCTTAGCTTGACGCAAGCGAGTCATTAAGTCATGGTTTTCAGGATCGGTAGAGATAACGCCTGTAGCATTGCTCTTTTCCAAACCACCGATGCGGTGCATGAAACCTTCTGTACCAGGAACTGCCCAGTAGCGAGCACCCGTTTCGTCATTGCGCTTAAACGGAGTCCAGTTGCCTTGCATATCAGGTGTTACGTATGGAGGAGTAATAGTTGGGTATTCTTCTAACTTAGGCAAGTGCCATGCAGCCGAACCGTTAGCGATAAAGGCATCGGTTAGCAACATTACCGGAGTCATGTGCTCTACTGCCATCTTACAAGCAATATAAGCAGAGTCGAAGCAGTTGGTTGGCGATGTAGCGGCAATCACAGGCATTGGGCTCTCACCATTTCGGCCATAAAGCGCTTGAAGCAAGTCGCCTTGTTCCGATTTGGTAGGAAGACCTGTAGAAGGACCACCACGTTGCACATTCACAATTACCAAAGGAAGTTCGGCAATAACTGCTAAGTTCATCGCTTCACTCTTCAAACAAACACCAGGGCCCGATGTGGTTGTTACAGCTAAGTCGCCCGCAAAGGCAGCACCTACAGCCGAAGCACAACCGGCAATCTCGTCTTCGCATTGCACGGTTTTCACACCAAGCGATTTGTGTTTAGCCAATTCGTGAAGAATATCAGTAGCCGGAGTGATAGGATATGAACCCAAGTACAACTCAAGTCCTGCTTTTTCGGCAGCAGCAATCAAGCCATAAGCTGTTGCTTTGTTACCGTTGATATCTGTATAAAGTCCTTTTGCTTTAGGCTCTTTGCTCTCAATTCTATAGGTAGAGGTAGAAGCGTGCGTATTGTGACCGTAGTTATAACCATCGTTCAACACCTTGATGTTTGCATCGGCAATCTGTGGCTTCTTAGCAAACTTCTCGCGTAGCATGTCTTCTGCAATCTTCACGTCGCGGTTGAACAACCAGCAAACCAAACCTAAGGCAAACATGTTTTTGCAACGAAGCATCGACTTGTTGTCTAGACCTGAGTCTTTGAGGCTCTCTTTGCACATCGAAGAAATAGGTGCTTCTAGAACATCTTGTACAATGTTTAGCTCGTCAAAAGGATTGTCGGTAGTGAAAAGTGCTTTTTCCAAGTCTTTTGCACCGAAAGAGTCGCTATCAGTGATGATCAAACCATCGGGGCGACAAAACTGAACTTGTGTTTTGAGTGCAGCGGGGTTCATAGCAACTAGCACGTTGCATTTATCACCAGGTGTATAAACTTTGCCTGCGCCAATATGTACCTGAAAACCCGAAACACCTGTTAATGACCCTTGTGGGGCGCGAATGTCTGCCGGATAATCTGGGAATGTACAAATGTCATTGCCTACGTTAGCCGACACATTCGAGAAGATGTTACCGGCAAGCTGCATTCCATCTCCGGAGTCTCCAGAGAAGCGCACTACTACTTGCTCCAATTCTTTAACCATCATTTCGTCTGCCATAATTCTTTCTTTACTTATTAAAACAAAAGATTACTATAAATATGCTTATTACATAAAATCTACTATTGTTGGTTGTTATTTTAGAGTGCAATGCCACAAAACCTATTAAGATTACTCTATTTTGAGGTTCGAGCTGTATCTTTTTACCTCTTAATTTATGTAAAAAAGCCTTGCAAATTTCGCAAAGTTAAACGAGTTGGCAAAATCTTTTTCAAAATATCTAGAGCCAACTATCAAAAGATTTGCGAATTAGCAGCTGGGGTGTAAAGATTGGCTCAAAAATGACTGCTTAGCTAGTTAAATAGGGGCATATAACTAGCAATATGTTATAGCGTTT
Organism: uncultured Bacteroides sp.; assembly: GCA_947074235.1. GTDB lineage: Bacteria > Bacteroidota > Bacteroidia > Bacteroidales > Bacteroidaceae > Bacteroides. Next base: position 120 of record CAMTOV010000286.1, on the reverse strand, counting down.
TTTAATGACTTGCTAACTAAATGTTTGATTATTATAGTTTAATCGTTTGAATTGTATCTTAAATGAATGTTTGTGTTTTCATTTTGTAGATATAACACCCAGTTTTGAGTATTTCTGTTT
>CAMTOV010000285.1 GCA_947074235.1 uncultured Bacteroides sp. | reverse complement strand
TTTTGGGGTGGAATATGGGGTTCGAACCCACGACCTTCGGAACCACAATCCGACGCTCTAACCAGCTGAGCTAATTCCACCATGTTGCGTTCTTTTCTAACGCGGTGCAAAGATACGTATTCTGTTTTAATCTCCAAACTTTCTGCTGATTTTTTTAGTAGAAAGTATATTCTTTTATTTCAATATTATGCTTGTCGAAAAGCTCTTTTGAGTCTTTCGCAAAGATACTCAATTTGTTACGTGACGCTTGGTTTAAGGAGTCAGCCGGAATATTAATTGGATACAATATATAGTTTTTCTTCCCCGATATCACAGGGCGATCTGTCCATATCATACTATATCCGCAATCAGTCACTCTAGTCATGCTATCTTTTTCCAATGTCATTTTAAACATCAATCCACCATCTGTTCCTCTTTTCGACATATTCGATATGAAGTTGCCCAAAGAATAAACCACGATGTTTTGTGTGCCTGAGATGCTATCTGTGCGTAGCTCCATGGGTTGCACTACGTGTGGATGCGAACCTATCACATGGTCTACACCTTTAGACAATAACCAATCGGCAAGTTCCTTTTGTCCATTAGAAGGTAAGAAAACATACTCATCTCCCCAGTGCATATTGGCTATTATTACATCCGGTTGCATCGCTTTTGCCTGCTCTATATCCTGCTTCATTACTTTTTTATCGATAAAGTTCACCATGTTGGGCGGTGTTGCAGGAATCCCATTCGTGCCGTAAGTATAATTGAGTAAGGCAATGCGAAATCCATTCTGCTCAATGATAAGAGGGTGTTTTTTACTACGCTCCTCTTCATTGATATATGTTCCAAGATAATCTACAGATAATGAATCAAGCATCATGATGGTGCGCTCCAACCCGTGCTTTCCTCTATCAAGACAATGGTTATTGGCAGTGAGCAATATATCAAATCCGGCATCTTTTATGTCGAACAGAAATTCATCGGGGGCACTAAAGGCTGGATAACCTGTATAGGGTTTTCCACCAAGTGTCACTTCTAGGTTGGCTATCGCCACATCTGCTTTGCTGATTTCTTTTTTTATGTGCTTGAAGCATTCTTTATAATCGTAAGAATTTCCCACACGTGCAGCATCTATTTGAGCTTGGTGTTGCATCAAATCGCCCGCAAATAGTAGGGTGATTGAGCTTTTGGGTTGAATACTATCTGATGTAAGAATGGTATCGTTTGCAACTTGAGATTGCGAGTTGCACGATAGGATGGGGCAGAGTAATAATGATAGTAGTAACGTCTTCATAATAGATTTAAAGTAAAACACGGCTTAAAGGAGTGACATTTATGAAGATGCCTACACCTATAAGCCGTGTGTATTTTATACTTAGGAGTTTATCGCTCCTAGCTGCATTGTTTTATTTGTATATAGCTTTTTTGCCGGCCAATAGCGTGTTCTTCATCAACGAAACGATAGTCATTGGTCCTACACCACCAGGCACAGGAGTGATGAATGAGCATTTTGGAGCTACTTCGTCAAACTTCACATCGCCTGTAAGCTTGAATCCCGATTTTCTGCTGGCATCAGGCACACGAGTAGTACCTACATCAATCACCGTTGCACCCTCTTTTACCATATCGGCAGTCACAAAATTGGGTTGTCCCAAAGCAGCGATAATGATATCAGCCTCTTGACATTCCTTTACTAAATCCTTAGAACGGCTGTGGCATACTGTAACAGTGGCATCGCCCGGATAAGCTTTTTGCATCATAAGCGCTGCCATTGGCTTGCCCACAATGTTGCTTCTGCCAAGCACTACGCATTTTTTGCCCGAAGTCTCAATATTATAACGTTTCAACAATTCCAAAATACCGTTTGGGGTAGCCGATACATAGCATGGTAGACCAATAGACATACGTCCTACGTTGATTGGATGAAATCCATCTACATCTTTGCGGTAATCAATCGTTTCAATTACTTTTTGTTCAGAAATATGCTTAGGCAGCGGCAGTTGTACAATAAAACCATCTACATCTGCATCTTCGTTTAATTCTCTTACTTTAGCTAGCAACTCTTCTTCTGTCACTTCATTTTCGTATCGAATAAGTGATGATTTGAAACCACATGCCTCGCATGCTTTTACTTTGTGAGCTACATATGTTTCACTTCCGCCATCATGACCCACTAATATTGCAGCAAGGTGAGGACGCTTGCCTCCCGCAGCCACTATTTCAGCCACCTCAGCAGCAATTTCTTGCTTCACTTGTTCCGATATGGCTTTACCGTCGATAAGATTCATATTGATTATAGTATTTTTATTGTGATGAACAAAAGTAAAACAATTTGCCGAACTCTACAAATTGAATGTAATATTATAAAGAGAAAGGAGAGTTTTATGCATTTGATTGATTACCCACTGCCTTTCAATTAGTTTCATAGTGGTGAAACTTTTGTTTCATGCCTACGAAACTTTTGTTTCACCCTTATGAAACTTTTGTTTCGCCTTGATGAAACTCGGCGAAACATAAACAATAAAAAAGGAGAATACAGTAAATCACCATATTCTCCTTATATATTATGCAAACAAAGTGGTTTGTTTATCTTTTCATCTTAGGCATCATCTTGCCCATTTTGCTGCCGGTTACCATCTTCATCATCTTGCGAGTTTGTTCAAACTGCTTCAATAAACGGTTTACTTCTTGGATAGTAGTACCGCTACCTTTAGCAATACGTTGACGACGTGAACCATTCAACAATTCAGGATTGCTACGTTCAGCAGGAGTCATTGAGTGAATAATAGCTTCGATGCTTTTGAATGCATTATCATCAATGTCTATATCTTTGATAGCTTTGCCAACACCCGGAATCATTGAAGCAAGGTCTTTCAAATTACCCATCTTTTTGATTTGAGCTATTTGGCTTAAGAAGTCGTTGAAGTCGAATTGATTTTTAGCAATCTTCTTTTGAAGACGTTTTGCTTCTTCTTCATCGTATTGCTCTTGTGCACGCTCTACCAAAGATACGATATCACCCATACCCAAGATACGGTCGGCCATACGAGAAGGGTGGAATTGGTCGATAG
>CAMTOV010000284.1 GCA_947074235.1 uncultured Bacteroides sp. | reverse complement strand
AAAAGAAAGTAGTTATAAATAACTATAACATGCATAGCAGTATTTATAAATAAAAAGAGGGAGTTATTTGTCATCTATTTATAGGATATAAACTATTAAAACAATACACAACAAGAACAAACATGAAGCTTAGCGCACACACTACAAGTGCTTTATTAAATATAAACTAAACTATTAACTATCGTTTACGTGCTTTTTTAGTACCTTTGCCCATTAATTTTTAAGTATGAAAAAGGAAAGTCAAACTATATTCGATAAAAATGTCATCGAATTTGTGACAGTTGCTGCAGAATACTGCGCATTTTTGGAACGCCAAGAGCTAATAAATCGTTCTGAGTTTGTAGACAAAATCCTTAAAATTTTGCCTTTACTATATCTCAAAGCATCATTGCTACCTAGTTTTCAACAACTTAGTGATGAAACACTAGAAAATTATGTAACAGAAGATCAGTATGAGAGCTTACGTGCAAAACTCTCTGCTATATTGGCCGATAAAGACGATTATTTAGACGTTTTTGTAGAAGATATGATATATAGCGACCAACCCATTGGGAAAAATATTTCGGAAGATTTAGCTGATATTTATCAAGATATTCGTGATTTTATCTTTATTTTTCAGCTCGGGTTGAACGAAACTATGAACGATGCGTTGTTTACTTGTCAAGAGAACTTCAAATCGCTATGGGGACAAAAACTTGTTAATACCCTTCGTGCATTACACGAAGTAAAATATAGCTCACCATCAGAAAGCGATGAAGAGTTTAATGAAAATGAAAATGATGATGACGATGATTATATCGACCATTTTCATGAATAATCTTCCACAAAGATGATAATAGAGAGAACAATTAATAAAGAACAAATAAAGGAACTGCCTAAAGCCACCTACCCTGGAAACATTTATGTTATTCAGAATGAAGTGGAAGCAAACAAAGCAATAGATTTCTTAAAGTCTCAGCACCTAGTAGGTATTGATAGCGAAACACGTCCATCCTTTAAAAAGGGACAATCTCATAAAGTTGCACTCCTACAAGTTGCTTCGGCAGATTGCTGTTTTCTTTTTCGACTCAATATTATTGGTTTAACCCCATCATTGATTAGTTTTTTAGAAGATGCTAATGTTTTAAAAGTAGGATTATCACTACGTGATGATTTCATGATGCTGCGCAAACGTGGAACATTCAATGAAGAAGGGTGTATAGAGTTACAAGAATATGTAAGAGCTTTTGGCATTCAAGACAAAAGTTTACAAAAGATTTATGCACTCCTATTTAAAGAGCGCATCTCTAAATCGCAACAACTCTCCAATTGGGAGGCAGAAACTTTAAGTGATGGGCAAAAGCAATATGCAGCTACTGATGCATGGGCATGTTTAAACATCTATAATCTGCTTCAAGAATTAAAACTGACAGGTAATTTTGAAATAGCGCCACTACATAAGGCTGAAGAATAAATAAAAATAGAATAATATAAAGATATGCATAAAGTATACCTAAAACCCGGTAAAGAAGAGTCATTAAAAAGATTTCATCCTTGGATTTTCTCTGGAGCTATTGCACGTTTTGACAGCGAGCCCGAAGAAGGAGAAGTTGTAGAGGTATATACCTCTAAGAAAGAATTTATAGCTAAAGGCCATTTTCAAATTGGCAGCATTGCAGTTCGTGTTCTTTCATTTAAGCAAGAGCCTATTAATAGAGATTTTTGGAAAAGAAAACTGGAAGTGGCATATGATTTACGCAAAAGCATTGGAGTTGCCGAAAACCCAACTAATGACACCTATCGTTTAGTGCACGGTGAGGGTGATAGCCTACCAGGACTTATTATTGATGTTTATGCAAAGACTGCAGTTATGCAGGCTCACTCGGCAGGAATGCATGTTGACCGTCTTGATATTGCCGAAGCCTTGTCGGAGGTTATGGATGGTGTGATTGAAAACATCTATTATAAATCGGAAACAACACTCCCTTTCAAAGCAGATCTTGCTCCCGAGAATGGTTTTCTTAAAGGTGGAAGCAGCGACAACATAGCAACTGAATATGGATTAAAGTTTCATGTAGATTGGTTGAAAGGACAAAAAACAGGCTTCTTTGTTGATCAACGCGAAAACCGTGCTTTGCTTGAACGATATTCAAAAGACAGAAGCGTGCTGAATATGTTTTGCTACACAGGAGGTTTCTCTTTTTACGCTATGCGTGGTGGTGCAAATCTAGTGCACTCGGTAGATAGCTCGGCCAAAGCAATTGATTTAACAAACAAGAATGTAGAGTTGAACTTTCCTGAAGATGAAAGACATGCTGCTTATGCCGAAGACGCTTTTAAATATTTAGACCGCATGGGAGATCAATATGACTTGATTATTCTTGACCCTCCTGCGTTTGCTAAACACAAAGATGCATTACGAAATGCACTCCAAGGTTATCGTAAGATAAATGCCAAGGCTTTTGAGAAAATTAAACCCGGTGGCATCTTATTTACTTTCTCTTGTTCGCAAGTTGTAAGCAAAGACAATTTCCGCACTGCTGTATTTACTGCAGCAGCTATGTCGGGTCGCAATGTGCGCATTCTACACCAACTTACTCAACCGGCAGACCATCCGGTAAACATATATCATCCCGAAGGTGAATACCTAAAAGGACTCGTTTTGTACGTAGAATAAGCCTCTATAATAGATTTAAAGAGATAATAAAGTTAATAATAGTTAACCTGATGCATTTTTTAGAGATAAATGATGTTGTATAACATGAAAACCATTACATTTGCAATGTGTTTTTCATGGTATTAGATTTAAGGTTAACAAAGATTGGGTGTCTGGGATAGATACCCTTTTTTTATGCCCTTACCTTTCAAACTATCCTTCTTCTTTTTTAATTGCCTCTTTTCCACTTGTTTTTATGCGTAATTTATGGAATTCATTATATTTGCAGTTACATAAAATACACATTATAAATATAAAAAGAAAATGAGCATCAAGTTACGACTGATTGTAATGAACTTCCTACAATTCTTTATTTGGGGTTCTTGGCTAATTTCACTCGGTGGATACATGGGTAGAGA
>CAMTOV010000283.1 GCA_947074235.1 uncultured Bacteroides sp. | reverse complement strand
TGCAACTCACAGTTTTTATATATTTCGTTATACTTCTCAGCATATTTATAAGGCACTAAATCATCTTTCTTTCCTTGAATGATGCATACAGGACCACTATATTTAGCAGCAACTTTATATATAGACATATCTTGCGCCGATTTCAAATACATTTTTCCTATTTTACGCCCATATACAGTTACATATTCGGGTATATTGAGAGGATCGAATGGTACACCCAGTATATTTCCTTCGAGAGCTTGGTCTTTAAAAACAGCGGCTGGCGCCATCAAAACTACACTCTTTATTTTATCTGCCCCCAACTCTCCGGACAACATGCTTGCCACTGCTCCACCCAATGAGTGCCCCATCAAGGATATATTCTCCACGAAATCGAGTTTCGTAGCATAGTCAACAACACTTCGTGCATCATCCATCTCTGAAGGGACTGTCATATCTTGAAACTCCCCATCGCTTTTGCCATGACCGTTGAAGTCGAATCGGATAGAAGCTATGCCAATCAGTTGCAATCTATCGGCCAGCTTCTTAAGCAATATAAACTCCTTACGCATCATTAGCCCGTGCATGATGATGACAATCGGACACTTCTGTCCCGGTTGCAACAATGGCTTTTGTAGAATGGCATCCAATGCTCCTACAGCTCCTTGAATACTTATTTTAGTGCTCATAATCACTTATAAAAGAACAAGTAACAATCGGCATTCATACATTGTTTGCCACTTACCATTTCAACCTTATTTGCGAATCAACTTGCTGATAACAAAGTAACCACCAACTACCTGAATCAACATACCGGGTATGCCTAGTCGGAAGTCTTGAATGGCTTTCATAAAGTCGCCAATGATGGCCCACTCTACCAATGTGCCAAATACTTGATAGGCCAATACTACGCCTGCCAAGATACCAATCGATATCTTTTTGAAACGATGAGCAGCTACACTCGCAGCAATAGCCAAGAATACCGATTTAGTGAGGATAGCCGGCAACACTGGCATTGGAGGCATTCCAAAGAGTACATGATTGAGCACTGGAGACAAGATAGCAGTCATCAACCCTACTTGCCAACCATACTTATAGGCACCTATCAACGTGAAGAAGTAGATAGGCAAAAAGATAAATCCACCTTGCGGAACGAAGTGACAAAGCTGTGGCAAGAACATATTGCCTGCAATGAATGCGGCAGCCATCAGGTATGTTTTTGCTTGATTGTAGCTCAACGAATAGAGCTGTAATGTGGTAGTCTGCATATTATTCTAATTTTATAGTATTCCTTGTTTTAATTTCTCTGTATAGTCATCAATCTTCATCAACTCTTGCGGTATCTTGATGGCTTGCGGACAGTGATGCGAGCATTGGTCGCACCCTATACAGTGGTTGGCTTGGCGAAGCTTTGGCACCATGCGGTCGTATCCCACCAAGAAGGCTTGACGAGACTTACGATAGTTGGCATCCTGACTGCTTTCGGGATAATTGCTTTCGCAAACGCAGCGGTTATAGTGTTGAAACACACTAGGTATATCGATACCGTAAGGGCAAGGCATACAGTACTGACAAGCCGTACAAGGTATCAACGGATAATCAATCATCATGTTTGCTGTAGACATCAACAACTCGTTCTCCTCTTCATTGATATCTACCAATGGTGAATAAGTACGAATGTTCTCTTGCAGGTGTTCCATATAAGTCATACCGCTAAGCACAGTGAGCACTTTGGGAGGTGTGCCTGCATAGCGGAAAGCCCATGAAGCTACACTGGCATCCTTATCGTGCTGCTTCAAGCGGCTCACTAAGTAATCGGGTAACTTCGACAAACGGCCTCCCAACAATGGTTCCATAATCACCACCGGTATATCTCGTTTTGCTAGCTCAGCATATAGATATTCAGCATCCGTATTGCGTGGATTCACATCTTTGGCATGTTGCCAGTCTACATAGTTGAGCTGAATTTGCACAAAGTCCCACTTATACTTGTCGTGATTAGCTAGCAAATAGTCGTACACTTCAATATCGCCGTGATAAGAGAAGCCCAAATTGCGAATACGCCCGGCCTCACGCTCTTCCATTAAGAAGTCGAGAATGCCATTATCGAGGTAGCGACTGTGCAAAGATTCCATACCACCTAGTCCGATAGCATGAAGTAGCATATAGTCGATATAGTCTACTTGCAACTCCTTGAAAGAGTTGTTGTACATATTGATAGAAGCTTCGCGACTCCAAGTATTGGGCGAGAAGTTGGATAGCTTGGTAGCAATGAAATAACTATCACGTGGATGGCGACTGAGCGCTATCCCTGTAGAGCGTTCTGATAATCCCTGACAGTAAACAGGCGAAGTATCAAAGTAGTTCACCCCATGCGCCAACGCATAATCGGTCAGCGTGTTTACCATATCCTGATCTATCTCCGGGTTACCTCCACCTTCGGCAGGCTTAGTTGGCAGACGCATGCAGCCATATCCCAATACCGAAACCACATCGCCCGAAGCCGAAGAGGTGCGATAAGTCATTTTATCGGTAGGCACTTCACTAAGCGTAGAGCCACCTCTACTGTCCGATCGTTTTGAGTCGCATCCTACCACCGCAGCAGTAGTAGCTATCGCCCCACCACCCAATAGCTTGAAGAAGTGGCGACGATCCATATTTTTTTTATCTTGATTCTTATCTTTAGACATATCTTTATTCCTTTCTTATACGGTTTTATGTTGCAAGTGCCCCTCTACATAGATGGCGCTAAATGGACGAGCGGGACATAGGTTCTCGCAAGCTCCACAACCAATGCATCGCTCTATATTTACTACAGGTATCTCTTTTGCATCCAAGCTTTCAGGATCCATCACTATCATCTGGATAGCTCCTACCGGACAATGACGAGCACAGTTGCCACATGATACCCCATCAGTCAGTACCACACAATTCTTCTCTACCCACACCGCATGGCCCACTTGCGTAGATGATTTGTCTTCGCGTGTGATGGGCTGAATAGCTCCGGCAGGACAAACATCCGAACATCTAGTACACTCAGGGCGACAATAGCCACGTTCGTAAGATACTTCGGGTTGCATAAAGGTGGTGAGCCCTGACGAAGGACGAAGCACTTG
>CAMTOV010000282.1 GCA_947074235.1 uncultured Bacteroides sp. | reverse complement strand
TTATTTATCTGTGCCGATCGTACGGCTTCTTCGGCTTGTTGCACAGTGGGGTAGCACGCTAATGCTCTATTTACAACCATATGCATAGAGAGTGAGTCGGCTAAATGCTGTCCACTTACTACAATGCTCGTTGCAAGAAGACATACTGTGATTGTCCAGTTCAACTTTTTCATATTTAGTTCTGTTTTATTTGATTTTTCTTTTTTGTAAGAAATAATACAGGGATGATGGCGATTGCGGTAATGATACCACCAATAAAAAAATCATCATTGATACCTTTGATATAAGCCTCAGTATTGAGCCAATCTATCAAATATGCTTTAGATTGTGACATAGCACTGGATGGTGTGTCGGAGCCCACTGATGAGAAGAACTCAGAGAGACGGCTAGTGATGCTGCGATAAGTCTCACCAGAATAGTTTATTTCTTCGGAGTAAATCTGTGTATGATAATTGCGGCGTATGGTAAGTAAAAAGGTAAAATAAGCAACTCCAACACTACCACCTACCTGGCGTATTATATTGGTAAGGCTAGATGCTTGCGCCATTTGTTGAGGAGTGATTCCATCTAAAGCTACTCCTAGCAGCGGAGGGAACAAAATTCCCATACCTGTTCCTCTTAATATAAGACTAGCTATAATGGTAGACCTATCTGTCTGCAAGGTGAATTCGCTAGTCACGAAAAAACTAACAGCGAGCATAACCAGACCGGTGACAATAATGATGCGCGGATCTATCGATTGTGCCATTCTTCCCGCAGCAGGCGAACAAATAGCTTGCACCATACCTACTGGAAGAAATACTAATCCGGCTTCAAACGCAGAATAACCCAAGTTATCTTGCATATACAGCGGAATCAAGAATGTACTGCCAAACATACCTATAGCAAATACAAATGTCACTAAGTTGGCTATACTAAACTTCCAGTCTTTAAATATTTGTAAGTCAATTAATGGATTTTCTGTATTCAACTCAAAGTAAATGAATAGAATAAACGATACCGCCGAAATCCACATGCATCCCATTACGATGGGACTACTCCATCCTTCGGGATTGGTCGATGAATTGACTTGTGATAATCCATAAAGAAATATAGGTAGAAAAAGAGAAGAAGTTATCAACCCTGGAATGTCTAATTTTAAATTACCTTCATGCTCATATCTTTTTTGCAAAACGATAGTTACGATAACACACAATACACCTATAGGTATATTGACATAAAATATATAATTCCAATTGAAGTTATCTACCAGATAGCCACCAATCATCGGGCCAAATGAAACGGAAGCAGCAGAAGCAATGGCCCAAAAACCAAGAGCCATGCTTCGTTGTTCGGGTGGAAAAACGGTAGTAATGATAGACATACCTACGGGCATGAGCAATCCACCGCCTACCCCCTCTATGATTCGCCAAAAAATCAACTCGCCAATAGATGAGGAATTACCACTCATGAATGAACCAAAGGTAAATATAATGAGTGAGGCGATAAAAACATTCTTATAGCCAAACCGATTGGACAACCATCCTGTGGTAGATAAGACAGTAGCCATAGAAAGCATGTAGCCTGTGAGTATCCACTCGGCTGTATTCATCGATGCTCCCAAAGTTCCCATAATATTAGGTAGTGCTGTGTTTACAACCGTAGAGTCGAGCACCACCATAAAGGTAGAAATCATCACATTCCCCAAGATAAACCATTTATAACTTGAAGATTCTTTGGGTAGGTTTTTGCTAAGGGTTTCCATAGCTCCCTATTATTTGATGATATGCACTTCGGCAGACATGCCTGAAATAAGCTTCATATTTGCTTTCTGCTTGCTGTCGCCCTCTATTTTATCAATTGAAATTTTGATAGGAATGCGTTGAGTTACTTTTGTATAATTGCCCGAAGCGTTGTTGGGCGGAACCAATGCAAACTCAGAAGCTGCATTGTCTCCTATATAATAGATGTGCCCATAGAAGGTAAGCTTATCGTATGCATCGAGTGTAAACTTAGCCTCTTGTCCCATTTGTACATTACTAAACTTGGTCTCCTCCAAATATACTGCTACCCACATATCAGTGCCTTTATTGAGTGTAAACACAGTTTGCCCGGCCGATATCATATCGCCTGCCAAACTCCATCGCTTGCCAATAGTGCCATCTGCTGGAGCTTTAATGATGTAATAAGATAAATCCGTGTCCATTGTTTCAACACTAGCAAGAGCCGCATCTGCCGAGCGCTTGGTAGCCTCAATTGTTGCTTCCGACGATTGAATTCTATTTTGTGCAATCTCAACCTGCAAGCAAGATGATTTCCAATTCTCCTCCATCGTTTGCAACGTTTCAAGTGGCACAGCATCACCAGCATATTGAGCTTTGGCTCGTTCATAGTTTTGCTTGCTTAGCCCTTCGGATAAAACAGCTACTTCATAATCTTTTCGCGCCTCTTTTACATTAATTTTCGCCACTTCTATCTGAGCCATTAGTTGCGCATACTGAGCCTCTGCTTGCATCCGCCGAGAAAGCATAGCCGCACTTTCTATTTCGAAAAGCGGTTGTCCCTCCTTAACCGTATCTCCCTCTTGTACTAATAAGCGAGATATCCTACCACTCACTTGCGAAGCCACATCAATTCGATACGAATCGAGATTAGCATCATCGGTGGTGATGTATTTATTATAATTAATCCACCAAAGCACTGCTAACACGATGGCAATTATAAGTGTAATAATTAATACGATGATTTTGGTTTTGCTCTTTTTCTTTTGAATAGGTTGGCCTTGAGCTGTTGTTTGATCTTCCATAAGTGCTTCTTATTCTTAAAGTTGTTGAAATTAAAACAATTGTTGAGATTGGTTGGTTCATGCTTTTATTAACTTCTTTTAGATAATAGCCAATGAGCAATTAATAGACATACTTACTTTGTTTGATAAATGATTTGTTTTTGGACGATAACTGTTGCATTCTATCTGTAGAATGTATAAGAATACAAGATAAAATATGTTTATTTTTAGAATGCTATACAGATGTTATACTGCAAAATATCTCTCTTAAAATAAAAAATTGTGAAGAGAGAAGATGATGTGTCGAAAGAATTCATATCTTTGCATTTACAACATTTTACTCCATGGGCTTGAC
>CAMTOV010000281.1 GCA_947074235.1 uncultured Bacteroides sp. | reverse complement strand
GCTACCACACTAAGCAATGATAAGCGGGTGCTGGTGTTGTGCAAAAAGGCTTAGCCCTCGTAACACGTTTGTAGTATCTTTGTCGTGTGTTTTTAAAATTGCTGTAAACCTCCTGCAAAATAGTAGGAGTAGCTTTGCAGCAAATTTTAACACAGTATACAAATCGATGAGAAAGATTTACAAGCTAATCTCTGCCGTACTTCTTATGGCAACCATTAGCAGTTCGGCGATAGCCGACGAAGACTCAAACAGTGTAAGACAAGGTAGCGTTCGCGGACGCATCGTAGACACGGAGAAGCAAATCCTACCCGGCGCTTCTATCTATATTGAGAAGCTCAACACGGGGGTTATCAGCGATGTGAACGGATTCTACACCCTCCCCAACCTAGCACCGGGCAACTATGTGGTAAAGGTAACCTACGTGGGTTATACTCCACACGAAATAACCATCACCGTGCCATCGGGCAAGACACTTGACCGCGATTTCATACTCAACGAGGGACTGGAACTACAAGAGGTGACGATAGGTGGCGCATTTCAAGGACAACGCAAAGCCATCAATTCACAAAAAAACAGTTTGGGTATTGTAAACATAGTATCTGCCGACCAAGTGGGCAAGTTCCCAGATTCAAATATTGGTGATGCCTTGAAACGTATATCGGGCATCAACGTGCAATACGACCAAGGCGAGGCTCGCTTCGGACAGATTCGTGGCACATCGGCCGATCTTAGTTCGGTAACCATCAATGGCAATCGTATCCCATCGGCAGAGGGTGACACTCGTAACGTGCAGCTCGACTTAATTCCTTCGGACATGATTCAGACCATCGAGGTAAACAAGGTGGTGACTCCCGACATGGATGCAGATGCCATTGGAGGCTCTATCAACTTAGTGACCAAAAACTCACCCTACAAGCAGATGATAGCTGCTACCGTGGGAACCGGTTACAACTGGATTAGCAACAAGGCTCAACTCAACTTAGGATTGACTTATGGCAGTCGCTTCTTTAACGATAAACTGGGCATCATGTTGGCAGCCTCTTATCAAAATGCCCCATCGGGTTCGGACAATGTAGAGTTTGTATGGGATCAAGATGCAAAGACAAGCGAGCTTTGTTTGACTGATTACCAAATTCGCCAATACTATGTGACTCGTGAGCGCCAAAGCTACTCAGCTGCATTAGATTGGGAGATAAATGACAACAATAAGCTATTCTTTAAAGGCATCTTCAATAACCGCAACGACTGGGAAAACCGTTACCGCACTTCATTGAAAGACCTCAACCTGAAGACAGATGCGGATGGCAATGACTACTGCTCTATCAACAACCAAGCCACTGTGCGTGTGCAAACCAAAGGTGGCGCATCCGATATCAGAAATGCCCGCTTGGAGCGTCAACGCACCATGGACTTTACGTTGGGTGGCGAGCACCTGTTTGGCAAGCTATCTTTCGACTGGAATGCCAATTATGCCAAGGCTAGCGAAGATCGCCCTACCGAACGCTACATCGACTATCAGTTGAAGAAGCAAAACTTCATTGCCGATTTGAGCAACGAACGCAAACCACTCTATACACCAACCGAGGGTTCTACCATGACGCTTGATGACTCATTCAGCTTGAAAGAGATTACTGAAAGCAATCAACACATTAAAGAAACGGACTTGAAACTAACGGCCAACTTCAAGCTTCCAATCACTAAAGGCAAGTATGGCAACACACTGCGCTTCGGAGCAAAGATGGTTGACAAGAGCAAGGACAAAGACAAGCAGTTTTACGAATATACCCCACTCGATAAAAAGGAGTTTAACAGCGTAACGCTTCAAAACTTGGTAAACGAAACCAAGAGCGATTTTATGCCGGACAGTCAATATAAAGCAGGCGAGTATGTAGATAAGAAGTATCTAGGCGGCCTAGACCTTGCTAACGAACAGCTGTTTGAGAAGAGCTTGGTAACTAAAGAGCTTGCCGGCAACTACAACGCTCACGAAAGAGTAACGGCAGGATACGTTCGCTTCGACCAGAAGATTGGTAAGCAATGGGACCTCATGGCAGGTGTGCGCATTGAGAACACGCATATCAAGTATTCGGGTAATAGCTACAATGCGAGCGACAAGACCATCACTCCTACCAAAGAGCATAAAGATAGCTACACCAATGTACTACCGTCTTTGCTTGTAAAGTATAAGGTTAACAACGACTTCAACGTGCGAGCTTCATTTACCAACACCATCGCTCGCCCTAAGTACTCAAGCTTAGTGCCTAGTGTAAATATCAATACAGGTGACAATACCATCAAGATGGGCAATCCGGAGTTGAAGCCAACCATCTCGTACAACTTCGATTTAAGTGGTGAGTACTACTTCGAGAGTGTAGGATTGGTAAGCGCAGGGTTGTTTGCAAAGCGCATTGACGATTTTATTGTAGACCACACGTTTAGAAACTACGAGTACGAAGATGCTATCTACACCAGCTTTTCGCAACCACGCAACTCGGGCAACGCAAACTTGGCGGGTGTAGAGATAGGATACCAACGTGACTTTGGATTTATCGCTCCGGCATTGAAGTGCATCGGTTTCTACGGAAACTATACATATACCTATAGTGCGGTGAAAGACTTCAACTTCGAGGGTCGCGAAAACGAAAGCGGATTGCGTCTTCCGGGTTCACCTGAACACACAGCTAACGCTTCGCTCTTCTTCGAGAAGAAAGGATTGAGCCTTCGTTTGAGCTACAACTTTGCATCGAGCTTTATTGATGAGATGGGTATCAGCACCTTCTACGATCGCTACTACGACAAGGTGAACTACATGGACATCAACGCTAGCTACACCTTTGGCAAGAAGTGCCAAATGACGGTTTATGCCGAAGCCAACAACCTATTGAACCAACCGCTTCGCTACTACCAAGGCACATCGGCTCGCACCATGCAAGTAGAGTACTACGGCGTGAAGGTGAATGCCGGATTTAAAATCAACTTATAACAATAACAACTCATGAGAATATTTAAGCATCTATTTATAGCGCTATTAGCTACAGTAGCAACCACTGCCCACGCACAAACCACCGATTATACACCCTTTCAGAAGAAGTTCAATATCTATGTAGGCAACGACTTGGGGCGCAACGG
>CAMTOV010000280.1 GCA_947074235.1 uncultured Bacteroides sp. | reverse complement strand
CGTTCGTATTTCTTCTTGTTTTTATTGAATAAGAATCTTATCAGTAGCACCAATGCCATTAAGATAATGAGAGCATAAAGCATGTATGCCCAAATGGTCATATACCAAGGCGGACGAATTTCGAAATAGTAAGAAGATATCACCTCACTATCCAAACCATTGCGCATCTTCAACTCGTATTTGCCTGGTGATAGATTCAGAAAGACAATGCGGTTGTTGCCGGGCGATAATGATATCCACTTGTCATCATAACCTTCGAGTTGATATTGGTAACTCAGAGTATTGGCTTCTGAGTAAGAGAAATCAGATATTTCGAGAGTTAGTTGCAGGATGGAGGGTGCGAAGCTATCATATTCTTTTCCGCTATACTCTTTACGCAAATAATCGATATTAGGTTTTAAGCGCTCGTTGTTGCTGAGCACCGACACCACTTGTGTGCCGTATGACTTCTCGTTGATAACCCCAATCTCGGGTTGCACATACAGCAAACCATCATTCCCTCCGAAGATAAGTTCGGAGTTCTCTTTATCATAGTAGATGGTTTGGTAATTATTGTTGGGCAGAAGCAACTCCTTGCAAGTCAAGGTGCGAGTATCAAATAGAATAGTTTTGTCGGCCATTACCATCCAAAGACAGCCATCACGATAAGCCATGGTGCGCACCACATCATTGCCCATGCAAGGCACAGCAAGCAAAGACACTTCTCGCGTAGCCATGTTGACTTTTACAAGATGATCTTTTATGGTATACCACAGGTTGCCATCTTCGCCCATAGTGAGGTTATTGATATAACTCCTGCCTAGTTCGCCATGCTCATTCAAGATTGGCACTTCTTCCACTTGAAGAGTCTCGGTATCAACATACGACAATCCATGACGATGCCCCAACCAAAGGTTTCCTTTCTTATCTTCGATGATATAGAATACATGATTGGGCAGATGGTCGGCTCCAGTAGCTATCTCCTTGATGGTAGGGCTTACAAAATGAGGTTGGCGATTGTTTATCAGCGCTTGCTTATCCATCACAAACAATCCGCCTGAATAGGTGGCCACCCAAAGTCGTCCTTTGTTATCTTCTACAATATCGTATGCCCAAGTAGCATTGGCATTGCCACTGGTATCTACTATTTGGTAGGGCACAAACTGACGGGTGTATTCATTGTATCGCAACACGCCCTCATCGGTAGCAATCCATACCTGCCCTTCTTTGTCTTCATAGATACGACGAATGCGATTGTGCGGTAGTATATGTTGTGGATTGCCCGTTCTGAACCAAAGGAAATCATCGGTCGATTGACGAATAAGCCCATTGGTGCCTCCAAACCAGTAGGTGCCTTTACTATCTTTCTTGATGCTGGTAAAATGATTGCCTTCGCTGGTAGGTAGCGACGATTGGTCGGTAAGTGAGAGTATAGGTACATAGCGAAAGTAGGGCGAATAGTTAAGAAGCGATACACTTTGGTCTGTGCCTAGCCAGATATTGTGCGCACGGTCTTTGTAGATACCCCACACAATGTTGCTACTGAGGCTATGCTGATAGCGTACATCGTGCTCTCGATAGGTAGCCGCATCTCGCTCCGGGTTATACTCCAGCAAGCCATTGTCTGTTCCCACCATAAGCATTCCATCCACATTGAACGTCATACATTTAAAACTAGTAGGCTTCACATCTATCTTGCGAAACTCATGTTGACTGGGCGAATAACTGTAGAGCGTTCCAATAGTTCCTAGCCACAAACAACCACGTTGCTCATCCCAAAGCAACGAGTTTACTAATTCGGATGTCTTATAGGGAGGCAGTTCAATAGAATGATAGGTATCACTCTTCAAATCATAATACCCCAACCCTTTTTCGCCTCCAACATACATTCTATCATCCCCCTGTTCAATAGAGTAAACCTCACCACTATTCTGATGGATCGTCTTCCATGTATCTTGCTTTGCATCGTAGACTATCAGCCCCAGTTTCTCGGAGCCGAGCCACACCACTCCATCTTTAGCATAAGAAGCACGTACCTGCCCTAAGTCGGCATTCGATAAGGCAGTAGGAATAAGTTGCTCGGTAGAGAGTTGTAAGAAGTGTGCACCATGCTCATCGGTAAAGCAAAGCAAATCATCATCTACTTGCACAATGGAGTAGATATAGGTGTCTAGCAAAAAAGGGTGCGCTTGATAACCATCATAGAAAAACAGTCCGCGATTGCAGCCTAACCACATCAATCCTTTTTCATCTTGTAAAATAGAGGTGTATTGATTGGCGCCATAACCAAAGTTCAGCGTTTCAATCTGTGTGGCACATACCACATTGAGTAGAGGAAGTAAAAGGAGGGAAACAATATAGAGTTTTAATCTATGCATGTGCTTTTGCTTGATGATAGAGTGCAAAAGTACTGATTAGTTGTGTAAAATAAAATAGGCGAGTGATGTTATCTCACTCGCCTACCTCAATATTGTGGTTAAGAATCAATTCTTACTTGTTGGCTTTTCTGTTTATACACCGGGAGCAACAGTCAGCTTTTGTTTATACGCTTCGGGAGAGATTAAGATCTTAATCGCCTCATTTAACCCTTCATCATCTTTCAACTGCTCAATGATAGTTCCTTTTTGAAAGTAGTAGCGCTTGATAATCTCTTGTGAGATAGCCTTGCGGATATCCTTTGAGAAGTAGTCGAGGTCGCGATCTAAATCGTGCGATAGCTTCTTCTCCAATTGAGCGAACTCATCCGATGCATCGGACATATAGCCTTCAAACTCAGCAGCCTCTTTGAGTGCTTTCAATACCTTTTCGCTTTGTTGATCATATTTAAAATCGGCAGCTTTCACCTTCTTCTTGAAGTCTTCGTAATCAGCTTCAGTCAACACAAAGTCTTCAGCCGGCGCAATGGTTGGGTTCTTAATGCAGAAATCAGTTGCATAGTCGAACATCAAGTTATCGCGCATCAAGTAAAATAGGATGTTGGGCAAACGTTCTTGCTTCACTTCAATATCTGGAGTAATACCACCACCATCGCGCACGATACGTCCTGCAGCTGTTTTAAAGGCAGTAGTCAAACTATCGGGAATGCGAGCCACACTACCATCTTCATTGCGACGGCCATAGTCGATGGCTTGCACACAACGTCCACTAGGAATGTAGTATTTAGAGGTAGT
>CAMTOV010000279.1 GCA_947074235.1 uncultured Bacteroides sp. | reverse complement strand
ACTTTTTAGTTCACTTTTTCCGCTAAATAAATAAAGCCGCCCAACAGGACAGCCTTATTTATAAGAGATATCTAAATCGATTATTTAATCACAATTTCGTCAGTAAACAACCAACCGCCATCTATACCACACGATGTAGCTTGATAGCGAACAAATCTAGCTTGTGTATTTCCTTCCCACCCAAATGGAACTACAATGTATTTATCATAAGTGGTCGGAATGTCGTTTTCTATAGTTTTCAACTGAGTATATTCACTGCCATCAGTGGAAACAGAGATAATCACATTGGTTGGCAACCAAATATAAGGACCTGATAATTGTAAGAATTCGGCATAGATAGCAGTGATATCAGTAACAGTTTCCATATCAACAATCACATCTAAATCGGTATTCAAGAAACCTTGCCAACGTTTATCGTGATAGCTCCATCCACCACGCAATCCGTCGGTCAACGACTCATCGCCTGCCGCAGCATAGTGGTGAGAATATGGAGTATTATAGATTACTTTCTTTGATTTGCCTAGATGCTCTATGGGAGTTACGGCTTCAGTTCTTTCGCCTACTTCATGATTCAAATCAAAAGGTGAGTAACCTTGTTCTTGAAGACACGCTGTTTCTTTCAATACTCCTTCTCTAAATGATTCCCAATCTTTCTTATCCACTTGAGTCCATGCTACTTCGGACAAGGCAAGCAAGCGGGGATAGATCATGTGTTCTACATGTTCGGGGGTAGAGATGTATTCGGTCCATGTGTTAGCTTGCACTCCTAGTATTAAATCTGATTTATCTTTGATTTCTTCGGGTACAGGATTGTACGAATAAACTTTATCAAGCGTCAAGTATCCTCCGATAGCTTCGGGTTGCGAAACTGGTGCATCTTGATAGGCATCGAAATAGCAAAACTCGGCAGGAGTCATAATTACTTGATGGCCCTTCTTTGCGGCTTCAATTCCGCCACCTTCTCCACGCCAAGACATCACAATGGCATTGGGTGCTAGCCCTCCTTCGAGTATTTCGTCCCAACCAATCATGCGCTTGCCTTGTTGCGACAAGAAGTCTTGAATGCGAT
This sequence comes from uncultured Bacteroides sp., assembly GCA_947074235.1. Lineage (GTDB taxonomy): Bacteria > Bacteroidota > Bacteroidia > Bacteroidales > Bacteroidaceae > Bacteroides. Next base: position 2,100 of record CAMTOV010000279.1, on the reverse strand, counting down.
GTATCAGATAGCTTTGCAACTCATCTACATCTTTCAACCCTTCCTCCTTCATACGTCTTTGGCAATCTTTACATTTCGCCCAACCACGTTTGTCTGCTTCATCGCCCCCAATGTGAATATAGGCAGAAGGGAACATGTCGATGGTTTCGAGCAATACGTTTTGAAGAAACTCAAAAGTGGCTTCTTTGCCAATGCAAAACTCTGCACTGGTATAGGGCTGTCCCGTACAGGAGAGTTGAGGATATACAGCCACAACTTCTTCGGAGTGTGCAGGCATTTCTATTTCGGGGATAACAGTGATATGGCGTTGATTGGCGTATGCTACAATCTCTTCCACATCTTGCTTGGTGTAATATCCACCAACGGCATTTGAGTCAGAATAATGGCAGTATTTGCGACCACCATTCCACCACTCTTTCCAGTTGGCGTATGGTCTGTAAGCAGCAATCTCAGTCAACTCAGGATATTGAGAAATCTCTAAACGCCAACCTGCTCCATCGGTTAAGTGCCAATGAAAGTAGTTCATCTTATAGCGGGCCATCGCATCGAGTTGCTTCTTGATAAACTCTTTGGTATAGAAATGTCTTGAAACGTCGAGATGCAAACCACGGTAGTTGAAACGTGGATAATCGGCTATATCGACCAAAGGAAAGCTAGCATTGCCATTGGTTTCGATTTGTGCTAGTTGCAAAAGAGATTGAAAGGCATAAAACAGTCCGGCTGGATTGGTAGCCTCAACTTGTACCTGTTTTGAAGTAATATTGAGTAGGTAAGCTCCCTCTTTTTGCAGTGAGTCGGGAAGCGTGTTTGAAATTTCAAATACCACTTTAGCCTGTTCTTTGGAATCAACTTGTTGTAGTGCAAAGGGAGATTCTTTTAAATAATCGGCAAATTCAACTCTATCCTGCCCTACTAAATTAGTGTAGAAATAACTATTAGCAGACAGTTGAAAAGTCCCATCAAAATAAGAGATGGATTGTGGTAATGGAATAATACGATTTTGCTCAATAGTCTTGCTACAACCAGTGAAAATAGCAAGCGCCAACAAGGGTAATAGTAATTTTGTGAAGTGTTTTAACATAATAAAAGGAGGTGTTTATAAATAAAAACTCCCTAAGAAAACGCTAGCACCAAATTAAGCTTTCATATTCTTAGGGAGTTATATTAGATCATTGTATAAAAGAGATTGATTTATGGAAGCTTTGGTTGGTTACCCATTACAAACTCCAGTGTGCCACCTTGCACAATATCATCGTGAGTAAAGAATGGTTCTTCAAGTACTTTGCCATTCAACTTCATCGACTGGATGTACTTGTTTTCACGACTATTGTTGTGAGCTATTATAACAAATTCTTTATCATCTTTTAGTTTAATAGTAGATTTATCGAACATAGGACGACCAATTGAGTAAACAGGTTTTCCGGGACAAACTTGATAGAATCCCATACCGTTCATAATAAACCAAGCCGACATTTGTCCGCAATCTTCATTGCCCGATAATCCATCTGGATCATTGAAGTAAAGAGTGTACATCACACTATCGCAAAGCTCCTGCGCTTTGTAAGGCTGATCTACATAATTATAAAGATGAATAATATGATGGCTAGGTTCATTGCCATGAGCATATTGACCAATCAAACCTGTAATATCACTCGATACTAAGTTACCTTCTAGTCTAGAATCGGCAGTAAAGAGTGAGTCAAGCTTACCAATAAACGCTTCACGGCCGCCCATTAGTTCTACCAAACCATCTACTTGATGAGGCACAAACCATGTCCATTGCCAAGCAGTTCCTTCACAATAGTCGTCACTTCTGTGTTCAGAAGAGCGAGGGTTGAAAGGAGTGCGCCAGTTGCCGTTGCTATCTTTACCACGCATAAATCTTACTTCTGGGTCGAAGTAAATCTTGTATGCTTCAGCAAATTTATCATAACGCTCTTTGTTGGCTTGATCACCCAAGCTATCGGCCATCATCGCAATACACCAGTCATTGTAAGCATACTCTAGCGCTTTGGCTACTGCTTCGTGATCTTTATCGCATGGCACGTAGCCAATCTTATTCTTCCAATATTTAGCAGGAGGCATCAAACCACCATGAAT
>CAMTOV010000278.1 GCA_947074235.1 uncultured Bacteroides sp. | reverse complement strand
CTATGAACATCACTAAAGAAATTGTAGATGGTTTGAACGCAAGATACAATCCTGCGGCTAAGAAATAAAACCAACTCAAATAAATAGATATAAAAAAGCGACTTCATAATTTTATGAAGTCGCTTTTTTATATCTATATGTATCGTGGTTATTTATTCTTCTCTTTCTCTTCTTCTTGTGGAATACGAAATGCGGTGTAGAGTTCTAAAACAGCAGCAATGGTAAGACATGCAATCCATTCATTGTTGCTCGTGAAAAACATAAATGCCCCGGTCAAGACTAAGGCCAATGCACCAAATATTTGTTGGATGCGTAGTCTTTTTAATATCTTGCTGTTGCCATGAGTAGGAGTGTTGATTTGGGCAAGAGCTACAAAACCTGCACCCACCGTAAAGAGATAAGGGGCTATCTCGCGCCAAACTGTCATATATAACACGGCCCCCACTAGAGCCATTATAGCACCTACAAAAAATAGGGCATGGATAAATTGCTTCATACTTTAATCTTCAAATACGTAAATGTCTTCATTAGACTTTTTCATCAGATATTTTTCGCGTGCAATTTGCTCTATAGCTTCCGGATTGCTTTCTAGTTCGTTTAACTTTTTGGTACTTTCGTTATATTCTTCACGATATTTTTCAATCTCCTCTTGAAGTTGACTAATCTCTCTATTATATCCCATACGGCGTATAAAACTGTTTTCGTCTAAAAAAACAATGATTACGCCAAAAATGACACACGTGATAATGTACTTATGACCGCGTATAAAACTCCAAAAGACTTTCAATCTATTCATACACACTAAATATCTTATTGCAAAGATAGGATTTATTGATTAATTAGTTAATATACTTTCCCTAAAACTTCTATAATACAGGATTATACTTATACTATTTTTGTGTACATTTGCAGAAAGTCAAATCAATAAAAGAGAGGATTTTCGATATATGGAAAACTATATTGTATCTGCTCGAAAGTATCGTCCCTCTACCTTTCAATCGGTAGTAGGACAACGAGCACTAACAACCACACTCAAAAACGCAATTGCTACCAATAAGCTGGCACATGCTTATCTGTTTTGCGGACCGCGAGGAGTAGGGAAGACTACCTGCGCACGTATCTTTGCAAAAACCATCAACTGTTTAAATCCTGCTGCCGATGGCGAAGCTTGTAATGCTTGCGAATCGTGTGCAGCCTTCAATGAGCAACGTTCATACAATATTCATGAACTAGATGCTGCATCTAACAATGGTATTGATGATATGAAGGCGTTGGTAGATCAAGTTCGTATCCCTCCGCAAATTGGCAAATATAAAGTATACATCATTGATGAGGTTCATATGTTGTCTACAGCTGCTTTCAATGCTTTCTTGAAAACACTTGAAGAGCCTCCTCATCATGCTATATTTATCTTGGCTACTACCGAGAAGCACAAGATTCTACCTACTATTCTTTCACGTTGTCAGATATATGACTTCAGCCGTATCAGTGTAGAAGATACTATTGAGCATTTGACTTATGTAGCTAGCACTGAGGGAATCAATGCAGAAGCCGAAGCTTTGAATGTGATTGCGCTCAAAGCAGATGGTGGTATGCGTGATGCTCTCTCTATCTTTGACCAAGTAGTGAGTTTTACCTCTGGAAATATCACTTATCAAGGAGTGATTGACAATCTAAATGTGTTAGATTATGAATATTACTTCCGCCTCACCGACTATCTTCTTGCCAATAAAGTAAGCGAAGCCTTGCTATTATTTAACGATGTGTTGAAGAAAGGTTTTGATGGTGGTCATTTCATTTCGGGTTTAACATCGCACTTCCGCGATTTGCTTGTGAGTAAAGATGCTTCTACCTTAACATTGCTCGAAGTAGGTGCTAGTATAAAGAGTCGTTATCAAGAGCAGGCACAAAAATGTCCTACTCCTTTCTTGTATAAAGCAATAAAGCTTTGCAATGATTGTGACTTAAATTATCGTGCGAGCAAGAATAAAAGACTACTTGTAGAGCTAACATTGATACAAGTTGCTCAATCTACTATCGAAGGTGATGACTTGAGTGGTGGGCGTCGCCCTACTAAGACTTTAAAACCCATATTTAACCATTCTGAAAATGCTCAGCAATCTCAGAGTGCATCTCAACCTGCGCCTCAAGCTAAGGTAGAGAACTCCGCATCTGTTGTATCGGATGCTCCTGTAACGTATACTGCGCAATCAACTAATGCTGCGCCTGTTCCTCAACCTAGTGTTGCGCAACAACAATCTTCTGTTTCTGAAAAGATAATTCCGGTAATGAATCGTTCTTCTATTGGTTTGTCAATTAAGGCAACACCAAAAAGAAATGATAATGCAAATAATGTGTCGCATTCGGCAGTCGGTTCAACTACAAATGCTACACAATATCAGGAAGATTTTATATTCAACGAAAAAGATTTGAATTACTATTGGCAGGCTTATGCCGCACAGTTGCCCAAAGAGCAAGATCCTGTTGCTAAGCAAATGCAGGTAATTCGCCCCATATTGCTGGCTGATGGAATTACTTTTGAAGTATCTACAGAGAATGCAATGGTGGCCAAGGACTTTACGAAGTTGATTCCAATATTGCAAAACTATCTGCGAGCTAATTTAAAGAATAGCAAAGTGAGGATGACGGTGCGTGTGAATGAAGTGGCCGAAACTGCTCGTCCTATTAGCCGTGTAGAGAAGTTTCAAATGATGGCTCAAAAAAACAGTGCTTTACTTCAACTCAAAGAAGCATTTGATTTAGAGTTTTATTAGGCCTATTAGAAGATTATTATAACTGCTAAAAACAAACGCTCCAACTAATTTATTGTAGTTGGAGCGTTTGTTTTTTGTAAGAAAATTATTTTTCTGGCAAAACTATCCATAATATAATATAGACAATTGCACCACAAAAGGCAGTAAAGATAGATAGAAGCGCATAGACGATTCTTACTATTGATACGTCCCATCCAAAGTATTCGGCTATACCACCACATACTCCAGCAATCATTTTGTTCGATCTAGATCGAGTTAGTTTCTTTCCTTCCATAGCAAATGATAAATTAAAGGGTTTATTGATAAAAAAAATATCCCATAAGTAAAGAAACTTACAGGATACATAATTATTTTTGGGGTGGAATATGGGGTTCGAACCCACGACCTTCGGAACCACAATCCGACG
>CAMTOV010000277.1 GCA_947074235.1 uncultured Bacteroides sp. | reverse complement strand
GTTTCATTTCTTTGTATACCATTAAAAGAAAAAAGCGAAGTAATTGGTGCACTTAGCATTCATAAAGTATATCATGGATCACCTAATTTCAATGACAATATTCAATTGCTCTCTATAGTGGGATCTATGATTGCAAGAGCTGTGCGGCGTAGACAGAAAAACCATGAAGCATTGGATGAATTGCGCAAAGAAAATGATTTGCTTAAACAAGCCATTACCGAGCGTACTTTCAAAGGCGTTATAGGCAATTCAAGTAAGTTGCATGAAGTGTTTAAGTTGATACAAAGTGTGGCTCCTACTCAAACAACTGTTTTAATAAGAGGCGAGAGTGGGGTGGGAAAGGAATTGATAGCAGATGCTATTCATTTTAACAGCAAACGTAGCAAAAAACCTTTTATTAAAGTAAACTGTGCAGCCTTGCCCGAAAACTTGATAGAGAGTGAACTTTTTGGTTATGAAAAGGGAGCTTTTACGGGTGCTAATGCTCAACGAATAGGGCGGTTTGAAGCTGCAAATGGGGGGACCATATTTCTTGATGAATTTGGTGATATTCCGATGTCTACACAGGTGAAACTATTGCGTGTGTTGCAAGAACGCCAGATAGAGCGAATAGGAGGAAATAAGGCCATCAATATTGATGTACGTGTGATATGTGCTACCAATAAAGATTTGGAGAAAATGATTGCTGATGGTAGTTTTAGAGAGGATTTATATTACAGAATCAATGTGTTTCCTATTTATACACCACCTTTGCGAGAGCGTCTACATGATATTCCTACTTTGGTGAACTATTTTATTGATAAGTTCAATAAACAAAATAATCGCACCATCAAACGCATTACTGCCTCAGCTATCGACTCGTTGATGGTTTATCATTGGCCGGGTAATATTCGCGAATTAGAAAATTGTATTGAACGCTGCTGCATTCTTTCAACAGACGATGTAATACATTCATACGATTTGCCACCCACTATCCAAAATGCATTTACCAGCAAAACAGAGCATCAAGGCACATTAGAGAAAATATTAGATAAACTCGAAAAACAAATCATTCACGATACAATGATTGCAACTAAAGGAAATATAACCAAGGCTGCAATGACACTGGGGATTACTGAAAGAATGATGGGACTAAGGTTGAAGAAATATGATATTGAACCTAAAATATTTAAAAAGCGTCTTGAAACAGTTGATGCTTGAACTGATGTTTAATTTTATAATATTATAATTATGGCTTTGCATGTAAATACTCACTCGGCCGATTTTATTAATTGTGATTTTACTGATGTACATCATTGTACTCGTTTGTGCGAATTGGTGAACGCTTATATAGCCGATCCTTATGGGGGTGGTGAACCACTTACTGATAGAAAAAAGCTATACTTGCTCGATAGTCTTGAAACCAATCCTTCTGCAATTGTTTTATTCATGCTAAAAAATGATGAAATTATTGGCTATTTAGTAGCATTTATGAATGTTTCTACCTTTAAAGCAGCGCCCTGCATTAATATTCATGATATCTTTATTGAGCCGTCTTATCGACTAAAAGGTAAAGGAAAGAGATTGCTTCTAAAAATAATAGATATAGCTATTGAGTTGCGATGTAAGAAAATAACGCTTGAGGTGAGAAAAGACAATAAAGGAGCTCAGCTTCTTTATTTCAATGAAGGTTTTTCACCTACAACACCTGAGATGTATTTTTGGACAAGAGAGCTATAGTATAGTCACATGTTGAATATGTAATTTTGATAATAGTATGGAATATTACGACTGGAAAACTCAAAGCGATTTATTATACAAAGATGGGGTAGGTTATTTAAATACTCTTGAACGCCATCTAGAAAAACCGAGTCGGTTTGACAATAAACTACTTTTTAACCTTGTAGTGATGAGCTACGAAAAATTGTTTTCTGCATTATTGGCACACTACGAAACAGAGGCAACTCATCACACACAAGTGGCAATGTTTAAAGAAGCACAAGTCTTTGACGATAATCTAACAGAAGAAATGAGAGAGACGGCACGTTTTATTCAGAGTTTCGAATCTATTTGCTCTTTCGATTCAAAGGGTTATACCACTCCCACAGATGAGGAACTAACAACAATTATTCTTGGACTTTTAAATATTAGAAGTCACATAGATGATGTTATTCAATGTAATAAATGAATAGTTTAGAATTGTCTTTATTGCCTATATCAGTATTGCGAAATTTATAAATCGCAGCTAACTGATGATAGCCAGAAATGCAATGTAGTACATCGTTCTTGTGATTTCTTGTCAAGAGCAAGTTTATATAAGTTTAACGAGATAAGTTCTTTTTAAGCAGTAATAAATGTTTTATTAAAAACTAACTGAAGTTCTCAACAAATCATACTGCGAAGTCAATCAAAACATACTGACTTTTTAATCAAAACACAGTGCGAAAAGTGTAAGATAGTACTACGAAAAAGTCCATCCACAACGCTTTTGAGTGGGATGGATAAAAAAATAAGGAGAAAACGTTAGTTTTCTCCTTATTGCGTATATTAGCCGAAAGCTAATTCATGATTGGTATTGCGAATATAAGATTTTATTGCGAAATGGGCAAACCATTTTACTGTTTAAGAACTCCTATTTTGCAAACTTCTTCTTTATATCTTTAAGACTCTATTACTGAATATTCTCTCTAATTTTCTTAAGATACTTCTTCATGCTTTCTGCATCTTTCTTGTCGATAATCTCCAGTAAGTTTTTCAACTCACGGCGGATATTATCAACTTGCGATGGGGTATTAGGATTGAAAAGAATCTCTTGTAGCAGATAATCATCTTCTCCTAGAAGCCCTTTGGCTATGGCCATGTGCTTTTTGAAAGTTGTACCCGGCGCCTCTTGGTGCTTCATCACAGCCGAGAACACTAAGGTAGATACAAATGGGATAGACAACGAGTAAGCTACCGTCTCATCATGTTCGTCGAAAGTATATTCGAAGATGTTGAGGCGCAAACCTTGATACAAATCTTTGAAGAATACCTTACCTAGGTGGTCGCTCTCGCTAATAACGATGGCACTTTCGCTGCTCAAATTGCTGAGGCTGGCAAAGGTAGGACCAAACATAGGGTGAGTAGAAACATAACGGAACCCACTCTCTTGATAGAATTTCTTAATACCGGTCTTTACCGAAGCAATATCACTCAAAATACAATCTTT
>CAMTOV010000276.1 GCA_947074235.1 uncultured Bacteroides sp. | reverse complement strand
CTAAGACTATTTACTTTACCGGCCCATGGCATGGCGAAGTACAAATATACACGCTAAACCTTGATGGCGATGAGGTGAAACCTATCACTAGCGGCATGTACGACTATGTATCGCCTACTCTATTTGGCGATAAGCTACTTGCTAAGCGTCATTCAATGAGCATGGCCGACGAGATTTATGCGGTTGATATGAATGGTACTACTGCTCAGCTAACTGAAGTGAACAAGCACATCTACGACCAACTAGAGATGGGTAAGGTGGAAGAACGCTGGATTAAAACAACCGATGGCAAAGAGATGTTGACATGGGTAATCTATCCTCCACAATTCGATCCTAACAAGAAATATCCTACATTGCTTTACTGCCAAGGTGGCCCACAAAGTGCCGTAAGTCAGTTTTGGAGCTACCGTTGGAACATGCAAATTATGGCTGCCAACGACTACATCATCGTAGCCCCCAATCGCCGTGGCTTGCCCGGTTTTGGCAATGCTTGGAACGAAGAGATCAGTGGCGACTATGGTGGTCAATGTATGCGCGATTATCTATCGGCTATCGACGCTGTGTCAAAAGAAAGCTATGTAGACAACAACCGTTTAGGCTGTGTAGGTGCTAGCTTCGGAGGCTTTTCTGTATTCTGGCTAGCCGGACATCACGACAATCGCTTCAAAGCCTTCATTGCGCACGACGGTATCTTCAACATGGAGATGCAATATCTGGAAACCGAAGAGAAATGGTTTGCCAACTGGGATATGGGTGGCCCATACTGGGATAAAACAAACGCTACTGCTCAACGCACGTTTGCCAACTCTCCTCACCTATTTGTAGATAAGTGGAATACTCCAATCCTTTGCATCCATGGTGAAAAAGATTTCCGTATCACTGCCAATCAGGCTATGGCGGCATTCGATGCAGCCGTGATGCGTGGCGTGCCAGCCGAACTACTTATCTTCCCCGATGAAAACCACTGGGTGCTTCGTCCGCAAAACGGCATCCTTTGGCAACGCACTTTCTTCAACTGGCTTGATATGTGGTTGAAAGAACCTGTGGGTGTGAAGAAGTAATATCACCTTATATATATAATAGAAGCGAGCACTTATCTCTTTTGTGGAGATGGGTGCTCGCTTTTTTTGTTTGAATAATATCAACTATCAATACACTTTTTTGCTCTCTTCAATAAACACCAATGCCTCTTCGGCTACACGATCGGGCGTATCAAGTTCCATTAAATGACGTTCACCACCCAATATCACAGAGCGAGCACTTTTAGTATTCATCATAACCCATATATTGTTATCCTTCCAGTCGTTAAATAAAGGATCTTCAGTTCCAAAAAGATAACCAACAGGTATTGTTATATTCTTTAAAGTCTGTTTCACCTCTTCTACATTATCCCAGATAAGTTGTGCCCTTTCTGCTTGCACAACAGCTTCTGGATTTGAAGCCATATCGCCCAAAGCAGCTACTTCTTCCATCTTCTTTTTTAAACCTTCTTCTGGCTTACGCAGAGCAATCTTCATAGCTTCCTCAGCTTTGCCACTCATCAACAATCCCATCCAGTAGCTATCATTAGCTTCGGTCACATGGGGTGTAAGAAAAAAGCTAGCCAACGACATCAAAGACTCAGGATGATTGCGCGCAACATACCAACCAGGCAATGTACCATGACATTTTCCTACGTAGTGAAACTTGGCTATACCCATCTTTTGAGTAAATTCATACACATCCTTTCCCCATTGACGAGGCCAGTTGTTTGCTCCTTCAGCAGTACGTTCAGTTATTTCGCCATCCATGCGCATCACAATGCCATATACGTGATACTTCTTTGATAAGATTTCTAATACCGGCATAAATGTGTGAAAATAAAAAGCACCCGATATGATAACCTCTTTGTTCTCTTTACCAAGTTCGCAGTAAGTAAGTTCTACTCCATTGTCTAGAATAAGGCTTTTTGCTTCCCCTTTAATTTTGTTTGCTTCCATAATTCTATCTATTTAAATGATTATTTTTAATTGACTCTGCAAAGTTAAAACCAAAATAAGCCTAGATTGTTAATTGATTCTTGACAAGAATGTTCCAATCCTTATGTTTTTATCATTACATCTATATTTTGAAGCATTATTTGTTAACTTTACATTAAGTGATATAGGTATGAATAAGACTATTGAAAATATACAAAGCGCAGAGATACAAATTGATTTAGCTAAATCTTCCGGATTGTTTGTTGATAAGAATTTCATTTTTACTAAAGGAGTAAAAGATAATATTAACAGTTTGGTAAGAATAAATCAGCCCTACAATACAGATACTGGGCGCATTATGCATATTATGGAAGGAGATGCCATCTATACCATCAATCTAGTGGAGTATCACATTCAGAAAGGAGACTTAATAGTTATCCCTCCCGAATCAATTGTGGAGGTGAATAGCCATACTGACTCTTATATATTGCAAGCAGTGACTTTGCCCGACAGTGCTAACATTGAGAATGACTGTCTTCATTTTAGCCTTAGCGCAAAAGATGATGAGTTAATAGGTAGTTATTTCGATTTTATCTGGCAGGTTATTAGTTCGCTGGGATATCACCCACACATCATTGCCCCACTGGTAGACTCGCTTTATCATAATATCATGTTTATGTTTAATCAACATGTAGCATCAGAGGCAAACAAAACAGTTAGCCGAAAAGATATGTTGATGAAGAGATTTTTTATGTTGGTAAAACAGCACAGCATCTATGAGCGTAGCATTGATTTCTATGCAAAAGAGTTGTTTGTTTCGAGCTGCTATTTGAGCATCATTGTGAAGCAAGAAAGTGGGCACAGTGTGATGTTCTGGGTAAATCGTTCGCTTATCTACAAGGCAAAGGTAGCCTTGCACTACTCCAATAAAAACATTACAGAGATAGCAGATGAATTAAATTTCTCTACCACCTCTTTCTTCTGCAAGTTTTTTAAAAATGCTACGGGCTTTACTCCTTCGCAATATAAACATAGTTTGAGCTAATTAATAACACAAATAAACCATTCCGTCAGATGGGTGTTTCTATTAATAAATATCTTTCTTGCTTTAACTAATCAATACATTCCTTATTATGAATATCCTAATTGCTACAGAGAGCTGCATTAAATGTGGTAAGTGCGTACAAGTGTGTCCTATCTTTGTATTTACTCAAGAGAAAAAATCGGTTC
>CAMTOV010000275.1 GCA_947074235.1 uncultured Bacteroides sp. | reverse complement strand
CGTCTATTTGAAATGGAAGTTCCCGAAATCAACGACGGACTCATCACCATTAAGAAGATTGCTCGCATCCCTGGCGAACGTGCCAAGATTGCAGTAGAATCGTATGATGATCGCATCGACCCAGTTGGTGCTTGTGTGGGTGTGAAAGGTAGTCGTATTCATGGTATCGTACGTGAACTTCGCAACGAAAACATCGACGTAATCAACTTTACTTCAAACATTTCGTTGTTTATTCAACGTGCTCTTAGTCCGGCCAAAGTATCTTCAATTCGTTTGAACGAAGAAGATAAGAAAGCAGAAGTATTCCTTCGCCCAGAAGAAGTGTCGTTGGCTATTGGTAAAGGTGGTTTGAACATCAAACTAGCCAGTATGTTGACCGAGTACACCATTGATGTATTCCGCGAATTAGAAGAGGGTTCAGAAGACGAAGACATCTACTTGGATGAATTTAGAGATGAGATTGATGGATGGGTTATCGACGCCATTAAAGCTATTGGTATCGACACTGCTAAATCGGCTCTGAATGCTACACGCGAAATGCTAATCGAAAAAACCGATTTGGAAGAAGAAACGGTGGACGAGGTATTGCGCATTTTGAAAGCAGAGTTTGAAGAAGAATAATCGATAGTGATGCATATGTTTCAATACGAAGCTTATGCATTATCTATTAAAGCTTCTTTAGAGATTCTGCAAGCCGATTCGGGGTAAATGCCCTACGGCTCTATTAAATTTATTATTTAAAAGTATGACGATAAGGTTAAACAAAGTAACAAGAGATTTAAATGTAGGTATTTCGACGGTAGTCGAGTTCTTACAGAAAAAAGGGTTTACCGTGGAGGCTAACCCCAATACCAAAATTACGCAAGAACAGTATGCTATCCTCGTAAAAGAGTTTAGCACAGACAAAGACCTTAGGCTTGAATCTGACCGCTTTATTCAAGAGCGCCAGAATAAAGACCGCAACAAAGCTTCAGTATCTATTGATGGGTATGACAATGCTGAGAAAGCAGAGAAGAAGAAAGGTGAAGACGTGATTAAAACGGTTGTACCCGAAGACTCGCGTCCTAAGTTTAAACCTGTCGGAAAAATTGATTTAGATAAATTAAACCGTAAAGAAACTGCAGAAACTAACAAGACAGAACAACCAGAGGTGAAAGCAGAAGTAAAGGTAGAAACTCCTATTGCAGAACCTGCAAAAGAGGTGAAAGCCGAACAACCTGTTGCAGAAAAACCTCAACCAATCGAAAAACCGGTAGTTGAGAAGCCTGTTGAAGAAGCACCTGTGGTGAAGCCGATTATTGTGAAAGAAGAAGTGAAAGAAGAGAAAGCGCCTGAAGTAAAGGCAGAAGTAGTAAAAGAAACTCCTAAAGTGGAAGTGAAAGAGGTGAAACCTGTAGAGGCTCCTAAAGAAGAAGCTCCAGCAGCCAATGCTGATGGAAATGGTGTATACCAAATTCGCAAACCTGAGTTTGTTTCAAAAATCAATGTAATTGGTCAAATCGACTTGGCTGCATTGAATCAATCAACTCGTCCTAAGAAAAAATCGAAGGAAGAGAAACGTAAAGAACGCGAAGATAAAGAGAAACAACGCTCAGATCAACGCAAACAAATGAAGGATGCTATCATCAAAGAAATTCGCAAGGATGATCCTAACAAGCCTCATCACAAAGGCGATAACGATAGCAATGACCCAAAGAAGAAACGCAACCGCATCAATAAAGAAAAGGTTGATGTGAATAATGCTTCAAACTTCCAACGTCCTACAAGACCGGGAGCTGGCAACAATAATAATAATGGTCCACGCCCTGCCAACAACAATGGTGGCAACAATGCAGGTGGTGGCCAAAATAGAAATCGCAACAACAATAACGGTAATAATAATAACCGCTTCAAAAAACCTGTTATTAAACAAGAGGTTAGCGAAGAGGATGTTGCAAAACAAGTAAAAGAAACGCTTGCACGTCTTACTTCTAAAGGTAAGAACAAGGCGTCTAAATATCGTAAAGATAAACGCGAAATGGCTTCCAACCGTATGCAGGAAATGGAAGACAGAGAAATGGCGGAAAGCAAAGTATTGAAGCTAACAGAATTCGTAACTGCCAACGAGTTGGCAAACATGATGGATGTTACTGTAAATCAGATTATCGCTACTTGTATGAGTATCGGTATGATGGTTTCTATCAATCAACGTTTGGATGCTGAAACTATCAACTTGGTAGCAGAGGAGTTTGGTTATAAAACAGAATATGTAAGTGCCGACGTAGCGCAAGCAATTGTTGAAGAGGAAGATGCTGAAGAAGATTTGAAACACCGCGCTCCTATTGTGACTGTAATGGGTCACGTAGACCACGGTAAAACTTCTTTGCTTGACTATATTCGTAAAGCAAACGTTATTGCTGGTGAAGCGGGTGGTATCACTCAGCACATTGGTGCATATCATGTGACTCTCGACGATGGTCGCGATATCACTTTCCTTGATACTCCAGGTCACGAAGCATTTACAGCGATGCGTGCTCGTGGTGCTAAAGTAACGGATATTGCTATTATCATTGTAGCAGCCGACGACAACGTGATGCCTCAAACAAAAGAAGCTATCAACCATGCTATGGCAGCCGGTGTTCCTATCGTATTTGCTATCAATAAGGTAGATAAACCAACTGCCAACCCAGATAAGATTAAAGAAGAGCTTGCTCAAATGAACTACTTAGTTGAAGAGTGGGGTGGTAAATATCAATCTCAAGACATCTCGGCAAAACAAGGTTCGGGTGTGAAAGAGTTGATGGAAAAGGTATTGCTTGAAGCTGAAATGCTTGACTTGAAAGCTAATCCAGATAGAAATGCTACAGGTTCGGTAATCGAATCTACACTAGATAAAGGACGTGGTTATGTGGCTACAGTACTTGTATCAAACGGTACACTTAAAGTGGGTGATATTGTTTTGGCCGGTACTAGCTATGGTCGTGTAAAAGCGATGTTCAACGAACGTAATCAACGTATCAAAGAAGCAGGTCCTGCTGAACCAGCATTGATTCTTGGTTTGAACGGTGCTCCTGCTGCAGGTGACACATTCCACGTAGTTGCTACCGACCAAGAAGCGCGCGAAATCACTAACAAGCGTGAACAACTGCAACGCGAACAAGGTCTTCGTACTCAGAAATTGCTTACTCTTGATGAGGTGGGCCGTCGTATTGCATTGGGTAACTTCCAAGAGTTGAACATCATCGTGAAAGGTGACGTGGATGG
>CAMTOV010000274.1 GCA_947074235.1 uncultured Bacteroides sp. | reverse complement strand
CAATATCACCTGAACACCTATTTCATTGACATCGTGCTCCAAGTTCATCTTATCTTCTATGAGTTTAATGATAGAGAGCAGCAAGTCGGTATTGCCCAACCAGCAAAACACATATTCAAAAGCGCTAAGGTCTTCGTTTGAGATGCGCGCCGTGATGCCATGGCTGAAAGGGGTAAGTATAACGATAGGTATGTGTTCATATTTACTTTTAATATTTCGACCAATATCAAAAATATCACTCTCGCCTGTGCTTGGCATACATATTATTAAATCGAAAGGTAAGCTTTCTAGCTGTCCCATAGCCTCTTCTAGTGTGGTGACTTGCGTAAAACGTGGCGGATAGCGCAAGGATAAAGAGGTATATTCGTTAAAGATTTTCTCGTCTATTCTGCCATCATCTTCTAGCATAAATGCATCGTAAGGGTTGGCTATAAGCAATACATTGAAGATACGAAATGGCATTAAATTAGCAAATTGCGTATCTTTGAAATATAGGTGATTTAATTTGTATTTACTAAGCATGAGCTTTTCATTATTTAAAGGTTGCTGGAAGCAAAAGTCGACTTTTTAGATGGGAAAAACAAACTAGATTCATGATATTTTTATCATAAGTCAACAACATAGCTTTATTTGATTTGATAACTGTTACATTTTACAATGTTAAATGCTTTATTCTATCTGTAGAATGTAAAGGAATACCTTATAAAATGATTAAGTTTTGAGGTAAGAAAATATACACTGATTATCAATACATTATATTGTGTTTACTGACTGGCCTTAGTCAGCGTGCTGGCAAGGGCTACTCGGCATGCTGACCACACGTGTCTAGCGTGCTGGCAAGGGCTTGCCAGCAAACTAGGTATATATAGTGGGAAATACGACTACAAGTAGCATAAAAAAACGGTTGGTTGCATCACTTCACTCGTGCGCAACCAACCGTTTTTTACTTTATGCTTTACAGAATTTATTTATCCTTTTCTTTTTCTTCTCTTTCGCTCATTTTCTTTTCAACAAACTGAATCTTCAAATTTGCCTCTTCTTGCTCTTTCTTAATATGAGTAATGGCAGATAAGATTTGCGACAACTCATATACATTGGTCAAGGCAGTCATATCGGCAGGTGTCATTTGGAAAGAGTATTTCTTGCCACCCAAGTACTCAACTTTGATCTTCTGCTCGCGGTTCATGTACAAAAATCCCATCACATTGCCATCATCTCCCATCTTGAAGTCTGCTTTCTCAATCTTTTCGTCCAAGTCGGTTGTTTCGTAACTATCGTTAGAGGCAGGTGTTTCGGCAAATGTCCCATCCGGGGCAATCACCTTTACGGCTAGGTGGTGGATAAAGTTAGGGCCGCAATAGATAGATGTCATTGTCATCACACCTTGTTCGTTCACCTGAAAGCGAAGGAAGCTGCGATGAAGATTCTTCTCTACCGTTTGCGTAGGCCAAAAATAATTGCCCACTCGTTGATACTCTTCATCCTTTTCGAGCACAAACTTGCCCTTTATCTCGTCAAACTGCTCTTGCTTTACTTGCATCATGCTGTCCAAGTATATCAAACTCTCTGTTTGTTCCTTTAGTTCTACTTGCTGCATCAAGGCAATGCCCGCCTTGCGTGCCTCAAAAGCCTTTGGATATAAAATCTTGATACTATCAATCTGCATTTTTGCTTCATTATAGTCTCCTTCTGCAAAAGATGTGCGTGCTGCATCTAGCTTTAGGTTGGCTTTTTTCTCTTCGCTATTGCCACACGATGCTAGCAAAACTAACAGGGCGCATACTCCGATTTGGGCTATTCTTTTCATGATGAATCAGTTTACTGTTTTAACTTCGAGGCAAATATACTATAAAATTGAATAGCTAAGTAGATTGTTAAAGCTGAAAAGTTGTACCTTTGCATGGTAATTAGATAAGTCTGCACCACATTGGTCGGTCTTATCTAACTGATAGAAAAGTATATGATAGAGTTAACTCGCGAAGAATTAAAAGAGAAATTTAGCGGTAAGATATTTAAGCAAATAGCCGAAACTGCCGACGAACTAGGATTGGAATGTTATGTGGTAGGTGGCTATGTGCGCGATCTTTTTTTGCAACGCCCCTCCAAAGACATTGATGCCGTAGTGGTAGGTAGTGGAATAGAAATGGCGCAGGCACTGGGGCGCAAACTTGGCAAAGGAGCACACGTGTCGGTATTTAAGAACTTTGGCACGGCTCAGGTGAAGTATCACGACACAGAGGTAGAGTTTGTAGGTGCACGCAAGGAGTCTTATCAACGCGACTCACGCAAACCAATTGTAGAAGATGGCACGTTGGAAGATGATCAGAATCGACGCGACTTTACCATCAATGCCATGGCGGTATGCCTCAACAAAGATCGCTTTGGTGAATTGGTAGATCCATTCAACGGATTGGCCGATATGAAAGAGCGAACCATTCGCACTCCGCTAGATCCCGATATCACTTTCAGCGACGATCCTTTGCGTATGATGCGTTGCATTCGCTTTGCTACTCAGCTCAACTTCTATATTGATGATGATACATTTGATTCGCTTTGTAGAAATCGTGAGCGAATTAAGATAATCTCGGGCGAACGCATTGCCGATGAACTCAACAAGATCATTCTCTCTCCCGTTCCATCCAAAGGCTTTATCGACCTTGAGCGTAGCGGCTTGCTAGAGATAATCTTCCCCGAACTGGCTGCCATGCAAGGGATAGAGACTCGCAACGGACGCGCGCACAAGGATAATTTCTATCATACGCTTGAGGTGCTCGACAATATAAGCAAGAAGACCGATAACCTATGGCTTCGCTGGTCGGCATTGCTTCACGATATAGGCAAACCAACTACCAAGCGTTGGGAGCCAAGAGCTGGATGGACATTCCACAACCACAACTTTGTTGGCGAAAAGATGGTTCCCAATATCTTCAGAAAGATGAAGCTACCTATGAACGAGAAGATGAAGCTGGTGCAAAAGATGGTGGGACTGCACATGCGCCCCATTGTTATAGCCGATGATATAGTGACTGACTCTGCTGTGCGAAGATTGCTCTTTGAAGCAGGCGATGATATTGATAACTTAATGACACTCTGTGAAGCCGATATTACATCTAAGAATACAGAGCGCAAACAACGTTTCTTGACCAACTTTGCTTTGGTTCGCCAAAAGCTAAAGGACTTGGAAGAGAAGGATAGAATCAGAAACTTTCAGCCGCCCATTGGTGGAGATGAGATCATGCAAATCTTCCAAGTAGAGCCTTGCAGAGAGGT
>CAMTOV010000273.1 GCA_947074235.1 uncultured Bacteroides sp. | reverse complement strand
TCTATTTGTAGAATGTGGAGGTTTACAACGTAAAATGTGGAGGTTTTGAAAAAGATGAAAAACAGACTAAGAATCGGAGTGAGTTGAATAACCAATATTAAATAAAAATCTACGTGTTTATCCTTCGAGTATATACGTCACACATAACAATCCTTAAAACTGTAAATAGAATTTAAAATTGCGGATTACTATCACCAATTATTTAATTTACAACGATTTAGTTTCTAATGTTTTTTACTATATTTGCCTACAAAACTAATATTTACCTAATTTATCATGAGAAAACTCAGTTATTCGCTATTTACACTGATGATAATACTTGTATTTTCATCATGCGGCAAAAAGCATGTAACCGCAAGTTACGACATTGTACCTCTACCCCAAGAGGTTATTGAATTAAAAAACTCACCCTTCTTGTTATCCGAGCAAACAACCATCCTTTATCCGGAGGATGATATATTGTTGATGCAAAATGCTAAATTTTTAGCTTTTTATATTGAGCAAGCTACTGGCAAAAAGTTAAAGTCACAAGCATACACTCTTGGCTCTAATCTTCCTAAGCAAGCCATTAAACTTGGGTTAAATAAAAGTATGAGCCAAGATGAAGGTTATGTGATGAAAGTAAATACTGACATTATAGAAATTAATGGAAAAACCGCCAATGGTGTTTTCTATGGTGTACAAACGCTTAGAAAAGCAATTCCTGCAGTTGTAAAATCAAACGAAGTTGTATCTATTCCCGCTGTAGAAATCAACGATTATCCTCGTTTTGGATATCGTGGTATGCACTTGGATGTAGGTCGTCATTACTTTCCTGTAGATTTTATCAAGGAATATATAGATTTATTGGCGCTTCACAACATGAACGTGTTTCACTGGCATTTGACAGAAGACCAAGGTTGGAGAATTGAGATTAAGAAATATCCTAAGTTAACAGAAATTGGTTCGAAGAGAGCAGAAACGGTAATCGGCCATAATACAGGAAAATTTGACGGTGTGCCTCACGAAGGCTTCTACACACAAGAAGAAATCAAAGAGATTATAGCTTATGCTACCGATCGCTATATCACAATAATTCCAGAGATTGATCTTCCTGGGCACATGCTAGCGGCATTAGCAGCTTATCCTGAATATGGGTGTACTGGCGGCCCTTATGAAGTAGAAAAAACATGGGGTGTTTTTGATGACGTAATTTGCATTGGCAATGAGGATGCAATGGTGTTCTTAGAAAACGTATTGGACGAAGTTGTAGAACTATTCCCTGCAGAATATATCCACATCGGTGGTGATGAAGCGCCAAGAGTTCGTTGGAAAACTTGCCCTAAATGCCAAGATAGAATAAAAAAGGAAAACATCAAAGCCGATAAGAAGCATACGGCCGAAGATCGTTTACAAAGTTATTGCATGGAGCGTATGGAGAAATACCTAGCCCAAAAAGGGCGTCGCATCATCGGTTGGGATGAGATATTAGAAGGAGATGTAACAGCAAGCGCTACTGTTATGTCGTGGAGAGGCGTGAAAGGTGGCATCGAAGCCGCAAAAATGGGACGTGATGTAATTATGACGCCTAATACATTCTTATATTTTGATTACTACCAAACGAGCGATAAGGGCAATGAGCCAATAGCTATTGGAGGATGTCTTCCGGTGAAAACAGTATATAGTTTCAACCCCGATCTTGATGAGTTGACAAAGGAAGAGAGAAAACATATCATTGGCGTTCAAGCCAATCTTTGGACAGAATATATCCCGACAACTAAGCAAGTGGAGTATATGATTCTTCCTCGTATGGCAGCTTTGGCGGAAGTGCAATGGACTATGCCAGAGAGAAAAGACTATAAACAATTTACGAAAGGGGCAGCACGCATGCTCGAACTTTATGAGCGTGAGGGTTTAAATTATGCCACCCATATTTTTGATATTGACGCAGAATATCATTATGATGCTGAGCAAAAAGCAATCATTGCCGAACTAAGTACTATTGATAATGCACCCATCTATTATACTCTTGACGGCAGTACTCCCACTACAGCATCTAATAAATATACAGAACCTGTGGCTGTGAAAGAAGCTGCAACACTTAGAGCAATTGCTAGTCGCGAAAAAGTAACAGGTAGAGAATTTTCAGAGTATATCAATTACAACAAAGCTACCGGAGCCACAATAGAGTTAAAATCTGCGCCATCTGAAAACTACAGATATGATGGTGCCCCCATGCTTATTGATGGATTAAAAGGATTCAACAGCTATGCTAGTGGACGTTGGCTTGGTTTCTTGAAAGATGTAGAGGCCATTATTAATCTAGGAGAACCAACTGAAGTTCAATCGGTATCTACCCAAGCATGTGTAAAGCCATTAGATTGGATTATGGGAGTTAGCGGACTAACCGTTGAAGTATCGGCAGATGGTGTAAACTTCAATGAAGTGGCAAACGTAGAGTTTCCTATTATCACGGACTTTAGCAAGTCGAGCATTGAGGAGTATGCCGCTAACTTCACTCCTACCATGGCTACTTATGTAAAGGTTATCATCAAATGCACTCCTGCGCTTCCCGAAGGACACCCAGGCGCTGGACACAAAGCATTTGTGTTTATTGATGAAATCACCATTAATTAATCTAACACAAACACGATTATATAATTTCATTTTAAAGTGTCCCGACTTATTCATTTAAGTCGGGACACTTTTATTTATTCCTTAAAGAAAATTATCATTATGTTGCAAAACATTCATGTTTCAGATTGTTATTATAGATAATATACTTAATTTCGAATACTCAAAACCTTAAAACAATAACATTATGATTATCGGAGTACCTAAAGAAATCAAAAACAATGAAAACCGTGTAGGTATGACACCTAGTGGAGTTTCAGAATTGATTAAACGCGGACATACTGTATATGTACAACAAAATGCTGGTATAAATAGTGGATTTGCCGACGATGATTATATCGCTACAGGCGCCAAATTGTTGCCAACCATTGAGGCTGTGTATGAAGTAGCCGATATGATAGTAAAGGTAAAAGAACCAATTAAGCCAGAATATAAGCTTATTCGCAAGGGACAATTGCTTTTTACTTATTTCCATTTTGCATCTGATAGAGAATTAACAATGGCCATGATTGAAAGTGGAGCCACTTGCTTGGCTTACGAAACAGTTGAAAAACCTGATAGATCACTACCATTGCTCATACCTATGAGCGAAGTAGCCGGAAGAATGTCTATCCAAGAGGGAGCGCGTTTTCTTGAAAAGCCACAAGGTGGAAAAGGTATATTGCTAGGTGGAGTGCCTGGAG
>CAMTOV010000272.1 GCA_947074235.1 uncultured Bacteroides sp. | reverse complement strand
GCTATTTTGTATTTTACAAATAGCAGGGATTGATGCTTTTGGACAGGAAGCTATTCTTCTTCAAGATTCTACTGTTACACGCGAAGCGCCAAAGGCTAGAGCTCGTAGAAATAGAGAGGCAAAAGAGCAGCTTCAAGATTCTACAAAAATGCAAACCATAAATGCATTGTCAGATAGTATTCTTAATCTATCAGTGGATTCTATTATAACATCTGTAGACGAAAAGATGGCTATTGCAGATAGCATCGATTTGCAAAACAAAAAAAGAATTGATGAAATGCAAACGGCTTATGTGCCACCTGTGCCTCGTGATACAGTAGCACCACCTGCACCTCGTCCGATATGGATACCAAACCCCACAAAAGCGACTTGGCTTGCTGTAGTTTTTCCTGGAGGCGGACAGATTTATAATCGTAAATATTGGAAACTGCCTATTATTTATGGAGGTTTTGCTGGTTGTGCTTATGCATTAACTTGGAATGGTAAAATGTATAAAGACTACTCGCAAGCGTACTTAGATATAATGGATGATGACCCAAACACGAATAGTTATCTAGATTTGTTACCCAATCGTTCATCAAGCTACTCTGAAGCTCAACTAGCCGAACTTATAAGGAAAAGAAAAGATACATTTAGGCGTTACCGCGATTTAAGCATATTTGCAGTGATTGGAGTTTACTTGATATCAATTATTGATGCATATGTTGATGCTGAATTATCAAACTTTGATATTACCCCCGACTTAAGTATGAAGGTGGAACCCGTTATCATGAACGACCAATTTAGAACGAATAATAAATCGGTGGGTGTACAATGTAGTTTCCGATTTTAAATTAGATTATTGAAATATTACATATGAAGAGATTAACTTACAGCATTTCAACACTATTTTTTTTGCTTCTTGCAACTTCTCCAACTCAAGCACAAAGCGTTGATGTTACCATTGTGGAAAATGGACGTGAACGTCACGAAAATATAGAGCTTCCAGTTAGTATGACTTATCCGCTAGATAGTTTGCTCAATGATTGGAAGGTGAAAAATTATATCGATATCAATAAAGATTGCAAAACTTCTACTGTTAACCCTGAGTTTAGTGATTCAGTTTATATAGACCGCTTATCACGTATTCCGGCTATCATGGAGATGCCATATAATGAGGTGGTAAGAAAGTTCATTGATACCTATACAGGGAGATTACGTGGACATGTGTCTTATATGCTGAGTGCAAACAACTTCTATATTCCTATTTTTGAAGAAGCTCTCGATGCGTATAATCTACCTATTGAGTTGAAGTATCTTCCTATTATAGAATCAGCTCTCAATCCATCTGCTGTGTCTAGAGCAGGAGCAAGTGGTTTGTGGCAGTTTATGATAAATACAGGAAAGGTCTATGGGCTAGATTCAAATAGTTTGATAGATGAACGACGAGATCCTATCAAATCTTCTTGGGCTGCGGCTCGCTATCTAAAAGACTTATATGATATCTATGGCGATTGGAGTTTAGTAATTGCAGCCTATAATTGTGGCCCAGGCAACGTCAATAAAGCTATCAGACGCACAAATGGAGATGCTGATTACTGGAAAATATACAATTTCTTACCTAAAGAAACAAGAGGATATGTTCCTGCTTTTATCGCTATAAATTATATAATGAACTATTATTGCAATCACAATATTTGTGCTTTAGAAACTAATATTCCTACTCACACCGATACGATTCAAATTAATAGGAAACTTCATTTACAACAGGTTTCCGATATATGTGGTATCGAAATGGAACAGCTTAAGAGTCTGAATCCACAATATAAGCGAGATATTATACCAGGTGATGCTAAAACTGCAATTTTAAGATTGCCATTAGAGCAAGTAAGCTTGTTTATAGATAATCAAGATACAATTTATGCTCATAGATATGATGAGTTATTTAAGAATCGTAAAACTGTAGCAGTACCATCACCCCAAACTACTACTAGGTCAAAAGCAGGTAGTGGTACTTTGAGTTATCATACCATCAGAAATGGTGAAACACTTGGTAGCATTGCTGCTAAATATAAGGTAAGTGTTAAGAATTTACAGAGTTGGAATGGGCTTTCTAATACCCGCATTTCAGCTGGTAAGAAACTTAAAATCTATAAATAGGTTATTTTCGATAGATTATAGCTAGTTTCTTTTTTATGATTTAGAACCGAATAGACAAACAATTATGGATAATAATATACCATCAAAGCAAACTATAGAAGATGAAATAATTGAAAAAGCTTTTCAATCTCTTTTAGATGATTATCTCAAGACGAAGCATCGCAAAAAGGTAGAAATCATTACTAAAGCATTCAATTTCGCCAATCAAGCACACAAGGGCATTCGACGCCGATCGGGCGAACCCTATATTATGCACCCTATTACTGTTGCACATATTGTTTGCAGTGAAATAGGTTTAGGGTCTACATCTATTTGTGCTGCTCTTTTGCACGATGTAGTAGAGGATACAGACTACACAGTTGAAGATATAGAAAATCTTTTTGGTCCTAAGATTGCACAAATTGTTGATGGCTTAACAAAAATATCTGGTGGTATATTTGGAGATAGAGCTTCCGAGCAGGCAGAAAACTTTAAGAAACTTCTTCTTACTATGTCTTCTGATATACGTGTAATCTTAATTAAGATTGCCGACCGTTTACATAATATGCGTACCCTAGGCTCTATGTTGCCTAATAAACAATATAAAATTGCGGGAGAAACTCTTTATATCTATGCACCCTTAGCCAATCGTTTAGGTTTGTATAAGATAAAAACTGAATTAGAAAATCTGAGCTTTAAATATGAACATCCCGAAGAGTATGGCGAAATAGAAGAGAAATTACTTGCTACAGCTGCCGAACGTGATAAAGCTTTTAATGATTTTACTGCTCCTATCCGAGTTCAACTAGATAAAATGGGGCTTCAATATCGCATTCTAGCTCGTGTAAAATCGATATATTCTATTTGGAACAAGATGCAAACCAAGCATGTTCCTTTTGAAGAAATATATGATTTATTGGCAGTGCGTATTATCTTCGACCCAAAAGATGAGGAAGAAGAACTTAACGATTGTTTCGATATTTATGTTTCCATTTCTAAAATATACAAACCCCATCCCGATCGTTTGCGCGACTGGGTAAGTCATCCTAAGGCTAATGGTTATCAAGCATTGCATGTCACACTCATGGCTAGTAATGGTCAGTGGATAGAAGTGCAGATACGTAGTGAGCGTATGAACGATGTTGCAGAACAAGGCTTTGCTGCTCATTGGAAATACAAAGCGGGTGGTGATGGTAGTGAAGATGAAGGCG
>CAMTOV010000271.1 GCA_947074235.1 uncultured Bacteroides sp. | reverse complement strand
GCATCTTCGTATGATATCTCAGGAGTAGGATTGGCCAAGGCAAACACGATAGGATCTTTTGCCATGCTACGCACCATATCTTGTGTCAATACATTACCTTTGGATAAGCCAAGAAACACATCAGCTCCTTTGATGGCTTCGGCAAGTGTATGTATATCTGTGCGGTCTGTTGCAAAATAACGTTTCTGCTCGTTAAGGTCAGTACGTTCTTTGCTGATAACGCCTTTACTGTCTAGCATCACAATGTTTTTCAACTGTGCGCCAAGCGAAACATATAGTTTAGTACAAGATACAGCAGATGCACCAGCACCGTTCACTACTATCTTCACATCTTCAATTTTCTTGCCAGCTACTTCAAGTGCATTAAGAAGTCCTGCGCTTGAAATAATTGCTGTACCATGTTGGTCATCGTGCATTACCGGGATGTCCAGTTCGGCTTTCAATCGCTCTTCTATTTCGAAACACTCAGGTGCTTTAATATCTTCTAAGTTGATACCTCCAAAAGTAGGAGCTATTGCTTTTACGGCTTCAATAAATTTATCGGGATTCTTCTCATCTAGCTCAATATCAAACACATCGATACCTGCATAGATTTTAAACAACAATCCTTTTCCTTCCATTACAGGCTTACCTGCCAATGCACCTATATCACCAAGTCCAAGTACTGCTGTACCATTTGATATTACAGCTACTAAGTTGCCTTTGGCAGTATATTTATAAGCATCTTCCGGATTTTTTTCTATTTCTAAGCATGGCTCAGCTACACCTGGAGAGTAAGCAAGCGATAAGTCATTTTGAGTACTATATGGTTTAGTAGGTATTACCTCAATCTTGCCTGGTTTGCCTTCTGAGTGGTAAAGCAAAGCAGCTTCTTTTGTTATTTTTGCCATGAATTTTATATTTAAGATTTATCAAATGTTCGCAAATATAGAAATAAAAGTAATATATTAAAGATAATATCCCTTTTTTGTTTTTAAATAGAAAGTATCTGTTGTTTGCGCAAACGATGATGGGGCTACAATGATATTTGTTTTTCATTGTAACCCCATCATGCATATTTTGCTTTGCTAACTATAAGAAGGTGCTTGGACCTAGTATGTCATCCAACCCAACTGTGGTTCGCTGTCGCAATAGCTGTCCATATGGGTTATAAAAGAGTTGAAACTCACCCTCTAAATTGGGCTGCTGAACGAGTATCACGTAGATGGGCTGCCATTTGGGGAAATCGACTAAGGTGACATCTTGCACTGTATATGATGCAAAATCGCTCATCGTAAATGAATTGTATACAGCAGAAGGAACATCATCCATTCCTCCTAAATCGGTTTGTGCCATCATGCACTGTCCGTTGCTGTTAAAATAGGCTCGTACAGTGTATCCATCGTAGGTAAAATTTCCCAAGAAATACCCTTGATCTTGCGACCATGCCACAGCATTCATATCTACTTTGGGATATAACCGTTGAAGCGAATCTTGAACAACAGTAGGTGCCCAACCGGCAAAAGCGGGTGTGGAAGACAATATAATAATAGTCAACAACACAACCCATTTGAATCTTTTCATAACTAAAAGTTTTTCTAAATGAATGTCTTATTGACTATTAAAACAGATTTAGAAGCCGCTTTGTTTTCTAAATCGTATGTCTTGTAAAGGGTTATCTATTCAATGCTTGCTCAATATCTTCAATGATATCATCGGCATTTTCTATACCTATTGATAGGCGAATCAAATCGGGACGAACACCAGCCTCCATCAATTGCTCATCGCTGAGTTGACGGTGGGTGTGACTAGCTGGATGCAACACACAGGTACGAGCATCGGCTACATGAGTCACGATTGCTACCATTTCAAGTGCGTCCATAAATTTAATAGAAGTATCTCTACCTCCTTTAAGTCCGAAAGAGATAACTCCACAAGAGCCCTTAGGCATATATTTCTGCGCTAATGGATAGTATTTGTTATCAGGTAATCCACAATAGTTCACCCAAGCCACTTTATCGTTCGATTCTAAATATTCGGCTACTCGCTGTGCATTATTGCAATGTTGAGGCATGCGTAAATGTAATGTTTCTAATCCGATGTTCAATAAGAATGAGTTTTGTGGACTAGGAATGCTACCCAAGTCGCGCATCAATTGAGCAGTTGCCTTAGTAATGTATGCACCTTTGCCAAATGATGTAGTATATGTTAGTCCATGATATGATTCATCTGGTGTGCAGAGTCCAGGGAATTTATCAGCATACTTATCCCAATCAAAATTACCACTATCGACAATACATCCACCTACACAAGTGGCGTGTCCATCCATGTATTTAGTAGTTGAGTGCACCACAATATCTGCTCCCCATTCAAAAGGGCGACAGTTGATAGGGGTAGGGAAGGTGTTGTCTACAATCAAAGGCACTCCTTGACTATGTGCTATGCGTGCAAACTTCTCTATATCGAGCACTTCGAGTGATGGATTAGATATCGTTTCGCCAAACAAACATTTGGTGTTAGGGCGGAAAGCTTCCTTGATTTCTTCTTCAGACGCATCAGGATTTACAAATGTTACTTCTATACCAAGCTTTTTCATGGTTACGGCAAACAAATTGAATGTGCCACCATAGATTGCCGAGGAACATACAAAATGATCGCCCGCTTGACAAATATTGAATATAGCATAGAAGTTTGCAGCTTGTCCGCTTGATGTAAGCATAGCGGCTACACCACCTTCGAGGGCTGCAATCTTAGCGGCTACAGCATCGTTAGTAGGATTTTGTAGTCGTGTATAGAAGTATCCACTATCTTCGAGGTCGAACAAGCGGGCCATTTGTTCGCTCGTATCATATTTGAATGTTGTACTTTGATAAATAGGTAACACGCGAGGATCTCCTTTTTTAGGTTTCCATCCCGCTTGTACGCAAAGTGTTTCGGGCTTAAATTCTTTTGCCATATTGGTATTGTTTACTATGAATGATAATCAATTAGATTTTGATGAGGCAAAAGTATAGAAAAATATCCATTTATGTTATTATGTCACTGTGTAATTGCTAATGAATGTTGAATTTACACCCAATTCTGTTAACACCACTATATCTGCGTTAAATTGTATTGTATTTTATCCCATAAAGCACTCAAAATTTGGAGAAATGGCGAAAATCCGTACCTTTGCATTGTGTTTTTCATAGTATTAGATTTAAGGTTAACAAAAGATTGGCTGTCTGGGATAGATAGCCTTTTTTTATGCCCTAAAGTCTGGGATTTGTAGAATTTCTGAAAGCTTTGGAATTGATTATAGATTGAATAAGTATAAAACCAAATATCCCCGATAATGTAATTAACATTATCGGGGATATTTGGTTTCTTGAAGTGGTACCACCAGGAATCGAACCGGGGACACAAGGATTTTCAGTCCTTTG
>CAMTOV010000270.1 GCA_947074235.1 uncultured Bacteroides sp. | reverse complement strand
TTTTCTACACCTACCGCACCAATGCCCGGTAATACTATCTTAGGTTCGAGCGCAAATACCATGCCTGGTTCTAACTCTTGCTTCATGCGTGGAGCGATAACGGGCATTTCATTTATCTCTAAGCCTACACCGTGTCCAATGAAACGAGCTTGTTGCTGTGTTCCCATAAACTTATCGGCATAACCGGCAGCAGTCACCATCTCAATAGCCTTATTATAAAGGTCTTCGCATACCGCTCCGGGCTTAGCCATACTGATTACTTCATTTTGAATATCAATACAAAGCTGATGAGCAGCATAAGCCTCATCAGGAAGCTTACCAATAGAGAACACACGACTCATGTCTCCCATGTAGCCATTGAAGTTTCCTCCCATATCTACCATTACAGTTTGGCCCTCTTGCATTGGCTTATTGTTCGCTCCACCGGGTAGGATAGAATTTCCTTCGCCACCCAAAGCAAAATCAAATGGAGAAGGATATCCGGCATTATCACCCGATAAAACACTTCCCATAAAGATTTCCATGCTTTGTCCAAACACACGGAAGATTCCCAAGTTGCCTTCAAGACGCATGATGCGCTCTATCTCGATAGAGAATTCTCTATCTGTCATTCCTGCACGGTAAACTGATGGTATTTGATTGTAAGCTTTATCGTGAGCAATGCCCGAACGACGGAACATCTCAACTTCCATAGCCGTTTTAATGCTGCGTGCCTGGCGAATAATCGGAGTACCATTCACTACTTCTGTTTCTGGAAACATGTTTGCCAATCGAGTATACTCTGTGAATGGAAGTTCATCGCCTTCTAACATCAACTTCTGTGGCATAGGCAGACCTTGCTCTTGTAAAATTTCAACAATCTGTTCTGGTTTGCGAATGCTAAAAACGAACTCTCCTTTGATGTGGTTAGGACGTTTCACAAAGATGCGAGCAGGCGCATTAAGCGGAAGATAAAGATATCCACTGATGATTTCGCCGTAAGTATAAAGTAGATTGATATTGCATGCAATAAGGGCAGCGTCAATGTTCTGCTGATCCATAAGCCAACGAATTTTGTCGCGGCGTTTTATTAGTTCGGGTTGTACCATTTTAATAATAGTTTTGAATATTGGCTGACAAAGATAAATCGATTTAAGTTGAAAATAAAACTATTTATAATGTGTTTTGATTTTCAATCAAAAGTTTTGGATTGCAGCAAAGACTCTTTTGCTCTAGAAAATTAAAGCTTGATATCATGAGTTTCTTCTGTACGTTTGTCAATACAGTCGCTAGGTGATTCTTATTCTTCCTAGTGATTTCAGATAAATACGATTGTTTTTTTCATAGAAATAGCCTTCAATAAAACCACCATTTAAGCTATCACCCGCATTGCGTATAACTGTTATTTTAAACTGGTTATTCGATTTATTTATCTTAAAATGAGCAGTATGAATATCAAAACCCATCAGCTTCTCTTTTGTAGAAGCTAAGGTTGATTGATAGTCTTTATCAACTAGTTCATCGATCTTTACAGGTGTTTCCGTAAAGAGGTAGCTAAATAAAGAGTTGAAGAATGTGTGGTATTGTTCCGAGTATTCTTGCTGCCACTTATTATCCAGTATCGAATTTGAGTTCTTTACCCACATATCATTGAGATGCTCAGACTGGTTGGTAGCAAAATCACTGTCTATGATTATTTTAACTATATCACTTTGATACTGTTTAGTTATTTCAGCTGCAGAAGTATCAAAGTAAAGCGTGTCGTTAATCACTTCCCCTTGATTAGTCGTAAGCTTAACCGGAACCATTTCGAGGAAGTTGATATTATCGCCTTGAAACACAACTGTATTTCCCGACACGCTTTTAATACAATAATCGGGCCAGTTATCTAGCGTTCCATCTATCTCTTTTCTCAATCTTGCTTGATAGGAAGCGGGGAAATAGCCAATCATCTCTTCAAAGCCGGAAAGCGTTGAAGATTTTTGTTCCGCCATATAAAAGTCGCTCAGTGCTTTTTTGAGGTTGTCCCTTCCGATATATAATTCTGCCTCATGCAGTATAATAGGTAGCTTGGAGTATGCGATTGTTTTGTAATTGGCGTTGTATAAAGTAAGGTTTTCAATAGCTACCGGTTTTACTTTAGATTGCATGACAATACTATTCTTATTGGAATAAATACTCTTAGGACTCCCCAACTCGCTTTCTATGAGAAACAGATCACTCGACAGTTCTGCCAACCCCTCGGACATAGCTGTCGATTTGGGTTTAACCCCTCTTCCCCACCATAAATGAGCTATTTCATGGGAAATTACCCAAGCTAGCTCGTTCTGCATAATGGCATCTGTTGAAATGTACTCTTGATTAAGCATTATACCATCTTCTAAGGCATATCCACCTCTGCGGTTGACAAAGAAGAGCTTTACATCTTCGGCATGTTCGTTACTACCATAAATCTTCGTGTAATAATTGCGTGCATTAATAGCGCATGAGATAGCATAATCGAGAGCTTCTTTGTTTACATGAATATCATTAGGTATATATGCTTTTACTCCACTAGATTCTATTGTCTTGAAGTTTCCATATATGATAGGAAGAGGAAAGAAAGCCTTACAGCTAGCCGATTGCTTGGCGTATGCATATTTCCCTTCCGCATCTGATGCATTTACTGTATATTCGATATTATCTGGTGTGAGTTTTGCATGATTAGTGGGGAAGATGGGAGACTCAGACAATATAAACAATTGGTTTTTGTTTTTTTGAAAGCTTATTGATGGCTTCAGCTTACGCAAATCTACATCATAACTCACAGTAATATTTTGATCTTCTGCTTTTGTCACAACATCAACCACCCTAATATTATCTATTTCTGAGAGGTTGTACTCCATTCTCTCTCCTTGTTCATTGCTTATAACCAAATTGCTCAAGATGCGACCGAGCGGTAAATAGAATCTAAACAATCTGTCGGATATATCATCAGTACGCTTGGTTAGTTTATTGCACAAATGAAGTTGGTCGCCTGTGAGAATTATTTCAGAGTAAATTTTATTGATGTTTCCGGGTTGCGCATTTAAAGTAGCAAAAGACTGATCTAAATTCAGAAACGAAAAAATGAATAAGATAAAAATCAATATAGTTTTGTACATAAATAGAATTTTCGTTTGATGTAGATTTAAAACTACTGAGTTCTACTAGTGAATGCTACTGAGTTCTAATTAAATAACTAATAGCAGTGTTCGGTTTAACTATTATATTTTTACAAAAGTAATACACTTAACACTACGTTAAGCCTATTTTGAAGAATAATTTTACTTTAACTGAATATATAAAAAATAAGTGCGCCATCGGCGTTCTGTCTCAGAAGGCTGATGGCGCAAACCACAAATACAAATACAACTAAACAAAATTTATGCTATTTGCAATACATTTATTTATAAATCAAA
>CAMTOV010000269.1 GCA_947074235.1 uncultured Bacteroides sp. | reverse complement strand
TCTCTATCAAGATAAGGGTCAACACTACGTGCAACTCTTGCATCTACGATACTACCATCTCTGTTTACAACGAACTGAACGATTACACGTCCTTGAGTTCCGTTTTCCTGAGCAATAGTAGGATATTTAATATTGCTAGACAAATACTTCATCAAAGCAGCTTGTCCACCTGGGAATTCAGGCATATTTTCTACAATATCAAAAATCTCTTGTTCGTCTGGTTCTTCTTCAACTACTTCAACAGGTACGTATTTAATTTCTACTTTTTGTCCTGTGTCTTCACTTGAAGCAATAATAGTTTCCTCGATGTCCGCGTTATCTTCCACAATGTCAAGCACTTCAGCCGCTTGTGGCACTTCGGGTGGAGGTGGAACCTCAATTTTTTCTTGTTGCTCCGTAATCGGAATTAACTCATCTTCAAATTCGATGTCGACTAAAGCCATGCTTGTATCAATCTTCTTGTCTCGCTCGGTCCATTCGAACGCCACGAACATTACGGCTAATACAATCACGTAGCCAACAAGCAGCCAAGTTAGCTTTTTGCCTTCTAGGTCCGCTTTGGGTGATTTTTTAACTTCCATAAAATATAATATAAATATTAATAATACGTTCTTTACAGAAGAACGTGTTACTGAACATTCGTTTTAGATTAGTTTCACGTGCTATTCTGCTACAAATATAAAGTAGATATTTTACAATCAGAGTATACTTAGACACTTTTTTTCGATTAGAATGTTAAAAAAGAATATATTATTATTGTTCCTTATTATATATACTGGAGCGCTACAAGCACAAGAGGATAACTCAATATTCCAATTTCTAAAGCTCCCTTTCTCGGCTCATGCGGCATCATTAGGCGGCGAAAATATCTCTGTAGTAGAAGACGATATCACCATGGCAATACAAAATCCCGCTCTTCTTTCATGTGTAGCCAACAATACAATCAATTTCAATTACATGTTTTACATTGACGGTGTAAAAGTTGCCAGTGCTGCCTTTGCAAGAATGCTTGGCGATCGATCATCATGGGCACTATCGGCCCAATATGTTGACTATGGAAACATGAAAGAAGTAACAGAAGAAAATATTATTCTTGGTAAATTCTCAGCTAAAGATATTGCCATAGGAGGTATATACAGCTATGATTTATCCGATTATTGGAGTGGTGGTGTGAAGGCCAATCTCATTTATTCCAAATATGGCCACTACAACTCATTTGCAATGGGTGTTGATTTAGGTATTAACTACTACAATCAAGATAGGGACTTTTCATTTTCGGTAGCTTGCCGCAATTTAGGTGGTCAAATTGTGGCTTTTGATGAAAGGCACGAAAAACTCCCTATCAACCTACAAGTAGGTATTACTAAGCGATTGGCCCATGCCCCCTTTCGCATTTCAGCCACTCTATACAATTTATCAGACTGGAAAAATTCGAAATTCTTTGACCACTGTGCATTGGGTTTAGATTTCATCCCTACCGAAACTTTTTATCTTGCCATTGGTTATAACTTCCAGAGAGGCAATGAGATGAAAATTGCAGGTTCAAGCCATTGGGCAGGCTTAACAGCAGGAGCAGGAATTCAAATCAAACGATTTAAGTTTGGAGCTTCTTATGGCAAATACCACATGAATGCTTCTTCTTTCCTTTTCAACTTAGCAATGACATTATAATATTATAGCAATAGACTTACAATGAAAAAAATAACAATAGCAATAGACGGATTTTCGTCTTGTGGTAAAAGTACAATGGCCAAAGATTTGGCACGCGAAATAGGTTACATCTATATTGACAGTGGCGCAATGTATAGAGCAGTGACACTGTATTGTATCCAAAATGATATTATAAAAGGAGGCGATATTGATGTAACAAAATTAAAAAAAGAAATTCCAAACATCCATATCACTTTCCAACTTAATCCGTCAACTGGAAGGCCAGATACATATCTTAATGGTGTAAATGTAGAAAATGAAATCAGAACCATGGAAGTGTCTTCTAAGGTGAGTTTGATTAGCGCTATCGACTTTGTGCGCTCAGCAATGGTGGCCGAACAGCAAAAGATGGGCAAGGAAAAAGGAATTGTAATGGATGGTAGAGATATCGGAACAACCGTATTTCCAGATGCCGAACTTAAAATATTTGTAACTGCCTCTCCAGAAATAAGAGCAAAACGCAGATATGATGAATTAGAGCAAAAAGGTACACCTGCCAATTTTGATGAAATACTAGAAAATGTAAAGCAACGTGATTTTATCGATCAAAACAGAGAAGTCAGTCCGCTAAAAAGAGCTGAGGATGCTTTATTGCTAGACAATTCACAGCTTACTATTGACGAACAAAAAAAATGGTTGCTCGAACAATACAATCGTGTTATTCAATCCAAGTAAATGGTTAAAGTAGAAACAGATAAAGAATCAGGATTCTGCTTCGGAGTTGTAACTGCCATTCGCAAAGCAGAGGAAGAGCTTTCCAAAGGTGAAACCTTGTATTGCCTTGGAGATATTGTGCACAATAGCCGCGAGGTAGAACGCCTCAAGGAGATGGGTCTTATCACTATCAATCATGAAGAATTTGCCCAGTTGCATAATGCCAAAGTATTATTACGAGCACATGGCGAACCACCCAAAACTTATAAAACAGCCATCAAAAATAACATCGAAATAATTGATGCTACCTGCCCCGTAGTTCTACGTTTGCAAAAACGCATCAAACAAGAGTATGTAGATTGCAATGAGAAACAAATTGTTATTTATGGATTAAAAGGGCATGCTGAAGTATTGGGATTGGTGGGACAAACCAATGGCAAAGCTATTGTTGTAGAAAAACCCGAGGAAATAAAGAAACTTGATTTATCAAAAACAATATACCTTTACTCTCAAACCACTAAATCGCTTGATGGATTTGAGGAAATTGTAGAGTACATCAAAAAAAATATTCCTGCCGATACCGCTTTCAACTATTACGATACAATTTGTCGCCAAGTAGCCAATAGAATGCCCAATTTAAGAGATTTTGCAGCCTCTCACGATTTAGTTTTTTTCGTAAGTGGTAAAAAAAGCTCCAATGGCAAGATGCTATTTAGCGAATGCCTCAAAGTCAACACCAACTCTCACCTCATTGATAATGCCGACGAGATAGACACTACGCTCATAGACGGAGCCAAATCGATAGGTATTTGTGGTGCAACATCAACCCCCAAATGGCTGATGGAGCAAGTTGAAATAGCCATAAAGAGTTACATTTCAGAGAAACAATTTTAACGTTATTTACCACTAGCAACAGTAGATTGACAGAAATGTAAGCTTTTTACTATCACTTTTTTCTATCTTTGCAACAAATAACTTAAATAAAGATTGTTATGGGAACTGTTAAGTGTATAGGTATCTTAACTTCTGGTGGTGATGCACCGGGAATGAATGCAGCGATTCG
>CAMTOV010000268.1 GCA_947074235.1 uncultured Bacteroides sp. | reverse complement strand
TATTGCAATAGGTACTTGGAGGTCTTTTTATTGAAGTTGGGATGAGCCTGCCCACACAATAGAGCAAAAGCCAAACCCAGAAACAATGCTACAGGGGGTGTAACCCAAGAAGAGATAAATTCTAAACCTGGGATATAATCCATTAAAAGAAAAATAGTGAGGATAGAAAGAATACCCACATAAATCTTTTTGTTGTGTGCATGTAGCGTTTTAATCATTTTTGATGCCATATCTTTTATTTACCTTTAATTTTCGGCTACAAAGATACATCATATAGTTATTGCTTACCTATTGTATATTTCTATACACTATAACTTTTTGTTATAGAATAAAACATCTACTTAAGCGTTTCTAATTGACTTCAAAAACGCTTAAGTAGAAAAATATTAGGCACGAAAACCAATTGCTCTGAATGACTTAGTTGCATTTCCTTTATACACAAAACTCTGAAAAGCTATTTCAACATCACCAATTTCAATCATTTGATATGCCAGCCTATCAGCATTTCTATTACACATCATTCTATCGGCCATAGCAGGTATAATACCATTACGAACAAGTTGTTCTATCCACCTTGCATTGCTAAAGTAGGGATCTTTGGAAGAGACAGTTTTCGAAATAATATCCATTAAGCAACGATTGGCTTCAGCTGATAGTATATACTCTTCTTCATTCAATATACCGATAGCTATCTCCATCAATTCTGAAGCAGTATAGTCTTCAAAACTGAATTTATTAGGAAATCGCCCTCTAAATCCTGGATTAAGATCTAACATCCTTTCCATTTCTTTATCGTATCCAGCCATTATCACCAACATATCCGGATTCTTCTGTGCCAAAACTGTCAATAAACATTCAAGAGCCCTGCAACCAAAATCTTTTCTATCATCGGCATTATCACATAATGTATAAGCCTCATCTATAAATAGTACATTTCCTTTGGCTTGGTTTAATATAGCTTGCATGTTCTTTTCAGTTTCACCAATATATCTACCTACCATTTGACTCCGTTCGGTCACAATCACATCGCCTTTAGAGAGAAGTCCTAGCGAATGATAAATACTTCCTACCATCTTGGCAACAGTTGTTTTGCCCGTGCCGGGATTTCCTGTAAAAATCATGTGATGAACCACATTATTAGAGCTAGTCAGTCCTAATAATCGACGTTCTTCATTAAACTTCATTCTATTGAAAGCCGTCACCATGTTTCCCTTCACATTTTTCAATCCTACCATTGCATTGAGGCTTTTCATACTTTTTTCAAAAGATGAGTTTGTTTGTCGAAAATAGTCAGCATTGATATCTGTTTCTTTTAATGTAGTAAGTAGTAATTTGGCACGACTACTATTTAGGCTTTTGGCGCAAATCACTCTTTCTTGATAGTTTTTTAGCACTCCGTTATTAATGAAATCTAAAATATTCTCCATACACCAATTATTCAAATGCCCATTCTTAGAGGCTTCGATATACATCATTGCCAACTTATGCTCTAACTCTGCTGAGATGATTAAGTTTAGTCGTTTAAGCTGTATGAAAAGATAATGAATAATCTCATTAGAAGATAATTTATCAGAAACGATGGTATTTTCGTTCGGGAAGAAGCGAGCAAAGCTTGGATTCACTTCAAATAGTTGATTTATCTCCGATTCCGTACCTACCAATATCAGCGAATAATTCTTCATCACATTCATCTTCCGTTCAAGCTTTTGCACTAGGGTTTTGCCTATTCCCCCTCCTATCAAGTTCACCAAGTTTGCCAAACAAACCGTAGAGTTACTCATATTATCAAGAAGTTCATTCATCTCCTCATAAGGATCAAGCGCATTCTTAGGCTCTATCAATTGAGCACAATCAAAATAGCGAAATGAAGAGAAACTTGTTAGCTCATCGGAGAAAAGACGAAGAGCGTTGCCACAAGTATCTTCTCGATTTGTAATATAACGGTAATTATAGTTATGCTCTATGGCATTTAACCCACACTCACGTCGACGATCATTAAGAATAACTCGATTATAGTGAGCCAGCAACATACGTTTCTCGGCAGAAACACCGAGCATACCATTAAACATTGCCCAATTATTGCATTCTAACTCTAGATGCTTCACCAAGATATAGTCAGCACTATTCTTTCTTATTAATTGACTTGAACCATTTATAGCATCATCCATTGTCAATGTAAACGAGTATTTACAAAACGGCTCTCCATTGTGAGAAACAATAATAAAATATTCATCGGGCAGCCATATCAAATCAGAGCTCATCGTAAAAGATATCTCTCTACGATTCCCCTCAACACTAGGGTATACATTTTCATGACCCATCAAACGCAAGCTACTATTATAGCAATAGAAACTATATTCATCCATCAGACAAAGCTTTTGTTTAGTGTCAAAACAAAAATCAACACCACCTGAGCAGATTAAAGAATTGGATTGCTTATTGACTGCAACTTGCGTTATTTCCGGATGTTTCATCTTTTCACCTTTAGGTAGTACATTCAACTTAATGTAGCTATTACTCAACCACTTTTCTGCATTATTTAGTATACTTTTTATCTTTAAATTACTTATCAAAAGGAAGTAACAACCAATAGGCAGTTTTTGAATAATCTCCGCAAAGTCAAAATACATATTATCATCCTCACCCTGTTTTGCCAACCAAGCCAAAGGTTCTTTTTGCAGTTCTCGATATAGCGCTATTGTAATGTGGTTATCCCCTCTCGCTTTTGCAGTTTCCACATTTTCTAACATCACATTAAAAATACCATTAAATGAGTTTGCCTCATACAACCGATGAAAAGCTGAGTTGCAAAGAACAATCTGTCCATTGATATTCAGAATTATATCTTTAGCGCAATATTTAGTCGATTTACTGTAAGGGATAGTATATTCAAATCCATTATACCAATAAGGAACAAAAACTTGTTCTATATCATCTCCTTCAAAGCATGATTCACCGTTATCAGTCGAGCTCGCTGTTATAAGTTCGTCCAATAAGCATTCAAAATCTGTTTTATCCGTATCCAAAATGTTATTATTTCTATCCATGACAATCTAGTTTATTAAGTTAATAATAGCTTTATGATTGAGCCGACAAAGCCTATTGCATATCGCAAGACACGCAGTCAATCATTTC
Source organism: uncultured Bacteroides sp. (assembly GCA_947074235.1). Taxonomy (GTDB): domain Bacteria; phylum Bacteroidota; class Bacteroidia; order Bacteroidales; family Bacteroidaceae; genus Bacteroides. Next base: position 316 of record CAMTOV010000268.1, on the reverse strand, counting down.
GAAAAAGTAGGTTCATAAAAAAGCACAACAAGGCTGTTGTGGTTACGTAAATGTGTAGTATATTCTCGCTGTCTGATGCAGCAGAATATCAATTAGAGAGTAGTGTTGTATAACCAGCTTTAACAGGAAGTTTTTCCGACCCCATATTTGTACACAGACAAAATGTCGGAGGGTGTCCAAGAAATCAAAGAACACAAATGTAACTGAGCATCAAGTTCAAGCTATATGCTCGGACTCGTGTCAGTGGTTACACTAGTTTTCTTTGAATTTTGGCTTTTAAAGCTATAATTTATCATAGATAGTTTCTATATCTGTT
>CAMTOV010000267.1 GCA_947074235.1 uncultured Bacteroides sp. | reverse complement strand
TAACCGTAGCCCAATAAGGAGATTCAAGATAGAAACTTTTACTACTGGCACCACTCTTGCCACGATTGTTGACTATTACTTGATCTGTATCAAAAAACTGCTGAAACATTTGTCCCCAACCACGAATTTCTCCTGTTTCCGATTGTTCGGCCATTGTTGAGTCACCTATTGTATGCACAGTTATTTGTGCATTTGCACTTGATAAAGTTGCAGCCGCAAAAAACAGGCTACAAATACTTTTTTTAAAATTCAATTCGAACATAATTATTTAATAAATACTTTTTCTGTTTTTACTGTACCGTCACTCATTATTGAGCGAACAATATTGAGACCTTGTTGTAAAGCTTTTATTTGAACTCCTGCGATAGAATAGAACTGTACACTAACTACAGCGGCATCTTGATGTACCGAATCTATCGAAGTAGCGACAGCAGTAGCCGCTTTACTCAATCCACCAAATTCATTTACCGATTGAACTTTATAAACACCTGCTTGAGGTACAGTGTATTCACTATCAGTAGTGAAACCAATCACTTCATCACCGCATGATATCACATAGCATATAGCGTAATCAACCGCATTCCACTCTATCTTATTTAAACTAATAGTAACAGCAGGCATCTCACATGCCTCGGTCATCAAAGCAGGTTCCCAATTATCACTACCCGACAATACACTTCTAACAGAATATTGAGCAGCTTCTTCGTCAGTCAAGACAGCCTTCTCTGTCCAATGCTCTTCTTTCACGCCATCAACTGTTCTATAATAGTAAGTATTACGATTACTCAAGTCAACAGGATTTCCATTTTTATCCATTGTATTATATTCAGCCCACAGTTCAGGCAATCCACCCATTGTTTGAAACCAGCCGGCAGCAGGAATTGTCACCTCGGCAGTGGTATTTAGAAACACCGTTTTAGGAGAGTTGTGCCAAGGACGTCCTAACCACACAGAATAAGTTGAAGGGTCTGCCACATGTGTTGTTGTAATTGTATTGTTCATAAATACATATCCCCACTGAGTTCCTTCTTTATGGTTTGGAGCTACAATATATCCACCAGATGGACGAACAATGTTTATAGTACATTCATCAAAATAAACATCACCAGCACCATAAATAAAGTCTACTGCACCTTCAATCCAGCAGTTTTTAGCATAATGGCGGTCGGTGATACTCTTTGTAGAAGTAAGCCAAGTGTCTTGATAACTCAACATCTTACAGTTGTTGAAAACAATGCGATCATTATTTGAATATAATGCCAATGCTTGTGGCCCATCATTCTTTTCAACTCCCCATGAGTTTTCAAAAATGATATTTTCGAACATAACATCAGACGCTTGACACACTACAGTTGCTCCTTCAGATACGTGATAAGTAGGAATAGATGAATCACCAGTTGCTCCACATAATCTATCGTCTGTAAATTTCACCTTTTCAGCATCTTGTCCTATAAAATGAAGAAATGGTTTGCTTTCAGGAATATTAATATGTTCTTTATAAGAACCATTCTTTACAAAGATCAAGTATGGACGAATCTGGTTATTAGGAGCAGCATCAATGGCTGATTGGATAGACGTATAATCACCTGTACCATCAATTGCAACAATCATATCATATAGTCGAGCCGCAGGTTGTGCCCTCTCCATAGTTGTGAAAGAGATGGTTGTTCCAAGATAAGAGTTACCACTTCTATCTAGAATTTTACCTTGCGGTATAGTTATGGTGTAGTTTGTGTTATAATTAAGTCCGCTGTAGGGCAATATTACGTTCTTTCCGCTAAAGTTGGCCAACAACACTTCGTTATTTAATATTATATCTCCACTACCTTCTACTACTCTTTCGTCAAAAGTAAGAATGATTGATCCACTGGCAGATATCCCTGTTTCATTATTTTGTGGATTGGATGCAACAAGAACTGGCGCATCACTATCATCTACATGCTCTTCTTCAGCCAATACAAATATATCCGTAATACAAGTTCCATCAACACCCGTAGCAGTACCTTTAATTTCAGAAGTTACATCAGCACGAAAACGTACATATACTTTATCTTTATTATCACATGCCATAGGTAAAGTAAATCGATCTGATTTCCAAACCTTAGCATCAGGTATTACTATCTCACCAACTTTTGTATAGTTAGTTCCATCCAATGAATATTCTACTAACTGAACAGTATAAGCATTGTAATTAAGTCCCATAGTAGCCAGTACTTCAACATTGGTATAGCCATTTGTAGAAAATGAGATCTCGTAATAATATCTTTCATCATCCGAAAGCACTTCACCATCAGTTTGATTATCTACACGAAATGGTCTCCAGTTTACAGCACAATACATATCATTATACTTTCCGGCTACAACACCTTTGGCCAACCAAGATGATTCTGAGGAGCTATTTTTCAAAACAAAAAGACCGGCATTATCGCTAGCCGACTTATAATCGCCCGGGCGACTGCTACTTGGACTGTCTAAATAGAAATCCCAACCAACTATATAATCACAATTACTAAACTGAGCAGTAATTTCTACATCTTGATTCATCGTTATATACTTGGTTACCGAAGTCGTATTATCGTCCCAACTAGTAAAAGTAAATATCGGATTATTAATGGCGGTAAGAGCAATTTCAGTTCCCTCTTCATAATAAACCTGTCCATTAACAATCGTTCCAACCGGAGAGACAGAAACCAAGTTTGAGTTCACACCTTCAGAATAGTTAAGCGTGAAAGTATAGACATTATTTTTAGAATATATGGCACGAAGATTAGTGTCTTTATCAATTTCAAATTGATAAGGATTATTGGTAGAAACAATATTCCCAGAAACATCTTCCCATTGTTGGAAGTGATAGCCAAAATTCTCTGTGGCAGTCAAGGTTATCAACGAACCTTCATCATAAGTAGCAGATGTAGGATTGATAACTACGCTACCAGCATCAGCATCAGCAGGAGTGGCTGTTAACGAGTAGCTAGGAACTGGAATTGCTTCTCCTGCATATGTGCCCGAAAGTACAAAAGAGCTTAAACCCATTACTTTATTGTTGGCCAAGTTGTAAGGAGTTACAGTAAATAAGAAAGCTTCACCCTCAACTGTAACATCATTTATCTCAACATCAAATTCTGTATAATGCGGTGCAGTATCATCACGTGCGATATTATATTGTTTAACAAGAGTCATTTCTTCACCTCTCTCTTTGCGACAAATAATGTCTATATCACAGCCACTCGTACCATATTTGGTAGCCGCAAAGGTTAAACGCGTAGGAGTAAAAGTAATCCCTTTTCGGGGGGTAACACGAAATACAATCTCATCATTTACATTATGAGAGGTATTTCTCTCAGTTGGTTGAAACTGAGAAAAGGTATATGGGTCTCTACTGCGTGTAGCCGCTAGAAGGGTTAAATTGCTTCCGTAAGAGTAGGAAGAAAGTGAAAATATTTCATCAACAGAAAT
>CAMTOV010000266.1 GCA_947074235.1 uncultured Bacteroides sp. | reverse complement strand
AGCACCGGTCTCCAAAACCGGGTGTCGGGAGTTCGAGCCTCTCCTCCCGTGCTAAAAGAAAGCTCCGCTTAGACATCAAGTTTAAGCGGAGCTTTCTTCTTTATTGCGATTTCAAATCAACTCATAGTTATTGAGCTGAATTGGAATATCTAAGTTGTGCAGCACCTTCTCTAAAAGAATACCTTCTCGATTGTCGTGCTCATAACCAAAGGTTGCTCGGATGCCTTGTAAGATAAATTGTGCTGCTCTATCAAGTGCTACCGGCAAGCTATCGCCTTGCAGCAATGCGCCTGTTACTACACTCGTAAAGGTATCGCCCGTGCCGGGATAGTGAGCAGGCAGGTAAGAACAAGTAATCTTCCAGTACCTATCCCCTTCTCTATTGTAGGCATATACCGATGTTTTATTGATATCTCCTACTACAGGAACGCTAGTCACAATAACAATTTCTGGTCCTTTATCTGATAATTGCCTTAGATAAGTCTTCAATTCTTCATCTGTAAGATAATCTTTATAAGGGATATCCAATAGATAAAACAGCTCGGTCATATTAGGAGTTATCACATCTGCTTTTTTAATGAGCTGCTGCATCTCTTTCACCATTTCCATTTTAAAATTGGCATAGAGCTTGCCATTATCGCCCAATACAGGATCAATCATCACCAAACTATCGGGTTGACGAAAGCTATCAATAAAATCGGAAACAATGTGCACTTGACGTGGCGAACCTAGATAACCGGTATAGATAGCATCAAATTGTACCCCTAACTTTTCCCATTCTGCTATAATACGTGGCATTTCATCGGTCAAATCGAGAAACGAGAACGATGGATATTGTGTGTGATTAGACAAAACAGCTGTAGGAAGTGGGCAAACTTGAAACCCCATTGTTGAAAGAATGGGAATTACTACCGTCAAAGACACTCGCCCCATGCCCGAAAGATCGTGAACGGCTGCCACCTTCTTCACTCTATTTACACTCTTCATTATTTAGTCTGTTATTTATTGATGATAATTGTTTGTATAACAAAAGAGAAAGCGAAAATGATTTTCAAACTATCTCATCCACTTTGTTTTTTGCTACCTTTGCAAAATGAAATATGTTTATATCGTTTTAGGAACTATATCGTTGGCGTTAGGTATTCTAGGTATTTTCTTGCCTCTATTACCTACAACTCCTTTTTTATTACTCACAGCAGCGCTTTACTTTAAAGGCTCGCCACGCCTATACAATTGGCTCCTAAATCATAAATATCTGGGCCCTTACATTCGTAACTTTCGCGAAAACAAAGCCATTCCGCTACGAGCCAAGATTATTTCTGTTAGTTTATTGTGGATTACTATGAGCTACTGCATCTTTTGTATAGTTCCTTATCTTTGGGTAAAAATTATACTCTTTGCAATAGCCGTAGGCGTCACCTATCATATACTCTCTTTCAAAACATTGAAGAAGTGACCCAATCCTTGACGAGCATCCTCCAGCTTGTCTTCCCAGTGCTTCACCGAGTTTTGTCCGATAATATCCGATACATACTTTACCGAAATAAAAGGCACTTGCTTTGATTGGCAAACAAAAGCCTGAGCATACGCTTCCATATCTACCACATCGCCCTCTACATGCCCCAATTCTGTCAAGAAACTATCACCTGTGTTGCAAGTGGCATGCTCCGTCCAGTGCTTACAAAAACCTCTCTCTTCGAGTAGTGCCGAACTATCCAGTTGATATTCTAAGCCAAACTCGGCCATCTTCTGCATATCGCGATCTACAAAGTGGCGGCAGACAAATACATCGCCTACTTTATGATTAATCGTTCCTGCTGTCCCCATATTTATCACTAAGTCGGGCTCAACTTGGCGAATGGCTTCGGCCAAATGAAAAGCGGCCTTCACCTTGCCAATACCCGTACGTATATAATAAACTTGCACATCTGGCCATGTAATCTCGGCAAACTCACCTTGCACTGCGTATGTCACTAATATCTTCTTCATATCGTTTTCTTTGAATTGTAGATAAAAGAATTCTCTCTATCCTTGTTCATAATGAAAACAAAGATAGAGAGAATTCTTGATTTGAAGTACAGAATTGCCGTCAGACCATCATTTTATGATATAACTTTTCAGCGCCTCCACATATTCTTCGAATGCTTCCACACCCGTTTGAGTAATTTTGCATATCGTACAAGGCATTTTTCCTCTGAAGGTTTTGGTAACTTCCACATAGCCCGCCTTGCTCAGTTTGTCAATCTGCACACTTAGATTGCCTGCCGTAGCCCCTGTTTGCTGTCGGATGTAGACAAAGTCGGCTTCCTCCACAGAGATAAGCAATGACATTACCGCCAGTCGGAGTTCAGAATGTAGAAGTGGGTTGAGTTCTTTGAACATAATATATGCGTTATTTATTGACTTATTTCTGGTTTCATGCTTACCTCCCTTACATTATCTTCATTATTGGCCATGTGCCCGGGTATAATCATTGCAACAACAAAGACACTTGCAAATATTAAGATAGAGAAAGCATAGCTAGCAAATACAAGACATAGAATTGATATTAGAGCACCCAATATGCCGGAGATGATATAAGGCTTAAAATTGGTTACACATCCCGTAAGTATAATACCTGCCGACATCAAAATTCCTATTATAAACAGAATGTTCATTTGAAACATAAATGCAGAAATTGAAAAAACACCGGCCAATATGCCAAATACCATCCATATATAATTAATCACCTTGTCTAAAAAAGTTTTTACCAAAACAGGCTGTTCACGTTTGCTAAGAATAAACATCCCAGAACCTCCTATAATTGGAATTAAAAACCAGCCAAACATCACCTGATAAGTTCCGATATAAATTAGACCTAAATAAATTAGTATCGAAGTAAACACTGTAGCATATCCCCAAATTAAAGAAGGGCCACCTGCATTAGTCTTTACATTACGTTTTGAGTTTTGAATCATTTGAGAAATTAGCTCTAAGCTTTCCTTCTCTGTCATTTGTTTCTTATCCATTTTCAGTAGAGTTTAAATTGTTAATTGAATTGTAATTTATCATTTCGGCTTCGAATCCTTTGCAAATATAACTAGTTTATTTTATAAACCATATTATTTTGTAGATTTATTTACGCAAACTCAAATATTTAACATTTCGACCTCGAAAAGACTAGAAATTTCTATAGTATAAGAAAGAAAGGAGAAAACAGTGGCTAACAAACTGAAAGCAAATGTCTAACCTAGTAAAACGCTATACCTAGCTATAAAAACATCCCCATGTTGTTGTATAAAACATCCCCATGTTTTGGTGTAAAACATCCCAATGCAATAATTTCACATATAACCCTGATAAAAATAAACCGCTATAAGATATGATTCTTATAACGGTTTTTCTTTTTAATGGTGGAGGAGGTGTTTTATATGATAGGCTTAGCGTTTAATCAATATAACTAATATAATTCGCGACTTTATAGATTGTTAGT
>CAMTOV010000265.1 GCA_947074235.1 uncultured Bacteroides sp. | reverse complement strand
AAAAGCTTGCAACGGGTTTATTGTTGCATTACTCGCGCGAAAAGATGTCGCACGATTCAGATGATGACGGATTTTTGGATATGCCCAAAACGGAGCAGTTTAATGTAATGAACCGCTGGTACTACAAGTCGGACAACTACATCTTTCAAGCAGGAGCAAACTTTGTGCACGAGAGCCGTGAAAGTGGACAAATAGGACACAACAGCCACATTGAAAACCCGTATAAGATTGATATCACCACCAATCGAGGATTGATTTTTACAAAGAATGGTTATATCTTCAATCATGACAAGAACACCAATATGGCATTAATCTTGTCGGGCACTTATCACGATCAGAAATCAAACTTTGGGCACACAATTTTCAATGTAGACCAACAAAACATTTACGCCAACTTAATGTTCGAGACAGAGTTCGACTCTAAAAACCGCATCAGCACAGGGGTAAGTGTAAACTACGACAACTACAATGAAAAATTGAGAGACGAAAAAGTAGAAGGATTAGACAACATCAAGCTGAAGCGCAATGATGCCATCACCGGTGCATACGCGCAATATACGTTCGATTACTACAGTCGCTTCACCCTATTGGCAGGTATTCGTGGAGATTACAGCCAAGATCATGGATTCTTTGCCACACCACGCTTGCACGTGAAGTACAATCCATGGGGAGACTTGCTAGGCCTTCGCGCTTCAGTAGGTCGCGGATATCGCATTGCCAACGTGTTGGTAGAAAACAGCTACCTACTGGCCAGTAGCCGCACCATGGTGTTCGAGAAAGGTTTAGACAACTTTGAATCGGCTTGGAACTATGGCGCAAGTGCTCACCTCACCCTCCCACTCTTTGGCAAAGACTTGTCGGTAATGCTTGAATATTACTACACCGACTTTGATAAACAAGTGGTAGCCAACTTAGAAGACCCCACTCGTGTGACATTCTCTAATCTTGATGGTCGCTCGTTTGCACAAAATGCACAGATAGAGGTATCATACCCTTTCTTTAAAGGATTCTTAATGACAGGAGCTTATCGCTGGACCGATGCTAAAACCACCTACGATGGCAAGTTGATGACAAAACCATTGACCAACCGCTACAAAGGTTTAATCACTGCGTCCTATCAAACACCCGGTGGCATGTGGCAATTTGATGCAACTTCGCAATTCAATGGTGGCGGACGCATGCCTAACCCCGGGACAGTAGACCCACTTTGGAAACCCGATTTTCCTTCATACGTATCATTAAGCGCACAAGCTACTTTCAATTACAAAGAGCTTAGCGTATATGTAGGAGGTGAGAATTTAACAGGATATCGACAAAAAAATCCGATTATCGATGCTGCAAACCCATGGGGTGAGAACTCACGATTTGATGCTTCGATGGTGTGGGGGCCGGTACATGGACCTAAGTTTTATGTAGGTTTAAGGTGGTCGATTCCTAAAGTATAAAATATACAATCATAAGCATTGCACATAAACAATCAATAGCGTTAGCAGATGAAATGCAGAACATCAATATGAAAACATCCCCATGTTGTGATATAAAACACCCCCATGTTTTGGGGTAAAACATCCGGGTGTTTTGTAGTAAAACATCCCCATGTTTTTATACACAGCATCCCTATATTGTCATATCTACAAAATACATTTCATCTGCTAATGCTTAACAATAAAACAATTAACCAGCGCCAAATGCACTGGTTGACATAGAGATTTAAACAACAATATTGTAGAACTAAAATTTAATGAAAACATTATGAAAACAATGATGAAGGTAAAAGCAATTATGCTATTGGCAATGATCTCATTTTTCGCCCTTAATGTGTCGGCACAAAAAGCTGATGAGGCAAAAGTATTATTCAGTGTGAAAATTGATTGCCAAAGCTGCGTAAAGAAAATTGAGAACCACTTTGGTCCTATGCGTGGAGTAAAAAAAGTAAAGTGCAACAAACAAGACCAAACTGTAGAGATTGTGTACTCAACCAAAAGACTTGATGAAGCTAAACTAATAGCCGAGTTCAAGAAACTAGAACTTGAAGCAACCCCTGTGCTAGAAGAGAGCTGCACCGAGGTAAAGAAATGTTGCGACGGACACTAATATACCCCACAAAAAAGCGAAGATTGCGTTGCCGATCTTCGCTTTTTTGTTGATATAAAGTTAAAAAGTGAGGTAGAATGTCAATTCAAATTGTTTTTTTAACTATAATCTGTTTCTTTTTTATCTAATATTTTGTAGACGAACAGATTATTTGTATCTTTGCGGTCGAAATGGATGAAAGGGAGGGGGCGATTAAGCTCCTTTTTTTGTTCTTATAACGCTAAAAATGATAGAAAAAAAGACAGTTCGTCAAATTGTAGAAGAGTGGTTGGAAGGGAAAGACTATTTTTTAGTAGAAGTAACCGTAAGCCCTGACGATCGCATTGTGGTTGAAATAGACCACGCAGAAGGTGTTTGGATTGAAGATTGTGTGGAGTTAAGCCGATTTATCGAATCGAAGTTGAACCGTGAGGAAGAAGATTATGAACTAGAGGTAGGTTCGGCAGGCATTGGGCAACCATTCAAAGTGGTGCAACAATACTACATTCACATAGGACAAGAGGTGGAAGTGCTGACCAAAGGCGGTCGCAAACTGGCAGGCGTGCTAAAAGACGCAAACGAAGAACAGTTTGTAGTAGGCGTAGAAAAGAAAGTGAAAGCAGAAGGCTCTAAACGCCCTAAAATGGTAGAAGAGGATGAAACTTTCCGTTATGAAGATATTAAATATACGAAATACTTAATTAGTTTTAAATAATAATTATGGCCAAAAAAGAAGAAACAATCAGCTTGATTGATACCTTTTCGGAATTTAAAGAACTGAAAAATATCGATAGAACAACGATGGTAAGTGTTCTCGAAGAGGCTTTCCGCAGTGTGATAGCTAAAACTTTCGGCACTGACGAGAACTATGACGTGATTGTGAACCCTGATAAGGGCGATTTTGAAATATGGCGTAACCGTGAGGTGGTAGCCGATGAGGATTTTGAAAATCCACATATGGAAATCTCACTGACCGAAGCTCAAAAGATTGATGCATCATACGAGGTAGGCGAAGAAGTAACAGACGAATTTGACTTTGCAAAGATGGGTCGTCGTGCTATCTTGAACTTACGTCAAGCTTTGGCTTCTAAGATTTTAGAACTAGAAAAAGATAGCCTATACAATAAATATATTGATAAAGTAGGTACTATTATAAGTGCAGAGGTTTATCAAATTTGGAAAAAAGAGATTCTTCTGCTCGACGATGAAGGAAACGAATTGTTGCTGCCTAAAACAGAGCAAATCCCTGCCGATTTCTATCGCAAAGGAGAAACAGCTCGTGCAGTAGTGGCTCGTGTAGACAACAAGAATAATAATCCAAAGATTATCTTGTCGCGCACATCGCCCGTATTCCTTGAACGTCTATTTGAAATGGAAGTTCCCGAAATCAACGACGGACTCATCACCATTAAGA
>CAMTOV010000264.1 GCA_947074235.1 uncultured Bacteroides sp. | reverse complement strand
GGTGCTTTGCGCATGGCTACAAAGAAGGCTATGAACATGGTAAACATCATGGGTATCATGCATAAGCGATACAAGAAACCGGCAATGAAGGCGATGGGACAAATCAACTCTCCAAAGATGGCTAGTACCAAAGAGGTTTTAATGCCAATACCAAGCGGATCGGGGAAGGAGGTTTTAAGACTCGAAAAGTTCTTCAACTTTTGGGCTCCGTGATACATTATCATCACGCCAAATATCACTCTAAATGCCAACATAATGCCGGAGTACTCGCGCTCACTCATTGGCATTGGGAATAAGAAGTTATTAATATCAAACATAGACGTTCTATTTATAGATTGATTTCTATAAATAGAACGTCTATGTAGTTTAGAAAGTTCTATGTTATCGCTTGCAGATTACTTTGAAATCGCAATAGGTGCACTTCTCAAGCTCTTCAGTTTGGTCGAAAGGAACTTCCGGGTTGAAGATTTCTTGCAGTAACTCGTCAAGGAGTTCTTTAAATCGGTCTTCGTAGAAAGAGAAGTTATAAACCGGCATCTTATCCTTGCCTTTGCCTATCTCGATGACGGGCGAATAACTCTCGCTGGCAGCACGGTGGATGTAAAGCAAAGCAGGCGCTACCTTGAGCGATTGTTTGCGCGACATGATGTAGGCATACAAGAAGGTTTGGAAGATGTAGTTGGCACGGTCTTTATCTCTACTAAATAGCTTCTCAATGCTCTCGGGATTCTTGGGCGAACCACCCGTTTTGTAATCTACAATGCGTAGCGTATCATCTTTACGGTCGATGCGGTCAATCGTTCCACCTACTAGCAGCTTAATGTTGCCCGATGCGGTAGCTACATCCAGTTCTTCTTTGGCTTTGTACTCCATGCCCTCCATAAAGAAAGGAGTGTTGTATTTATCATTGCGTAGCAGCTGATGGATGTAAGAAGCAATCACCTTTGAGTTGATGAGCTGCAAACCGTTGTATTCGGCCCTCTCAGTTTGCTCTATTTGGAAAAACTCCTTCTTGAAGGCATTGTCTACGTATGCCTGTATCTTTGCCGGATTGTTGAGCAGTGCTTCAAGATCGTCTTGTTTTATCTCCTTGCCATGCGCACTCAAATCTTTGTAGATAAGCTCGGCAGTATAGTGGAAGATAGTACCAAACAAGGCCGAATCAATTTCAGCTGTTACCTCTTCCGGCCCTTTTAGTCCGGCAATGTAGCGGTAATAAAAGCGCAAACGACAATCGAGATAACTGTTCAATGCCGAAGGGGATAGGAGAGAAGCCTTGCCGTTGGAGTTAAGGTCGAACCGATGCAACAGTCGCGACATGATATCGGGCGTTTTATCGATGGTGATAGCACGAGCCGATTGTGGCGACTGCCCCGCTTCGAGATACTCCAATGAGATATCATGATCCCACTCTACTAAGAATTGCAGCATAAAGCGCGACCACTCCCCACGGTTCAATCCATCCGAAGAGGTGTTGTACATCAAGGTAATATTCTCAGCTCGCTGAATGAGGCGATAGAAATAGTAAGCATACACCGAGTTCTTGTGTTCGATGGTAGTCATGCCAAAAGCCTTGCGCAGGTTGTAGGGGATAAACGAAGAGTCGCCGCCCGATTTAGGCAATTGTCCCTCGTTGAGCGAAAGCATCAACAGATTCTTGAAGTCAAGATTTCGTGTTTCGAGCACTCCCATAATCTGCATACCAATAGCCGGCTCACCATGAAAAGGTATATTGGCCGAGGTAAGCAGGCGGTTGAGCAATCGCTTGAAGGTATCAATACGCACATCCAGTTCGCCATCTTCTATCAGCGACAATAAGCGGTTGACCAATGTATAGCTCTTGAATAGCGATTCACGATAAAGTTGATTGAATATATCATCTTCAGCTTCTTCTTTGCGATAAATTATAGAAACCTCTTTGAGTAGTGTTAGAATGTATCGACAAAGCTCTTTGTTTGACTGAGCCGGTTCAAATACCAGCGACAAGAATTCATCTCCTTTCAGCTCGGAAGGCAATGGATAGAAGCGATTGTTCTTGGTCAACTTCTCTTCAAGCCCTTCGGCCACCGTGGAGCATTGCAAGGTATATGGGTGTTTCAATACAGACTTCACTGCATCGTAAAGATAGCGCCCCTCTTTGGCCTTATAGCCTGTGGTTTGCAACTCGAGCAACGCATTGATAAAGCTATACACCGGTGTCTGCGCCAATGGAAATCCCATGGTGATATTGACATTCTTTACACTATCGGGGATAGAATGAAGTACCGGAAGCAGCAGCGTTTCATTGCAAAGCACTACGGCACATTCTTTCTCTTTATCGGTTTTGTCTTTTATATCTTCAATCCACTCGGGCAGATAGCGTGCTTGAGCATTCTCGGTAGGGGCAGAGATAAATCTTACCTTTTTGGCATATTGCAATTTATCGAAGTACTCTTTTGGCAACTCGTTGGGAAAATCTCGTAAGTTGCGTAAGATAAACTCACCGGCTTCGTGATGAGGCTCATCCTTTGCTCTATCTTTAGTATAAAACTGATCGTAATCCCAATAGAAAAGCGCTTTCTCTTTATTCTGTAATATTTCAAAGAACTTATGTTCAACCTTATTCAATACATTGAATCCTACAAAAACAAACTTATCGTAGGGTAGTTTTTCGGTATCTATAGATTCTATTACATCTCTATAAAGCATGCCCTCGTAGGCAACGCCTAGAGTGCGTAGTTGCTCTTTGTAGCGATTGTAAATAGCACCCAGGCAATTCCACAGCGATACAAACTTCTCTTTCAGCTGCGTTTGCTTATCGATGGAGAAGTTTTGAAAGAACTGCTTGATAGCCTCTTCTTGTTCGGGCTCAAGAAACTCATAGTCGTCCATGATGTTTTTCAATTCTTGCAGGTTGGCAAACATCTTATCGGCATCCACCGTATTCTTGTCTACATCATCAAAATCACTAATCAGCAATTCTCCCCAAAAGTAGAAGTCGTCTAGCGACTCATTGCTATCTGTCTCTTCGCGAAATATCTTATACAGTTCGCATACCAGCATAATAGAATCGCCCAATTTGAGGGTAGATAGCTGCTGAAAAAGCTCGCTGATGCTAACGTATGCAGGAGACCATATTGGCTTGTCGGACTGTGCCGCCAAGTATTCGTTGAAGAAGAGGCTGGCACGCTTGTTGGGAAAAACAAGTGCCACGCGCGATAGGTCGTTTCCTATTTTGCTATGTAGGTCTTGCGCTACTAACTGAAGAAAAGTTTCCATTATATATAATTGTATTTCAGTTCTGTATTATTATTTATTACTCACCGGCTCTATGCGTTGCTCATCTACATACCACAGATAACCCGATAGGTTGCTATATCCCATCTGTTGTAGCAGGTGCATATAGCCTTGTACCTGCTTGGCGTACTTCTTGCTGGGCTGACCAAACTTGAAATCGACAACAATCGTTTGCTTGTCGTTCATCATCACCCGGTCGGGGCGGCGAGTTTGTAGTTCACC
>CAMTOV010000263.1 GCA_947074235.1 uncultured Bacteroides sp. | reverse complement strand
TTCTTCTTGAAAACATCATAAAACCCCAGCAAGGCTGCCGAGGTAAAAGCTAAAAGTAACCACATGAAAACTATAATTTATATATTAACAGAAGATATCATCACGATATTCTACATCAACTAGAAACAATCCTTTGGCATCTACAGAGTGTCCGGCCTCGCAACGGTCCTTTCTTTCTATCACTTCGCGAAAACCATCTACAGTGATAATGCCTCTACCTACTTCGAACAATGTTCCCACTATGGCACGCACCATATTCCGCAAGAATCGATCGGCCTTAACGGTAAACACCCAGGTGTATTCATCTTGTCGTGTCCACTCGGCATGCATTATTTTGCAATTGTTTGTCTTGACATCGGTATGTAGCTTGCTAAAACTGGTAAAGTCGGTATAATCGAATAGCGTAGCAGCCGCTTCGTTCATCTTCTCAAAATCGAGCGAGAAGAATGGACGACAAGCATAAAAACGGTTGAATGGATATTTGATAGTAGTAACATAATATTTGTATGTACGTGAGATAGCATCAAAACGAGCATGTACTTCGGGTTTTACCCTACGCACTTCATAAACAGAGATATCACGTGGTAGCATTCGATTGAGTTTGGTGGTCACCGTATCGGTATCTAACTCACACTCCGAATCGAAATGAGCAATCATCTTAGAGGCATGCACACCCGTATCGGTACGCCCGGCACCCATCACCTGAATGTCTGCACGCAAGAAAGTAGAGAGCGCTTTGTTGAACTCTTCTTGCACGGTAATATGTCCGGGTTGTATCTGCCAACCGTGATAATTGGTGCCATCGTAGGCCAAATAAATGAAATATCTATACACGTTTATATCTTTTCTATCAGTTTTCTGCGTGCAAAGATAGTTCATTTCAAGGTTTGATACTGGATTTATGTTTATAAAAACTATTTTTGTAGGCAAAATAACACGATATCGATATGATCAATCTCAATAAAGCTACTATTATCTTCTCTCTTTTTGCCTTGTCGTTAACTACCAGTTGCTCAAAGAAGGAGCAACCCATGAAGATGAACGAACCACGAAACATACGTGGTGTGGTAAGCTACAACCGCTCATTTAACGATTTAAACAAGTTGCATCTTGATGCAGCTCAAAAGATTGGCATCAAACCCATAGATAACAGAGATGATGTGCCCACTTCATCTAAAAAGCTGTCACTTGTAGAGACATGTGCTGCTTATCATTTAGACTCATTGACGCATTCGCTGCCCTATCTAGTGCCACAAGCCAATAATCTATTAAACTCAATTGCCCAAAACTTTCAAGATTCACTCTTAACCAAAGGGTTGAATCCGTATAAAGTGATTGTAACATCGGTGCTACGCACTACACACGATGTAAAAAGGTTGCAAAAAAAGAATGTAAACGCATCTCTCAACTCAGCTCATTTCTACGGAACAACATTCGACATAAGCTGGAAAAGATTTCAGAAAATGGAAGACCCGAAGAAAAGGCCACTAGAAAGTGTGGGTTCGGATACCTTAAAAATGGTGTTATCGGAAGTATTGAGAGACTTGAAGAAGGATAATAAATGCTACATAAAGCACGAAATAAAGCAAGGTTGCTTTCATATTACTGCTAGATAACAACGTTTAATACGCAAATAATTGATAATAACTTCATATAGTATGCAAACCTTTCATTAAATTTGCGGATATTTTTCTTTAATACAACTCAATGATAGAAAAAATAATAGTTCTTGAAGACATAGATCCGGTTATCTTTTTTGGAGTCAACAATGCCAACATTCAATTATTGAAAGCATTGTATCCTAAACTTCGCATTGTGGCTCGCGGCAATGTGATAAAGGTACTGGGCGACGAACTTGAGATGTGCGCTTTTGAAGAAAACATCATAAAGCTCGAGAAGTATTGTGCGGAATATAATTCCTTGAAAGAAGAGGTAATTATCGATATCGTGAAAGGGAATGACCCTCAAAGCGAGAAAACGGGCAATGTGATTGTGTTTAGCGTAACAGGGAAACCAATTATACCACGTAGCGACAATCAATTGAAGCTGGTTGAGGGTTTCCGTAAAAATGATATGGTATTTGCCATTGGTCCTGCCGGTTCGGGTAAAACATATACAGCCATAGCCTTGGCAGTGCGAGCTCTCAAAAACAAAGAAATCAAGAAAATCATATTGAGTAGACCTGCGGTAGAAGCCGGAGAGAAACTGGGTTTCCTACCAGGCGATATGAAAGAAAAGATAGATCCATATTTGCAACCGCTATATGATGCGTTGCAAGATATGATTCCTGCAGCCAAACTAAAGGAATATTTAGAACTAAACATCATTCAGATAGCGCCATTGGCATTTATGCGTGGTCGCACTTTAAACGATGCTGTAGTTATCCTTGACGAAGCGCAGAACACCACTGCTCAACAAATCAAGATGTTCTTGACTCGTATGGGTATGAACACCAAGATGATTGTAACAGGTGATATGACTCAGATAGACCTACCACCTTCACAAACATCGGGTTTGGTACAGGCGTTGCGCATCTTGAAAGGTGTAAAAGGAATCAGCTTTATCGAACTAGGCAAAAAAGACATTGTTCGCCACAAGCTGGTAGAGCGAGTGGTAGATGCTTACGAAAAGTTTGATAAAGACCAAAAGGCTGAACGCGATAAAAAGAAAGCGGAAGCAGCCGAAAAGAACAAGCAATAAATCTTCACTATAATAGCTAAAGTTAAAAAT
Organism: uncultured Bacteroides sp.; assembly: GCA_947074235.1. Classification (GTDB taxonomy): domain Bacteria; phylum Bacteroidota; class Bacteroidia; order Bacteroidales; family Bacteroidaceae; genus Bacteroides. The sequence goes on along the minus strand of CAMTOV010000263.1, from coordinate 785 downwards.
GAAAGCATTAACTAAAACAGATTTTAATTTCCCGGGACAAAAGAGTGTATATCATGGTAAAGTACGCGAGGTGTACAACATCAATGGTGATAAACTAGTGATGGTTGCAACCGACCGTATCTCTGCATTCGATGTAGTGCTTCCTGAAGGTATTCCTTATAAAGGACAAATGTTGAATCAAATTGCAGCAAAGTTTCTTGATGCAACTACAGATATTTGCCCTAACTGGAAGATGGCTACTCCCGACCCAATGGTAACAGTAGGTGTACTTTGCGAAGGCTTTCCTGTAGAAATGATTGTTCGTGGATACTTATGTGGTAGCGCCTGGCGTGCTTACAAAAATGGTGTTCGCGAAATCTGCGGTGTTAAACTTCCCGAAGGAATGCGCGAGAACGAAAGATTCCCTGAACCAATCGTTACTCCTACTACAAAAGCTGAGTTGGGATTGCACGATGAAGACATCTCAAAAGAGGAAATCCTAAAACAAGGCTTGGCTACTCCTGAAGAGTATGATATCCTTGAGAAATATACGCTAGCGCTTTTCAAACGCGGTACTGAGATTGCAGCTGAACGTGGATTAATCTTGGTGGATACTAAGTATGAATTTGGTAAGCACGATGGTACTATCTATTTGATGGACGAAATACATACTCCAGATTCAAGCCGTTATTTCTATCAAGATGGTTACGAAGAACGATTTGAAAAAGGGGAAGCTCAAAAGCAACTTTCTAAAGAGTTTGTTCGCGAATGGTTGATGGAGAATGGTTTCCAAGGTAAAGAGGGAC
>CAMTOV010000262.1 GCA_947074235.1 uncultured Bacteroides sp. | reverse complement strand
GGTATTGCCGTTCGCACCGGACATCACTGTGCGCAACCGTTGATGCAGCGCTTGGGTATAGAGGGTACAGTACGTGCCTCCTTTGCTATTTACAATACGAAAGATGAAGTAGATGCTTTGGTAGCAGGCATTAAACGTGTGAGCCAGATGTTTTGATAAACATAGCTAATCTATATATAAACGGTGTATTTCTGCGTAGATGCACCGTTTTTTATTCAATCAATTTGAGCATCTTGATTCATTACCTATATTTGTAAACAAAACACATTTATCTATGAACAATAATCAAACAAACACACAGATGTTACTATCTATCATAGTAACATTCATAATTCCGATAATAGGAGTTATCTCTCTCTACTATGCAATAACTGCTCGCAGCCAATGGAAGAATCATAACGATTCATATACCATCAATTTAAGTAAAGCATACAAATGGGCAAAAATAAGCGCTATTTCAGCAGTCGCTTTATGGATAATATGGTTTTTTCTACTCATAGGCTTGTATGCATATAATCATTAAATAAAACCATTTTTCAGCCTTATTTAAATGTATGGAGAATCTATTGATTATAAAACTTATAATTTCTATTAACAACCTCGGGAGTTATAAATAGCTTGTTTCGTACTACCTATGTATATATGAGAAGAAAGAAGTTTAAGACTGACAAGAGAATAATTTTCTTGATAGCATCATCTGTTTTAGGATTTGTTTTTTACTGCTATTCATTAAACTCTATACTACAAATAATATAAGTTACAACAAAAACAAAATAATACACAGTTGTTTTAATACTCATTATCTATACAACAAACTATGGGAACTATCAAAAACATCAAACTCTATTACACACTTCTCTTAATCATATTATCACTTAACACGACTATCGTCTCGCTTTATTATTGGGGTAATGTCTCAGCTATCTGGACTTATGCATTGCTCGCCTGTGTCTTTTTATGTATTTTATCACTTGCTTACATCAACCGAGGCAAGGAACCTTTTAATTATTTCAAGCATAAAATACTCAATTTGTTATTTGAGATCTTCTTTATGTTCAACTTGATGATGAGCATGATGGCTATTTTCATTGAGGAATACTCTTTCTGGAAAAATGTTGTATACTCTTTAATATGGTCTGTTCTTGTATCATTGACAGACAATTATTTTAGCAATAAGAAAGCTAAAAGTACAACTAAACCCAAATCTACTTATCAATCAAGACAGCATAACTAAAACGTTGAATACAGCACGATTTAGATAATATATAAATACTACGCATGAAATTCGTCAAAAACACCAAACTATACTTTCGTCTCATACTGATTATTGTTACATTCAATATCGTGGTAATAGCGTTGCACTATGCCATTGGTGTTCCACAATGGATAATAGGAATCTCGCTTGTAGGCATCATACTCTATACCTTTCTACTCTTCTTTCTCAATAAGAACCAACCGCTTTTCAACTATTTCTCCAATAAACGGGCGCACCGCTTATTTATATTCTACTATTCATTTGGTACACTGTTTGCTATTAATAGTACTATTCAGTTAGGCGACTCTTGGCTAAAGAATATACTCTTTGCGTTCACTAGCGCTACTGTCATTACTTTAATTCAAAACGCCAAAAAGGTAGAGATAGTGAAGAAGCACATAAGTGAATAATCATTTGCGTCGAAAAACACGCTAAACAACATATTGATACTTCTAATCATTTCTACCATTTTCTCACTTATCTACTTTACAATCAACACATTTACAAGAATCACTATACCAAACTATTGATACTATCTTAACATATATTACACAGAAAACGAAGCTGATGCTGAGTAGCAAATTAGAGTTTTGTCTAAAATATTTTAGGTTATCAGTGTGATTTATTATAACTAACCCTACACTAATATCGTAAATACAAATTATAAACCAGAAATCAGTTGCGTTTGCAAGTTGAATTCAGCAAACTCTAATAAAAACAATATGAAAAAAGCGATTCTTATTAGTGGTCCATTGACCGCAGTATGTCTGATGATGGGAACAGCACTTGGCTCAAGTTCCGGAAACATCGCCTATGGAGCAATATATGGAGTTATTACCGGCTTCGCTATTAGTTCACTACTAATTCTATGGAAATATTATGCAGAAAAGAAGGGCAAGCAGAACAGAGTTACTGACGGTGATACTCACACCAAATGAGAAATTTAAATAAATTATAAACCAGAGTTCAATTGCGTTTGCAAGTTGAATTCAGCTATTAAAAATAACTACTATGAACAGTAACCAAACAAACATGCAATTACTATTGTCAATCATCATGACAATTATCTTCCCACTAGTGGGATGCATTTCACTTTATTATGCAATCACTGCCAATAGCCAGTATAAACGCAATGACGAAACTTATGCCATCACATTGCAGAAAGCATATAAATGGGCTTTGATTACAGGTGGCACTATCATCATAGCCAATATAGGTATGGTTATTTTGCTGATGTCCCTATACGCATTTAAATAATAGTTTAATAATTACCGCACAATAGATTGATATCAACTATTGAGAACTTTCCAATCATCAGACTAATCATTGTTGCTATTCCACTGCTAATCGTTGCAGGTGTAATAAATAGGCAATTTAGAAAGACATATATTTATTTGAAAAGGAAGAAATACCACATTGACAGATGGGCTATTTGGAACATTACTTGGAGCATTGCCGGCTTTGCATTATTTATATATATGGTAAATAATATAATAGACTAAATTACACCTTAACACTTCTAAACATTTCCTCCATTTTTCTTGCTTATCTCGTTTACAATCAATACTTTTATAGTATCGTTAACCCTTAAAACACTAGAACTATGGATGGATGGCTTTTCTGGCTCGTTCCCGTAGCCTCATTGCTAGCGCTCTGTTTTGCTTGGTATTTCCATAAGCAATTGATGAAAGAGAGCGAAGGCACTCCTCAAATGACAAAGATAGCAGCTGCCGTGCGTCGGGGCGCTATGTCTTACCTCAAACAACAGTACAAAGTAGTAGGCTGGGTATTCTTGGGCCTCGTTATTCTGTTTTCTATCATGGCCTATGGCTTTGAAGTACAAAACGGATGGGTTCCTATCGCATTCCTTACCGGTGGATTCTTCTCAGGTCTTTCGGGATTCTTGGGAATGAAGACTGCTACCTACGCCTCGGCACGAACGGCCAATGCTGCACGCGAGTCGCTCAATCGTGGATTGCGAGTAGCGTTTCGCAGCGGTGCAGTAATGGGACTAGTAGTGGTTGGCTTGGGCTTGTTTGATATCTCTTTCTGGTATCTACTGCTCAACTGGGCCATCCCCGAAGATCTTCTCACTCCTACTCACAAGCTTTGTATCATCACTACTACCATGCTTACCTTTGGTATGGGAGCTTCTACACAGGCGTTGTTTGCTCGTGTGGGTGGTGGTATCTATACCAAGGCTGCCGATGTGGGAGCCGACCTTGTAGGTAAGGTGGAAGCGGGCATCCCCGAAGATGATCCACGCAA
>CAMTOV010000261.1 GCA_947074235.1 uncultured Bacteroides sp. | reverse complement strand
AAATGATGCAGAGATACCTGGTTAAGACATGGAAAAATGTACGACAAGGGAAACTTATCCGATCAATGGGTAAGCAAGAGGAAACCGGCAGTACCCATCTTCAACCGAGAAATAATATAGATAATGATAAGTAGTACGTAGAGTCAGCTTCCAAAGCATTTACCGTCATGCAGTTTTATTACAGTTAACCAAGTAGTATTTTCTTAGAACACACACGTCGAAAAAAAAATAAAATTCCACATAACCATATTGGCTTTTAAGAGCAAAATATAAAAAAATATCGAGAAGGTATTGAGTCTAAAAAAACCGCCAAGCAGCAAAGCGCTTGGCGGTTTTTTAATTTATAAATTTGAGTTCATTAATTAAGGCGTTAGATGCTATTGCGGTGACACGCAACGTACTGAAACACCATGCTGTACATTATCATCACGAAGTTCATAGCCTCCCTCAGCTGCTTTAAGAATCATATTGTGTCTACCTTCGTTAGCATTGACCATATAATAACCTTGAACTGAATTAACCCCCGAAAACGACCCATTTAAATAGAGCAATCCTAGTGCTGGATAAAACATAGATGCGTATGAGGCAAAAGAGATATATTTACCTTTTTGACCATTAACATCACCCCATTCACCAACAGGAAGTACAACTTTATTATCATTATCACATTCTTCATAAGTAGGTAAACGCCATTTGCCATTATCAATCGTACCCGATTTAATTTGTTCAACTGTCAACCCCACTAACCTACAGGGGTCACCTTTTCCAATGGCTACACTATCATTATTATGAGTTATAGGATTTTTCAATGAGTAGGGTATATTACTATAACTACCATAAGTATCATCAGTTGGGTTATAAACAACAGAACCTCTTTCATTTCCATAAATATCATAAGACGTTGCAGCAATCCCTACTAAACTACCATATTTAAAATAAATAGTACGTGCACCTGCGGTACCATCAACAGTCAATTTACCATCAATTCCTAACGCTATAATCCCCTTAAATGCAGGAAAATCTTTGTGAACTTGTGAAACACAACGAATTGGATTTCCTTGTGAAATATTAATAGACTGATTTCTATATATATTAGTTTCTGTAAAACTAATACATTGGCTGTTACCACTCTCATTTGAAGAGTTGAGCCACCAATAATTTGCAGAAGTGGTTTGACCTTCCACAGTACCGTTATCTAATTTACGATATCCTGCTGCTGGATAAAACGCTTCTTTGGAAATATTATCACTTTGAACAGTAATTTTTCTTCCATTATAGCTGTTGTGTTGCACCCAACTGTCTCCACCCCAATTATTTGAGCTATTAGACGGCATTCGCCATAATCCGTTATCAATTATTCCAGCCTTAACATCACTCTCAGACAAACCAACCAAACGACATGGATCACCTTTACCATTTTGCACATCATCCAAGGTATGAGTCACATCAGCTGTTTGGTATGGAACATCAATCCAAGCATTGTAATCAGCATCCGTATTATTAGAACCATTGAATACAACTTCTGATGCACTCCATGCATTGGTGCTTGAGCTTTGCGCAATAGTGCTACCAAACTTAAAGTAAACAGTACGAGCTTCAGTATCATTATCTGTTTCAGCAGTAACAGTCAACTTACCATCTTTGCCTATTGCAATGATATAATCGAATGCAGGTACTTTATCTGTGCCACCTGTGCCAGGTACTGGGCGACGTACACAACGAACAGCATATCCACGGTCAGAATCAACACCTCCAAACTCTAATTTACCTGCAGAATTAGTTTCATTAGGATAATCAGCACGCATAGCCGAAAATTTATTTTTTGAAGTTTGATCATTATATCCTGTATTTGTACTGCTCCAATAACGAGCATAATTATCTTCAGAAATCAAAGTCCCTTCATCATGACGTCTTTCACCTAGTGCAGGATGAAAGAAAGAGTCACCCCCAATAGTAACTAAACGCCCTCCATAAATCTTATAGCCATTCCCTTTGCGATCTTCAGCAGATGTAACCGTAGGTTTAATCCAGTCACCAACAGCTCCACTCGTTGCATAATCAGTTTGTGTTGGTAGTTTCCAAAGCCCATTGTCTATTATACCTTTATTAATATCAGCAAGGCTTAGGCCAACCAAACGACAAGGATCACCATGACCCAAATTAATATTATCTGTAGTGTGAAAAGTTTCAGTTATACTTGAAGAAGGTCCATTTGGAATATCAGTCCAATTAGCAAATGATGTAGTTCCACTTGGATTAAACACTACTTGATTAACACCCTCACTATTTTTCCAGTTTGCTCTTTTTGATCCATTCGCTATCACACTACCTCCTTTAAAGAATACAGTGCGAGCACCTTCATCTTTGTGTCCTTCTAAAGTAAGCTTACCATCGCTACCAATGGCAATAATGCCCTCAAATGCAGGCAAACCATCGCGGAAATTAATAGTAGCAGTATAGCGAGTATTAGCTTCCAGAACAGGAATTTCAGTCAAAGTAACAACTTGATTGATTAAAGGCTTACCCCATACCGTACCACCATCAAAGGTTATAGTCATAGCTGTAGCATCAGTGCCCGGCAAGAAATATTCATAAGGAGTAAACTGTTCACCACCATTAATCGTTAGCTTTATGTCGTCAACAATGGATGATTCGGTTTTTTCAGTATATAAAACAAGAGATGGCAAACTATATTTATGCTTATAAGGCTGAGGATTGGGCACAGATATTGTAACACCAACATCTTTAAATTCACCGGGTGAAACCAAATTAAAGCGGATACCACTCTCTTTGTGTTTCATGATGAATTGTATATCAAGATTGCCTTCACCATCCGAACTTGTGCCATCTATCGTTCCTGGGGTTTTCTCACTTATCAAAGCCGCATCAGGAGTAACAATAGAGCCATCCATAGTTTTGGCCGTACCACGAGTAACAAATGCTGCATCTCGCGCATCACTGAGAGTTACATTCTTTATACAAACAAAGTCATAGTCGCCCGTATGAAATTTAAAGTCATCAGTAGGTAAAAATGTACCTGTTCTTACCCCCTCCACTTCAGTGAAGGATACAGTACCAGTATTAGCTCCTGCATAACGACCATCCTTATAATAACCTAAGATTGTATATTCACCTTCTGAGATCTCTGCACGAGTCTTTGGGTCTAGACTCTCGGCAGGACCAAAGTCTTCTTGCAGCGTCACATCCATAAAGATGCCATCGCCCAAATCTATACTTTCTTGATAAATAATAGGTGATGCACCCGAACGAGTAACCGCTCCGTAGTTCTCTTCAATAATTGTGATTCCCTTGCGAGCAGCTGTGTTCTTTACACTGTCGTCGTCGTTGCAACCAGACAATACTGTGGCTCCTACTAAAGTAGCAAAGCCGAATCGCATAATATTTGATAAATATCTGTTTTTCATCTTCTTCTACTTTAAAGGATTACATATCAATGTCATAATTACCACCAGTATTCACATCCTGCCAATCTTCTTGGGTACTGCTGTTGGCATCAGCAGACACTTTTACTTTTGCCGTG
>CAMTOV010000260.1 GCA_947074235.1 uncultured Bacteroides sp. | reverse complement strand
TCTTATCGCCGCACCTTTACTGTGCCGGCCGATTGGGATGGTCGCCGTGTGGTGATTTGCTGCGAAGGGGTAATCTCATTCTATTATATCTGGCTAAATGGCGAATTGCTTGGCTACAATCAAGGTTCGAAGACGGCTGCCGAGTGGGACATCACCGACAAACTAGTGGCTGGCGAAAACACGATTGCCCTAGAGGTGTATCGTTGGAGTGCCGGTGCTTACTTGGAGTGTCAAGATATGTGGCGCTTGAGCGGCATTGAGCGTGATGTGTATCTTTATAGCACACCACAGCAATACATTGCCGACTACACCGTAACTTCATCACTCGATAAGAAAGAGTACAAGGATGGTATCTTTGGCTTGGAGGTATTGGTAGAGGGTGCATCGGATAAAGCTGAAAAGCTACAATATAAACTGAACGACAGTCAAGGGAAGACAATTCTTTCGGGCCAGCAAACCATTCAACCTAATAGCAGAGAGAACCTGTTGGTGTTTGAACCACAAGCCATTCCCGGTGTGGCGGCTTGGAGCGCAGAGCATCCCAACCTATATACGCTACTGCTTACCCTTGTTGATAGCAACAATCAAGTGACCGAGCTAACGGGTTGCGAAGTGGGTTTCCGCACATCGGAAATCAAGAACGGACAGTTTTGCGTAAATGGAGTACCTATCTTAGTGAAAGGGGTTAACCGCCACGAGCATTCGCAAATGGGACGCACCATGACTGAGGAGTTGATGATTGAAGACATCAAACTGATGAAGCAAAACAACATCAACACGGTGCGCAACTCGCACTACCCTACTCACCCACGTTGGTATCAGTTGTGCAATCGCTACGGACTATATATGATAGACGAAGCCAATGTAGAGTCGCACGGTATGGGTTATGGCGAAGCATCGCTTGCCAAAGACAGCACTTGGCTAACGGCTCACATGGACAGAACACGCCGAATGTACGAGCGCTCTAAGAATCATCCTTCTATCGTTATCTGGTCGCTGGGCAATGAGGCCGGCAATGGCATCAACTTTGAGCGCACTTACGACTGGCTGAAATCGGTTGAGAAGAGCCGCCCTGTGCAGTACGAACGTGCCGAAGAGAACTACAACACAGATATCTACTGCCGCATGTATCGCAGTGTAGACGTGATAAAAGAATATGTAAGTCGCAGCGATATCTACCGCCCATTTATCCTTTGTGAGTATCTTCATGCTATGGGCAACAGCTGTGGTGGTATGAAAGAGTATATGGATATCTTCGAATCGGAACCAATGGCGCAAGGTGGCTGCATCTGGGACTGGGTAGACCAGTCGTTCCAAGAGGTAGATGCTAACGGCAAATGGTACTGGACATACGGAGGCGACTATGGTCCAGAGGGTATTCCTTCATTCGGCAACTTCTGTAGCAATGGCTTGGTAGGCGCCAATCGTGTGCCTAACCCACATCTTGTAGAGGTGAAGAAGATGTATCAATACATCAAAGCACAGATGGTGAATGAGAAGAACTTGACCATCGGTGTGAAGAACTGGTTCGACTTTAGCAACCTTTCGGATTATACACTTCGTTGGAGTGTGGTAGGCAGCAATGGCAAAACTATTGCTGAAGGGACAAAAGTGATTGATTGTGCTCCTCAAGACTCTGTACACTTCACGCTGGGCGCTATCAATATTCCTTCGGGAGTGAAAGAGGCTTACCTCAACCTTAGCTGGACACCCAACCATTCGTCTGCCTTTGTAGCGGCGGGTGATGAGGTGGCTTATGATCAGTTTGTGCTCTCTACTAAGAACAACAACCGCTGGTATCAGTCGAAGCAAAAAGCTAAAACTTCGTTTGATGTAAACCCATCGACAGGCGCTATTGATGCAGTGATGGTGAATGGCAAGAATCTATTGGCTACCCCAATCACGCTAAGCCTATTCCGCCCGGCTACCGACAATGACAACCGCGACCGCCACGGTGCGCATATCTGGAGAAGAGCCGGACTAGACAGCTTGACACAAAAGGTAGTTGCACTAAACAAAGGTAGAAACAGCACTACAGCCAAAGTAGAGCTAATCAATACTAAAGGAGTGAAAGTTGGTGATGCTACATTTGTATACACACTGAAAGGAAGCCAGCTATCGGTTAAGACAACCTTTGCACCCGACACAGCTGTAGTTAAATCTATCGCTCGCCTTGGTTTGACTTTTGAAATGAAAGATACATTCCAAGAGGTATCATACCTAGGTAGAGGTGACAACGAAACATATGCCGACCGCAAACAATCGGGCAATATTGGAGTGTATCAAACTACTCCAGAGCGTATGTTCCACTATTACGTTACTCCTCAATCTACAGGAAACCGCACCGACGTGCGTTGGATGCAGCTGACAGATAAAGCTGGCGAAGGACTATTTGTTGAATCGACTCGTCCATTCCAGTTCAGCGCTGTTCCATTTAGCGACAACAACCTAGAGAAGGCTCGCCACATCAACGAGTTGTCAAGAAATGGGAACGTAACGATTCACCTAGATGCTGAGCAAGCCGGAGTAGGAACTGCAACTTGCGGACCAGGCGTGCAATCTCAGTACCTAGTGCCCCTAACCGAACAGACTTTTGAGTTTATTATCAACTTGTTAGACTAATTATTTTATTGATTGAAACGTATACTAAAAGAAGTTAAGCTTTTAGTATACGTTTCTTTTTTATTAAATATATTTAGTAATATTACCTCATATTCTAAAAGTAGATAGATGGGATAGCCCAACGATATATAACTCTTACTGTGAGAGAATACATAACTAACTATACATGAAGAAACTTTTTTTACTTTGCGCTTTAGCAAGTTCGCTACTCAAATTACAAGCACAAGATAGTGAACAGTATTACGTAAAGCACGTTAATTTTCCTTCCGGTGCATCTATTGAGCAAAAACTAGACATGGCTGCACGCTTAGTTCCAACCCCTCAACAACTAGAGTGGCAAGAGATGGAGCTAACCGCTTTCCTTCACTATGGTATCAACACCTTTACCGGCCGCGAATGGGGCGATGGTAAAGAGGACCCCGCAATATTCAACCCTACCGATTTCGATGCTGAGCAATGGATAAAGACCTTGCACGATGCAGGCTTCAAGATGGCTATCATCACAGCCAAGCATCACGATGGATTCTGTCTATGGCCTTCTAAATATACCAATCACACGGTTGCCTCTTCTCCTTGGAAAGGTGGCAAAGGCGATATGGTGAAAGAGCTTCGCGAAGCATGCGACAAGTACGATATGAAGTTCGGCGTTTATCTCTCTCCATGGGATAGAAATGCACCTTCATACGGCGACTCTCCTGTATACAATCAATATTTTGTAGACCAACTAAACGAACTGCTTACCAACTACGGCGAAGTGCACGAGGTGTGGTTTGACGGTGCTTGCGCCGAAGGCCCTAATGGCAAAAAGCAAGAGTACGACTGGGACAGATTCTACGCTACCATCCAAGAGCTGCAACCCAAAGCGGTGATGGCTATCATGGGCGACGACGTGCGCTGGGTAGGCAACGAGCGTGGTGTAGGTCGCGAAACAGAATGGAG
>CAMTOV010000259.1 GCA_947074235.1 uncultured Bacteroides sp. | reverse complement strand
GATATCATACGTGACAAAGGTATTTTAGCCGATGCGATTTGACCTTGCAACTGATCTTGTGCACCACCTTCCCATGCATCCATAAATGGAGATAGATAGTTTTCAAGCTCCGGATAGGAAGTTAGAATAGGAAATATTTCCGTATACTTCTTATTCAAGAACTCAATGGCATGAGGAAACGTACAATACTTGCCATTTTCATAAATCTTTAGATACCAAATAATAGCAGCCAAAAGGATAATCGGTGACTCTACAAAGAAATCTCCCTGCTTTTGTATCCATGTCTTATTCAAGTTAAGCATAATGGTATAAGCACTCTCATAAGCATCTGAGATATCAGTCATAAATGCAGGATTGATAGGATTACAACGATGTGATCGACGTGGATCATCAAAGTTAATCACATAGAATTTTGGAACGACTTTATAGGCATCTTGATGTTTCAATAGATGGTTATAGGCTATTGTAGATAAATCATCAAATTTGAAATCATAAATGTACATTGAAAAGCCTTTCTCTATCTGTTGCTTAATGAAGTTATTGACAACTGCATAAGATTTACCCGAACCAGGTGTTCCCAAAACGATGGTTGCACGGAACGGATTTACAATATTAATCCACCCATCATTCCATTTCTTTTGGTAATAGAATCTAGTAGGTAAATTCACGGAGTATTCATTCTCCATAAGCCTGGTTTCTTGCATGAAGCTTTCATTCTCATTATTAAAGACATCATCCATTAAGTTTGTCTTAAGAAGTCTACTCATATAGAGTCCTGACATTAAAAGACAGATATAGCCAATGGTCATTGAAGCAATATAAAGAATAGTATTTACTTCTATTGGCAGCAATAATGATAGTATCCACCAGTTAAGGAAAAAGAAAATGACTCCAATCCCCATAAAGCTCCATACTTTCGTCCAAGTGATTTTCTCATCTTTTACTCCCTTAGTGCCAAGACAGGAAAGTCCCAATAGTAAAAGGGCAAATAGCTTTGTATTTACGATATGACCAAACATCCCCATTGTTCGATTGAAGTTCATCAATATCTTATCTACTACTCCAATATTTATCCCCCATAGTTTTATCGTTTCATAGCAATACCAATAGATGTGTATGACTACTATAATTATCGAAATGGCACGTAGAAAATCCATTATTTTCGCCAGTGCTCTTAAATCATCTTCTTGTTGCATATCTTATAAGTTAGGTCGTTTTTTCTTTTTCTTGCGTTGCATCTGACGTCGGAAACGTTCTTCATCCGGATCAAATGCAGTTGCCTCCGGTAAGTCAAACAAGCCACCGAAAACACTTGAGTTATCCTCATGTTGTGATGCTGCATTATTCATATTATGCGATATTGAGAAATGCTCAGCTTGGCGGTTTTGGTTCAATGCATAATCTATTCTGGAATAACTAAACTGCCTATCGACTTTAGAGCCATTGAATGTCATATTATTCATCGTGAAACGAACGCCTTCAATGGTATCCGTAGAACCTTTTGTCTTATAACTGATGTCTATGTCTTCAATCTTCAATTTTTGTTGCAGTTCATTCCATGATTTAGAGGCAGGAACGTGTTTGCAAAGTGCATCATAGATTCGATATTTCGTTGCATCCGGCTCACGTAAACGATGTCGCTTTACATTCTCTTTCCCACTTGATAGATATAAGTCATGCTTTAATGTCAACTCTCTACAAATCTTTGTACTCCGAATACGCTCCTTTTGATCGGTGATTCGTCTACCATCAAAGTCGATTCGATTTAATATCAAATGTACATGGGGATGTTCTCTATCAGTGTGACGAACCATCAGCAATTGTGTATTGTCATATCCCATCCGTTGAATGTATTCCGAAGCAATCTCTATCATCTTTTCATCCGTTAGTTTATCCTTATCCTGAGCTGAAAAATCAAGCGATATATGTGCAACCGGCTTTGCTATTGGATTCACTTTTGCCTGTGTCTCGAAGCTATGTATCAATGCTTCTTTATCAGTCTGTCGCACTCCTTTCGTGATAAGAATTGATGCTTCTTCTCGATTGAGCAGGTAGTTTATTGCTGCTGAGAAGCTATTACCTTGTATAATCTTAGCCATCATTTTCAATCGATTTTATCAATTCATCTATTGACTTCGCTAGTGTTTCCGTATCTTTTTTTGCAGATAAATAACCGGCAGCATTAGCACGTCGTGCGATTTGATTTAGGTTATTTGCCATACCGGTCAGCTGCAAAATGATTTTTAAATGTGATGAACCGAGCCGTTCTTTTATATCACATTCCTGTAATGCAGCACGCACCAAAGCACTGATTGTTGTCCCTGCTTTACGAGCTTTTTCTATGAGCGCATAGTATTCATCTGCAGCAAACTTCACGCTCACTTTATAATCTTTCTTCTGTGTGAAGGACAATCTGGGGCGCCCATCTTTATTTCTATTCTTGCGAAGCATGTCCGCTTTCGATAACTTTTCAGCCATTATTATTTCATGTTTTATGTGAGACCATCGGGATTATCTGTATTGGTCCGACCAATACACAAACTTGCTATTTACTCTTAATCGTAAATAAGATTCGCCCTTCGGGACGAATGAATACACCTCCCCGCTAAAGAATGTAGCCGAATGCAAAGGTAGAGTTAGCTATAATACGCTACTACAGCGTGATAGCTGTCAAATAGTGCCATATAAAGCCATCTAATGCCACGGTGAAAATCGCGTGGTTATTCTCTATTTATTTGCAGATATAATGCTTTTAGACAAGTCGTAAAGCTGATTTAAAAGGTGGTTTGAAAGCTTGTTTACAAGAATGGTTATAAACTAGAAAACTAGTAAACATGAAAGCTTGTAAACAAGAAAACAAGATTGCAAACCAGCTATCATTAAAGATGACTTACCTACAAGAAGTAAAAACATAAATAAAGAATGACATGAAACAAAAAACATTATTTGTAGCCTTTTCAACACAGAAAGGCGGAGCAGGCAAAACAACATTTACCGTATTAGCGGCAAGCTATCTCCATTACTTGAAAGATTATAATATTGCGGTGGTTGATTGTGATTATCCACAGCATAGCATTGACAAGATGCGAAAGCGAGATGCTATACAGATTGATACCGATGAGACTTATAAAAAGATGGCCTATAACCAGTTCAAGCAATTGGATAAAAAAGCATTTCCCATTATCAATAGTACACCGGAGAATGCCATTCAAACAGCCAATGACTTCCTAAATCAAGACGCAAGAGTGTTTGACATCGTATTTTTCGATTTGCCCGGTACGGTCAATAGCCAGGGTGTTCTACAATCACTCTCTAACATGGATTATATTTTCACACCAATCAGTGCAGATCGATTGGTATTGGAAAGCTCACTGGCATTCGCATTATCGGTGAATGAACTCCTGGTAACGAATCCACAAATTCGCCTGAAAGGTTTATACCTCTTTTGGAATAAAGTAAATGGACGGGAAAAGACCGACCTATATGAGATATACGAAAAATCCATCAATGAGTTTGGGCTTCCTTTACTTAAAACATTTATCCCCGACACGACCCGCTACAAGAAAGA
>CAMTOV010000258.1 GCA_947074235.1 uncultured Bacteroides sp. | reverse complement strand
AGATTATTCAATATCGCATGGACGAGTCTTCAGATCGCATCTCTTATCGTTGGGAACTATTGGTTTTCCCTATAATGCAGGCTTTGGGTATTCGTCCTGAAGAAATTTAATAAACCCAACTTGTCATGTCCGATTTTCGCCTAAGAGTATTTCAGAGTGTGGCTCAGAACTTGAGTTTTACCAAGGCTTCGCAAGAGTTATATATTAGTCAGCCGGCTATTTCAAAACATATTCAAGAGCTAGAAGCGTGCTATCAAACTCGCTTGTTCGACCGTCAAGGAAATAAAATATCGTTGACCGAAGCAGGCAAGTTACTTCTAGAGCATAGCGAACGCATACTCGACGCTTACAAGCAACTTGAGTATGAGATGCACTTGCTCAATGATGAATATACGGGTGAATTAAAGCTGGGAGCCAGCACTACTATTTCTCAATATGTGCTCCCACACTTCTTAGGCAATTTTATTCGTAAGTTTCCGCAAATCAATTTATCAGTGCTCAATGCAAACTCACGTTTTGTAGAAAACGCTCTTCAAGAAAATCGCATTGACTTAGGGTTGGTCGAAGGTATTCTTCGTTTGCCACATCTAAAATACACCACTTTCTTGAAAGATGAGATAGTGGTAGTGATGAATACGAAAAGCAAACTGGTTGTATCCGATGAAATCACTCCACAAGAACTAATCAATCTACCACTAGTGTTGCGCGAGCGTGGTTCGGGCACACTCGATGTGATAGAACGCGCTTTGCTAAAGCATCAGATAAAACTCACTTCGCTCAACGTCTTGATGTATCTGGGCAGCACTGAAAGCATCAAACTCTTTCTCGAAAACACCGATTGCTTGGGAATAGTCTCCGTTCGCTCGGTGACAAAAGAACTTGCCGATGGCTCACTTCGCATTATTGAAGTAAAAGACATGCCAATGAATCGAGAGTTTTGCTTTGTGCAACAACAAGGGCAGGAGAGTGCATTGCCTCACCTTTTCACCCAGTTTGCCATGAGTTATAGCAAAAAACTATAACTCAACCTCATTCTTCTTTATGTAAACCCTGTGCGATCCTCTACCCATGGTACCAATGCTCGATTGGGGCTGTTGTGCCCATTCGCGAATCTCAATTGTGGCAGTAGAGCGCACCAATCCCGTCAGTTTGCAATAATCTAGCACTGTCACAAAAGGTGTTTTATCCAAAGCATCCTTCAATAACTCTAAGCGTTGCTCCTTTGTATATTTCTCTGACGAGCGCTTTCTCTTCCAAGAAGCACGCTCAAGACTCAATCTTCCATTAATATTCCAAATCAAATCCTTTTCGGCTCTAAAATTCACCTTGCCCACCACGATGCTGCGTGCATAGCGCTTTCTCCCTTCTTCATCATTCTCTTCGCGCTCTTTACCCTTCACCAAAGCCAGTGATGGGGTAAATGTACCAATGCCATCAATCTTCACCGAGTTGCCATCTGCCAGCATATTAGCCAGTTCTACTGCTACCTGCTTCAACACCCCCTCAATGTCGCCCACGGTAAATGTGCTGGCCTGATGCACTCTTTGTGCCAACTCTTGTGTAGACTTTTGTTGAATAAATGCCCATATAGGATAAGTCACTTTTTTGCCTCTATTTTGCATATCAGGCATCTCTTTCATCAAATACATTCCCATTGTTTGTCTCTCCTTTTTATTTTGCTAATTGTGTGTACTAAATTTCCATTTAGAACTATTTAAATAGAACTTAAACCAAGCGAAAAGTTTGTTTTTCCCCTTCAATTCTTAAAACATAAGCTTTGTTTATAAAAACATAATCTATGTTTGTGCAAACATAAGCTTTGTTCTTACAAATATAATCTTTATTTTAAGAATTAGTAGTAATGAATAGGGTTATATAAAGGGCATTTAGTTTAAATACACTACCCGATTGAAAAGATGATTAGCGCTAACTACCATTCGCATCATTAGGGCGCTAAAAACAAAACTTCTATTCTTCTTTGGTTTTGATAATATTGTATATTTGCGTCTTAGTAAGATGAATGATGATGTAATCTGTTCTTGTAATTGAGCAATCATTACCTTTTTACAATCAGAATATAAATATCAACTAAACACAATAAAAATATGAAGAAACAATTATTACTACTTGTGTCATTGCTATTTGCTATGACCATGCAAGCACAGCAAGATGCTGATGCTACCACAATACTAAAGAAGGGTGACGCAGCTGCCAACTTTAGTGTGCCATGCTATAATGGCACTACAGCCCAGCTGAGCGATTATAAAGGAAAAGTGGTGTTGCTTGTGTTTTGGGGCAGTTGGTGTCCACCGTGTCGCAAAGAGTTGTTGCCCGAAAATCTACCCAAAGAGGTGCTAAGCAAGTTTGAAAAGAATAAGAACTTTGTGTTTCTGCCCATTGCAGTATCTGAAAATCGCGAGAAACTTGAAGCATTTTTTGCTACCGAACAAGGAGCTAATCTTTATGGATACTTGAGCAAGGTTACAGGAATAGACCCTAAAAGAGATATCTTTAAAATGTATGCTACTCAAGGAGTGCCACGCACTGTAGTGGTTGGCAAAGATGGTAAGATTGTCTACACTTCAATGGGCTATGAAGAAGATCATAGTGGACTGAAAGAGATGGCAACGGCAATTCAAAAAGCATTGGATAAGAAGTAACTATTTGCGGTTTACTCCAAAACCAAACAAAGCAAAATCGCCCAAACAGGGGTCTTCGGGGAATATTGATTTGAAATAATTAGTAATCTCCATGGCTGTTTTGAAACTGGCGGTTTTGCTTTTTGTTATTCCTAACTCCAATGCCATCTGATGCACATGTGTATCGAGTGGAATGACCAAATCGCGTGGATGAAGCTTCTTCCAGCAACCAATATCTACGGGCGAGTCTTTGCGTATCATCCAGCGCATAAACATGTTGAGCTTCTTTTGAGCCGATGTTTTAGCCAATCCCAATCCATCCAATAAAGTCTCAATAGGCAACCCTTTGTTTTCAGTTACAATCCACTCTTCTAGACTCTCGTGCTTGGCATAGATAGAATGAAGAAAATAAAACATACCGGCTATATCCTTGTTGGCCAGTGTGCGATAAAAAGTTTTATCTCCCTCCTTAAAGTCCTCTTTCCACCGGCAAGACACCACATATTCATAGGGTTTTCCTTCCATAATGCCATGCAATCTAGTTGCCGCATCGATAATCATCTTCCTTCTACCAAACGAAATATAGGCAGTGAGCAGTCCGCTTACTTCAATATCCTGCAATCGGTTATACGAGCAAGGAAACTGTATGGGGTCATCGCCAATAAAGCTAGGCTGATGATAGCAATTGGCCAATTCTATCAAATGATTCTGTAATTTATTCATGCAGTGGATGATGTATTTATCTAACAAAACTCACTATTGAATGATTCATTGCTTTTGGGTAGATTATTTTAAATGTTTTTGTTAAATAGTTGGTTTATGAAATATTTTTTCTCATTTATTTGGAAATCGATACACCTTGCTATTATATTTGCAAAACAGATATAGAAACTATCTATGATAAATTATAGCTTTAAAAGCCAAAATTCAAA
>CAMTOV010000257.1 GCA_947074235.1 uncultured Bacteroides sp. | reverse complement strand
ATTATGCTTTTTCATTTGAAGTTGTTTTTGGTTTAACAATTATGATATTTTTAGTATTTTGACGTGGCGAAATTACTGATTTATTTCCGCAAAACAAATCTTTCCTTATAAAAATACACTTATACCCCGCATTTAGATTTCTTTTTATAGCTAAAAAGAAATCTAAAAATACAGATTGTTAATCCTTTAAAAACTGAGGCAATACTTAAACGAATACTAACTTTAAATAATTATTTATTAAGTAAACATAAATAAATACTTTTATTAAAGCAAGTTATCTTGCTTCTTCAATAATGGTCTTCATTCCTTTTATCTTTTCACCTTGTATCAGGTTTAAAAGCTGTTTTATTTTTCCACGTTTTATAGCTACAAAGGCATAATTCTCTTTTACATCGATAGAACCCACATCCTCTCTTGTCAGGTTTCCTTTTTTATATAAGAAGCCGGCAATATCTATTTTATTCAATTTATCCTTTTTGCCCTTACCTATATATAATGTAACCCATTTAGACTTTGGAGGACGTGATACATGTTCAGGTAGAATTAATTCTTCTAATTCACTAGGGATATATTCGGGAGTTTTCTCTTCAGAACTCAATATTAAATAAGACGTACCTGTTGCATCCCATCTGGCAGTGCGCCCATTTCGATGAGTAAAGGCTTCTTCATTGACAGGAAGATGATAGTGAATCACATGTTCTATCTCAGGAATATCTAGTCCACGTGCAGCTAAGTCGGTAGATACAAGAATATGACAACTACCATTGCGAAACTTATAAAGCGCTCTCTCGCGTTCAGGTTGTTCCATTCCGCCATGAAATTTTTCAGTTTCTAATTTTGCATCTTTAAGAAGCTTATTTACTCTATCTACAGCATCGCGATGATTGCAAAAAACAATACTTGAGCTATCTCCAAGGCTACATAGCAATTTACTGAGCGTTTCTATTTTATCCTTTGCAGGCGACATTACCTTCATCAATGTCAAGCGCTTGGATTGCGCCTTATCGGGATCTAAATAATCTAACTTTACTGCCTTATTGATTTCTACAAATTCAGGTATTTCATCTATATCGGTAGCCGAAAGAAGAACACGTTTTTTTAGATTAGGTAACTGTTCTATAATCTCAGCCATCTCATCGTGAAAACCAAACTCTAGTGATTTATCGAATTCATCAATTATGAGGGTGTGAATTGTGGTAGGATCAAAATTTCCTTTTGACAAGTGATCTGTGATTCGTCCGGGTGTACCAATTATAACAGCGGGCTTATTTCCTAGTATACTCTTTTTCTCTTCAGCAATAGCGTGTCCGCCATAGCAGCAACAGCTTTTCCAGCCTGTATTCATTTGTTG
Organism: uncultured Bacteroides sp.; assembly: GCA_947074235.1. Classification (GTDB taxonomy): domain Bacteria; phylum Bacteroidota; class Bacteroidia; order Bacteroidales; family Bacteroidaceae; genus Bacteroides. The sequence goes on along the minus strand of CAMTOV010000257.1, from coordinate 2,234 downwards.
AAAAACTGAATTTATTTGGAGAGCAAGCTCACGCGATGGAGCTAAAATCAAAGCTTGTACGGTACCATTGTCAGGATTGAGGTTCTTTAATAAAGGCAATAGGAATGCAATTGTTTTTCCTGAACCGGTAGGTGATAATAGAATGATATCTTTATCTTGATTAGATACTTCCAATGCATTGATTTGCATCGGATTTAGTTTTTCAATCTTCAAATTGGCAAGAACGTCTTGAATCAAATTTGTTTCTTTCTTTGTCATAGTAACAAAGATAAATAAAAAAACCGGCGAATAGTTCAAATTATCCGCCGGTTTTATATTGTAGAGAGTTTTATTTAACCTCCAAAGTTGTCAAACATTAGGTTTTTAGCTGGAACGCCTAATCCGTCAAGCATATTTTCTACTGCTTTTGACATTGGGCCAGGACCACACATATAGTATTCAATATCCTCTGGAGCATCATGATTCTTCAAATACGTATTGTAAATTACATCATGAACAAATCCCGGAGTATAAGATACACCCGCTGCATCAGCTGCAGGGTCTGGACGGTCAAGCGCCAAGTGGAATTTAAAGTTAGGGAAATCCTTTTCAATTTGCAAGAAGTCTTCTAGATAGAATACTTCATTCAAAGCACGAGCACCATAGAAATAGTTCATCTTACGATCAGTGATATGCAATGTTTTAGTTAAGTGCATAATTTGAGCGCGAAGAGGAGCCATACCGGCGCCACCGCCTACCCACATCATTTCATTCTTAGAATCTAAGATTGGGTGGAAGTCTCCATAAGGGCCACTCATCATTACTTTATCACCTGGTTTCAAAGTGAAAATATAAGATGAAGCGATACCAGGAGGCACATCCATAAAGCCAGGACCTTGATCTTTTGGTTTGAAAGGAGGAGTTGCAATACGCACTGTCAACATGATACGATCACCCTCTGCAGGATAGTTTGCCATAGAGTAAGCACGAATTGTTTCCTCATTGTTAGTACACTTCAAACCTAGTAGACCAAATTGCTTCCAAGCAGGAAGATAATCATCTCCGATTAAATCTTTATCAATATCCTTATCATAATCCATTGAGAATTTAGGGATTTTGATTTGCGCGTAAGAACCTGGAATAAAATCCATATGTTCTCCTGCTGGCAAAGCCACGATAAACTCTTTGATAAAGGTAGCTACGTTCTTATTGCTAATAACTTCGCACTCCCACTCTTTCACACCAAGGATGGCTTCGTCAATCTTCACATCCATGTTTTGTTTCACTTTCACTTGACAACCTAAACGCCAATGGTCTGCTTGCTCTTTACGTGAAAAGTGTACGGCTTCTGTTGGAAGGATTTCACCACCACCATCAACTACTTGACACTTACATTGTCCGCATGAACCTTTACCACCACATGCTGATGATAGAAACACATTGTTTGCAGACAAGGTGCCTAGAAGTGTGCCGCCTGTTTCGGTTTTTAATTCTCTTTCGCCGTTAAGCGTTATTGTAACCTCTCCTGATGGAGAAAGGTAATTCTTTGCTACGAGCAAGATGATTACAAGTAGTAGAATTACTACAAGAAACACTCCTATACTCGTCAATATTAAAGACGTCATTGTTTATATTCCTTTTTACTTTAGTTATAACTTTAATCCAGAAAAACACATAAAGGCCATGGCCATAAGTCCTACTGTAATAAACGTAATACCTAATCCACGCAATGGAGCAGGAACATCAGAATAAGCCATCTTTTCGCGAATGGCAGCAAGACCTACAATTGCCAACAACCAACCAATACCCGAACCTAAGGCATAAACGATAGTACTAGTAATGCCAGTAATCGCTTGTGGATTTGAAGGGTCAAGTGTGATTCTTTGTTGCATAAACAATGAAGCACCCATGATTGCACAGTTTACAGCAATCAATGGAAGGAAAATACCTAGTGACGCATAAAGCGAAGGACTAAAGCGTTCAACAATCATTTCTACCAATTGCACAATACCGGCAATAACGGCAATAAATAAGATGAAGCTCAAAAAGCTTAGATCTACACCTTCTATTAAAGCATCGGCAGCCAACACTTTTGTTTGAAGAAGGTAATTAACTGGCAACGTAACCATCAAAACGAAGATTACTGCAAGACCAAGACCTAAAGCGGTTTTTACATTCTTCGATACAGCTAAGTATGAACACATACCTAAGAAGAATGCGAATATCATATTGTCCACAAAGATAGAGCGGACGAA
>CAMTOV010000256.1 GCA_947074235.1 uncultured Bacteroides sp. | reverse complement strand
GCCGACAGTTTATTTTCGTGTGGATGAACACCACCAATTCTAAATGTCTTCAACATACTATATATGTATTTTATCTGTTTATTATTCGGTTGCTTTTGGAGCTTCTGTAGCCGGAGCCTCTTTTACTGGAGCTGCTTTTGGAGCAACTGCTGCTGGAGCTTCTTCGGCTTTTGGCTTACGTGGAGGGAAGTTCAACTCGGTGATAGTGCTTTGTGGACAAACCTCTACGCACTTACGACACGATTTACACTTCACAGGGTCGATATAAGCCAAGTTGTTTGTTACGTTGATAGCCTCAAAAGGACAAGCCTTCACACATTTGCTACAACCAATACAGCTCACCTTACAAGCTTTGCGTGCCACGGCACCTTTATCTTTGTTGACACATGACACATATACACGGCGCGACTTCTTGCCTTTAGGACGAATTTCGATGATTGATTTAGGACAAGCCTTAGCACAAGCGCCACAGGCCGTACATTTTTCTTCATCTACTTCAGGAAGCCCGGTTTCAGGATTCATGTGAATGGCATCGAATGCACAAACAGTAACACAGTCGCCACAACCCAGACAGCCATAGCTGCAACCCGTTTCGCCACCATAAAGAGAGGCTGCAATGGCACAACTCTTAGCACCATCATACGTGTTTGTGCGTGGACGGTTCTCGCAAGTACCGTTACATCTTACCACAGCAACCATAGGCTCAGCTTCGCCGGCTGCCAGTCCGAGAATAGATGCAATGTTGTTCATACAGTCTTGACCACCCACGGGGCAAAATTTGCCATCGAGTGAACCTGCTTTGACACATGCATCTGCAAAACCACCACATCCGGGGTAACCGCATCCACCACAATTGGCTTGTGGCAATACCTCGTTTACCTGAGCAATGCGAGGGTCTTCATACACCGCAAATTTCTTGGAAGCTGCATACAACACTGCGGCTAATACAAGCGCAATGGCCCCCAAAGAAATTACTGCAATCAGAATCAAATTCATAAATAGTTATTTTATTGGTTTTATTGTAAAAGAGAATTTTTGTGTTAGTCGAGACTTATTAAGCCAGATAACAAAATAGTAAGGAACTAAAAGGGCCAATGAGATTATGCCCGAAAGGAGTTCGTCGGAAGTAATGGCCATGCAAATAAATAGCACTGCCACTAGGAGAATAAAAGGAATCACGAAAGCCAATGCAACTGCTTTCATGCCCATAGAAACCTCTCCTATCACCATTACTCGTTCGCCAACTTGATAAGACGAAGCGGAAGCATCGTTTATATCTACGATCTTCTCTTTACTATCGGCCGAAGAGCAATAGCCCTTGGCGTGGCATCCCGAACAAGCTGATGATTGTACAATTCTCACCGAGAGATGAGAACCAGTGATGCTTTCCACAATACCTTGATGCTGAATTAAATTAGCCATTTTGCAAACCAAACATTACAAATCGGGGCAAATTTAATCATATTTTGTAAACTACGAAGCAATAACCAATCTTTTTTATGCGTGTGAAAATGTTATTTTTTCATTATTCGTTATCGCACACAACAACAAAGAAGGGCAACCTTTGCGGGTTGCCCTTCTTGTTATTCTATCAAAATTATAGTTTTACCAGCTATAGTTCAAACCAAAGCTTAGCAATTCTTTCAACTGAAAGTAGCTAGTGCCGGTGGTAGGATACGAACTATCGTCGAATCGAGCATGCACATAAAGCTTGGTAGAGAGGTATCTGTTCAACACAAAGTTGAATGTATTTTCCCACTCGATGCGTGTCCAGTGATAACTGGTAGTAAAGTCGAGGCGTGAGTCCCATGTGATAGCAGGAATAATCTTCCACGACAAAGTTGGAGTGATTTGCGAACCGAATGAGTGTTTAAACACCTTGCCTTCGTCCAAACCAAATTTCACTTCGTTTACATCTTTATTGCCCACAAAGCGCATATTATAAGTAAGCGGAGCTAGAAACACAGACAGAGTCACTTTTTTCTTCTTCAGCTTATAGTCCATACCGACACTTACATTAGCATCTAGCGGAGCCAAGATAGCCGATACCAACTCTTCGCTATTGGCTTTATAACCATTGAAGAACTGCGTTTTCACTTCGGCAGTAGCCGTATAGTACCAGTTTTTGTGAGCTTGAAGACCGAGCTTGCTGTATAGGCGAAGTTGGTCGGTAGTAAACAAAATCTTATGATATGTATCGGATGGCGACGAGTTGAAACTCACCTTAGCCTCCAGCAAGTTTTCCCATTGCACCTTTTCGCGGTCGTTGTAGTTGGCCGTAAGTTGCAGGTTTGTAGCAAGCGCAATGTTGCTATCACCCCCCTTATACCAGTTGTCCGAGATGTAGTTTTGCGCCATTTGCACCGAACCATTGCCACCAAACGCCCACCAATTGGGCTTGCTGATAAGCAAATTAGACTCACCCACTTTCACCTCCACAGGTTCTGTTTCAAACAGCTTCACCACTTTGTGTTTGGGTGCAGGTTCTTTTATCACATCTTCTTTATAAGCTTGGCGGCTCATAATGCTCTCTTCGGTAGTTACCACCAATTGAGGGTTTTCAAGATAAACGGCAATCAGCGCTTTGTCAACTAATTTACTCGAACGTTTCACTTTTTCAAATCTGCCATCATTCTCAATTAGCACCACCGGTTGCACTTGCTCTGGTTTATAAACAGGCACCTCCCACTCCATCTCAGAGTATCGGGCAAAAGGCGAATAATAATAAGCCAACGGAGTAAACAAACGGTAGTATTGAGGATATACAGGAATATAACGAGGCGCTGTAGCAGTATCGTTAAGATACTCTAACTCACCTATATATTTATTATATAAAAAAGATATCGTATCCGTTTTTCGATGATCTTGAAGATTGGTTCTCAAAAACAAATGTTTTCTTAAAATGCCGGGAAGTGAATCTCTTCTATACTCGGTTATAGCCGAAGAACTAGCAGCATTGCTTATCAACGAAACTGTGTGATTTTGTGCTTTAACTGATGATGCACATAGCATCGAAAATGTAAATAAAAACAAATAATAACGCTTCATACCTAAATTTATTTGAGCACAAAAATACATTATTTAATTTAATTTTCATATAGCGATGATTAAAAAAACACCCAACCAGCCACCAAGTGCCACAACACAAAACATCTGGTTTGCACAATCAGCCAGACAAATCACACACAATGCGATGGTTTCATTGCAGTGAAACTTTTGTTTCATCACACATAAAACAAGGGTTTCATTGCAGTAAAACCGTTGTTTTATCACACACAACACCAGGTAGTATGTTTTAATGATAACCGCAAAACAGAACAATTGCAAAGACGTATAAACCATCTGTATATATAAAGTATAGAATAAAAAGATTTTTTTAGTGAAAAATGTTAGTATCAAACCTTAGGACTTGCTCTTTTTTTTGTAATTTTGCGCTTTTTAATGCGGTGCTCTGCGGAGTAGCGTTTATTTAGCAAGTAAATAAATTAAAACAGTTACAACTGTGAGAGAAACAAAGTATATTTTCGTAACCGGTGGTGTGGCCTCTTCTTTAGGAAAAGGTATCATCTCATCTTCCATCGGTAAGTTGCTTCAAGCAAGAGGCTATAG
>CAMTOV010000255.1 GCA_947074235.1 uncultured Bacteroides sp. | reverse complement strand
TCTTGTACGGTGAACTCCATATCTTGCATGTCGCGATAGTGATTTTCAAGTTTTGTTTGAAGCATGTCGAGCTCTTTATATATCTCGGGCATTGCCTCTTCCATAGATGGATATTTTGTAGCTCGCTCGTCTTCAGAGATGCATGCCATCTCGGCCCAGCGTTGCGAACCCTCTTTTGTGATTTGTTGTGGAGTACGAATACCGGCTACTACGTCTTCGCCTTGTGCATTAATCAAGTACTCACCGTTGAATAGGTCTTCACCCGTACCAGCATCGCGCGAGAAACAAACACCGGTAGCCGAGGTATCGCCCATATTACCAAACACCATGGCTTGAACACTTACAGCAGTACCCCATTCATCAGGAATTGACTCCATTTTACGATATAGAATAGCACGGTCGTTCATCCAAGAGTTAAATACTGCCATCACAGCTCCCCAAAGTTGCTCGTAAGCACATGTTGGAAAATCGCAACCAGTTTGTTCTTTTACAGCTGTCTTAAAGCGTTTCACCAACTCTTTCAAGTCTTCTACATCAAGCTCATTGTCAAGATGCACGCCTTTAGCCTCTTTCATCTCTTCGATAATAGCTTCGAAGGGGTCGATATCTTCTTTATTAGTAGGTTTCATGCCAAGCACTACGTCGCCATACATCTGCACGAAGCGGCGATATGAGTCCCATGCAAAGCGAGCATTGCCTGTTTTGCGAGTCAATCCTTCTACAACTTCGTCATTCAATCCAAGGTTGAGGATGGTATCCATCATGCCCGGCATAGAAGCGCGTGCACCCGAGCGAACCGATACTAATAGTGGATTTTCGATATCACCGAACTTAGAGTTCATCAATGATTCAATATTGGCGATGGCTTTTTCTACGTCAGCCTTTAGAAGTTCAACAACTTTATCTTGTCCTATTTCATAATATTCTGTACAAACATCGGTTGTGATAGTAAATCCGGGAGGCACTGGAACACCGATGAGATTCATTTCGGCCAAATTGGCCCCTTTGCCCCCTAAAAGATTTTTCATGTCGGCCTTACCTTCGGCAAGACCATTTCCAAAAGTATAAACTCTTTTCTTATCCATAATGTATTGTTTAAAGTTATCAAAAAGTCAAAAAGTGTGTTTTTAAGAATGGCAAAACTAACGATATTTCGCAAACTTCAAAACTTTTAATGAAAAAAATTAAATCAAAATGTAATTTCTACTTAGCAATATCGATTATTTCTTAGTATCAACGAAATATCTAGAAAAAATAGCTATTTTTGCATCAATTATTAATACATTGGTGTAAAAGTGGCAAGAAAGAAAAAAGCCCTTCCTCTCTTAGAGAAGGTAACGATAACAGATGTGGCTGCCGAAGGAAAAGCCATCGCGAAAATTGAAGATCTAGTAGTTTTTGTTCCTTATGTAGTGCCCGGCGACGTGGTAGACCTACAGGTGAAACGTAAGAAAAATAAATATGCAGAGGCTGAAGCTGTGCATTTTCATGAATATTCTCCCCTACGAGCCGTTCCGTTTTGCGAGCACTATGGTGTGTGTGGCGGTTGCAAATGGCAAGTTCTACCCTATTCAGAGCAGATAAGATACAAGCAAAAGCAAGTAGAAGACAACTTGCGTCGCATCGGTAAGATTGAACTTCCCGAGATATCTCCTATCCTTGGTTCTGAAAAGACTGAATTTTATCGTAATAAATTGGAGTTCACTTTCTCGAACAAGCGTTGGCTTACATACGAAGAGGTGAAACAAGATGTGAAATACGATCAGATGAATGCGGTAGGTTTCCACATTCCTGGAGCTTTCGATAAGGTTTTGGCCATTGAGAAGTGCTGGTTGCAAGATGATATTGCTAATCGCTTGCGCAATGCCATCCGCGACTATGCATACGAGCACAACTACTCGTTCATCAACTTGCGTAGTCAGGAAGGTATGCTTCGCAACATGATCGTTCGCACCTCATCTACAGGCGAATTGATGGTTATCTTGATTTGTAAGATTGAGAATGACGAAGAGATGGGTCTATTCAAACAACTATTGCAGTTTGTGGCCGATAGCTTCCCCGAAATCACTTCGCTGCTTTATGTGGTAAACAATAAATGCAACGATACTATCAACGACCTTGATGTGCATGTATTCAAAGGCAACGACCACATATTTGAACAAATGGAAGGTCTTCGCTTTAAGATTGGACCGAAATCGTTCTATCAAACGAACTCAGAGCAAGCATACAATTTATATAAGATAACACGTGAGTTTGCAGGATTGACAGGCAATGAGTTGGTTTACGACCTTTATACTGGTACGGGTACTATCGCCAACTTTGTTTCGCGCAAGGCTCGCCAAGTGATTGGTATAGAGTATGTGCCCGAAGCGATAGAAGACGCTAAGGTTAACGCAGAGATCAATGGCATTGACAATACTTTGTTCTTTGCCGGCGACATGAAAGATATGCTTACTCAAGATTTTATCAATGAGTATGGCCGTCCAGATGTAATTATCACCGATCCACCACGTGCAGGTATGCATCAAGATGTGGTAGACGTGATTTTATTTGCTGAGCCTCAACGCATCGTGTATGTAAGCTGTAACCCGGCTACTCAAGCTCGCGACTTGCAATTGCTAGATGGTAAGTATAAGGTGACAGCCGTGCAACCGGTAGATATGTTCCCTCACACACACCATGTAGAAAACGTGGTGTTGCTCGAACGCCGATAACTAACCCTCCCTTAACATGGAAAAGAAAAAGAAACCAAGAAGAACTGCCGCCGAGAAGGCTAAGGCACAATATACGGGCTATCTAGTAAAAGAGCCTATGGAGTTGATGGAGTTTTTGGCTGCAAAGATGCCAGATGCTAGTCGTACTAAACTAAAATCTCTATTGAGCAAGCGTGTTGTATATGTAGACAACGTGATTACTACGCAATTCAACTTCCCATTGAAGCCAGGCATGCGTATTCAAATCAGTAAAGATAAAGGTCGCAAGGAGTTTAGCAACCGTCTGATGAATATCGTTTACGAAGATGCATATATCATCGTTATCGAGAAGAAAGAGGGCTTGCTATCTGTAGCTACAGAACGTCAGAAAGAGCGTACTGCTCAATCTATTCTTACCGAATATGTGCAACGCTCGGGCAAACAATACCGTATCTTTGTAGTGCATCGTTTAGATCGCGACACATCGGGCTTGATGATGTTTGCTAAAGATGAAAGAACTCAGCGCGTGTTGCGTGACAACTGGCACAATATCGTAACCGATCGTCGCTATGTAGCAGTAGCAACAGGCGAGATTGAGAAGAATTATGATACCGTAGTGTCGTGGTTGACCGATAAAACCATCTACGTAAGCAACAGCCAGTATGATGATGGTGGATCAAAATCGATAACTCACTACCGCACCATAAAGCGTGCCAACGGATATTCGCTTATTGAGCTCGACCTTGAAACAGGCCGCAAGAATCAAATTCGTGTTCACATGCAAAGCCTTGGTCATCCATTGATTGGCGATGGTAGATATGGTGGCGATATTGCTCCAAATCCAATTGGGCGATTAGCACTTCACGCTTTCAAGTTGTGCTTCTATCATCCAGTTACCAATGAGTTGATGCAATTTGAAACGCCTTATCCATCAGTGTTTAA
>CAMTOV010000254.1 GCA_947074235.1 uncultured Bacteroides sp. | reverse complement strand
ACTTTCTGGGCTATCTTGAAATGGATTTCGGATGCTGAAGGTGAGTATATTGAAAAGAATGGATTCTAATCTTTAATCTAAAGATTTACTTCTTAATTAATAATGAAAATTAGAGTACTAATGAAAAGAAGATTTTTTAAAGTAATCAGTTGTGTTCTGCTTTTATCGGCTGCGATATTGACAGGATGCTCAGATGATGAAAATACAAGCGATTATATATACGAGTTTCCCGAAATACAAACACCCACTTTGGCTATTGATCAAATAGGAACCATCGAATTCCAATCAGCTGGTCCATGGAGTGTGTATACAACTTCATTTTGGGTAAGATTTATCGAGGAGGAAGAACAAGTTTCGTCATTGGCTGGAACGGAAGGCAAACATACAATTACTTATGTAATCAATGATAAGGTTTGGGGTTTCAACGATCAAGAAGCTACCATCCAGCTCTCAATGAATGGTCAGACGGTGACGATTGCTACTATCACTCGTACAGCAAAAACACCAGAACTGACTATTTATCAAACAGATTATGAAACGTACGAAGATGCAGCGGTAAGCACAGTAAACCTTGATTGGTCTAATAATGCATTCAAGTATCAAGCTCGTGTTAAGTTAAGTACAAACTTTGAGTGGAAAATAGAAGATATGCCAGAGTGGATTGCTAATAACGATGACTACTATTATGCTACTGAAGGCAAAGCAGGCGAAAGTGCTTACTTCTACTTAACGGGCGACTATGCTCACTATACAAAAGAGGATATGACTGCTGAAGTAAAAGTAGTAGGGAAGAACGATCCTTCTATCTCTATGACATTTACTATCACTGCCGATGGTGCAGATAAAGTGCTTTTCATTCCTGGTCAGTTGAGCTCTCAAGGCATTACATTCGAAGCGAATGGTAAAACTACTTCTGTAAACGGAGTAGAAATTGATCAATTCAGCTTTAACATGACTGCACCGGCAGGTGGTTATCTACTCAGATCTATTAATACGGAGATGGGTTATAGTGGCCAAAAATATTATGGTGTAGACTATGGATATGGATTATCATTCGACTCAGACTGGATTGAAGCGATGGGTAGAGGCTACAAACAATTAGGTGAGCATATTTGGGATTACTCATTCACTGTGAGTTCATTCCCTAACTCGGGCAATGCAAGAACTGCCACTCTGTTTGCTTTACCAGTTGAAGTTTTGTCTTCTGAACTAAATTACAATATAGAAAACATGTTCAAGAATGATGGTACCATCAAACCTGAATATGAAAAATACATAGCAGGCGATATCACACAAAAAGCTGGTGAAGGCGGTGCCGGAAGTTCAGGATTACAGTTTACTTATCCAGACTTTGCTCCAATGTATGGTGCTACGCTAGAGAAAACAACCAATCAAGATATCATTTCTATTTATCAAAATGATTGGGGAGTATCAGCCGATAACGTATACATATTGACGTATGAAACTCCTTCATCGGGTAGCATGGCTCAGATTGTGTGGGAAGGTTCTGAACCAGACTTCGAAATCACAGGTGATGATACAGACTGGCTATATGCTGAACCTAGAGAAAGTGGTTTCTTAATTTCTATGCGTCCTACACAAGGCGATGAAAGAGACTATTTTGAGGGAGGTGTAGTACTTGTAGTTGATGGTGCTCCTAAGTTTGCCATCCATTGTATGTTGCTAAGCAATCCAACAAAATAATATTAATGTCAGATTACAGCAGGCGGTATCTGCAATAAAGATACTGCCATACTGTAAGCTACATTATTAATTAAAAAGTAATTAAAACAATGATATTTTGAAATATGAAATTTAATCTATTCAAACTATTCGCGCTCATAGCAGCATTCTCAATCACTCTTACCGGTTGCTCTGACGAGGACGTGGTAGACAACAGAGAGCATGGGCATGGTTATATCCAGTTCAAACTCTACAAAGAGGCTTCTTACACTCCAGCTGAAACTAGAGCTGTAAACTCTATGCTAGAGAACTTGTCGGATGCACATAAAATACGTGTTGAGTTTTTATTCGAAAACTCGCGTTTCTCTCAAACAATGGTTCTTAACTCTTACAATACAGAAAATGCGGAGTATGGTTTAAGAACAGAAAAGCTAAAATTAGTTGCCGGAACCTATACCATTCTAGGTTATACTCTTTACGATGCTTTAGATGAAGAGTTGTACATTGCTGAGTTGACCACGCAAGAAACAGTGATAGAAGGTGGTCTTGTAACTAAAGATTTGACAGTAAATGTATTGCCAAGAGGTAAAGCAAACTTTACTTTTATAAAAGACATTGAAGATGTTGCAACCAGAACCAGCGATGAATTATTATTCAGAGACATTAGCTCTGTTACATTGAATATCCGTCAAGGCAATGAGGTAGTTACTATCAATAACTTGAGTACTAGATATACTACTATTTTTGATGAAACAGATGGCAACAAAATCAAGGTTGTACTTACTACCGACACAGTAGTAAGCGTTAAAGCCGGCAATTGGAGAATCATGTCTTATTCATTATTCAATAGCAATAGAGTTGAACTTCTAACTGCTGCTCTTTCGCCTGCACCCACTTTCGATGTTAGCGACAATGAGTTGTCAAAGGTTGACGTTCCTGTGAAAATTAGTACAAACCAAGAATATATTAAAGACTACCTTGCGCTTTATGAAATTTGGAAAGCATTGGATGGCCCTAACTGGAGCTTCCAAGGTGAAGGTGAAACCATTGGTTGCAACTGGGACTTTAACAAAGAGCTAGACTTATGGGGACAACAACCGGGTGTAGATCTTTTCGCTAATGGTCGTGTAGGACTTCTCAACATCAGTTCATTTGGCTTCAAAGGACACATGCCTGCAGCTATAGGCCAGTTAACTGAAATGAGCGAATTATATTTGGGTTCGCACAACGATGTCAATGGACATGTATTTGATCCTTCAACATCTATTAAAGGACAAGCGTTGGCCGGAACATTAGAAGCCAACCGTATGGATATTGGTAAGAAGTATTTGAGAAACAAATACAAATCTATTGCCGAACAAACTCTTTCGCCAGCATTGCAAAGTGCTTATGAACTTAGAGGTGCACCACTTCCTGGTGGAATGCAATTTGATAATGATGGCTTTGCCGATTTCAATCAAAACATTGCTCCTCGTGGAAGCTACAACCAAAAAGCGCCGGCTACAAGAGCCGATGTAAACTTTGGTGTTATCTGCAACGGCTTGAAATCATTGCCTAAGGAGATAGGTAAACTTCAGAACTTAAAAACATTGTATATAGCAAATAGCTTGATCGAAGAGTTGCCTGAGGAGATTAGCCAATTGGAATATTTGACCGATTTAGAGATTTACAATAATCCTTATATGTCTAAATTCCCTATGAGCATCACTAAGCTTCCTCGCTTGGTTGCTGTTAATCTTTCTAACAACCAACAATGGGATGCGGAAGAGATTTACAATGGTATCGATGCATTGGCTAAAGGAGTATCGCAAACTTATCTACAATTGTTCTATTGCAACAACACCAATCTCGAAGCATTGCCTGAGTCATTTGGCAACTTCAAAAGAATTGGTCTTTTAGACTTGGCATTCAACAAGATTAAGGGTGCATTACCTGCATTTGGTTACGACTTCAATCCTGTACAAGTATTCCTCGACAACAACG
>CAMTOV010000253.1 GCA_947074235.1 uncultured Bacteroides sp. | reverse complement strand
GCTGAGCAATGCCGCTAACGATGGTACGAGTTTCCAAACCATCATCAATCTTAAACTGCAATAGTTTGTCGGCTTTAGGCACTTTGGTGCACTCCATTACCGTACCTACACGGATGTCTAACTTCATGAAATCATCGAACTCGATGTTTGGACGGATTTCGTTAGCACGATAGTTGGCCTCTTCGTTGGCTTTCTTCGTGTCGAGTAGGCGTTGCACTTGCGCTTCGATGGTAGCATCTTCTATCTTTTCGAATAGCAGCTCAGGCTTGTTTAGCTCATGGCCTACAGCCAACAACTCGCTACTACCAAGCAAGCTCCAATCACAATGATCCATGTTCAACATTTGGCGAAGCTTCTCAGAGCTGAAAGGCAAGAATGGTTCGAAAGCGATAGCCAAGTTAGCCACCAACTGCAAAGAGATGTTTAGGATAGTACCCACACGCTCCATATCTGTCTTAGCCAACTTCCAAGGTTCGGTATCAGCCAAATATTTGTTACCGATACGAGCCAAGTTCATCGCCTCTTTTTGAGCATCGCGGAACTTGAATACATCCAATAATTTCTCTACTTCCGCTTTCACGTCAGCAAACTCTTTCAACGTTTCTTTGTCGTAATCGGTTAACTCACCGGCAGCAGGCACTTTGCCGTCGAAGTATTTTTGAGTCAACACCATGGCACGGTTCACAAAGTTACCATACACAGCCACCAACTCATTGTTATTGCGAGCTTGGAAATCCTTCCAAGTAAAGTCGTTATCTTTAGTCTCAGGCGCATTGGCAGTCAATACATAGCGCAATACGTCTTGTTTTCCTGGGAAATCTTCTAGGTATTCGTGCAACCATACAGCCCAGTTACGCGAAGTCGAAATCTTATCACCTTCGAGGTTCAAGAACTCATTACTTGGCACATTGTCTGGCAAGATGTAGCTACCTTCCGCTTTCAACATGGCAGGGAACACGATGCAATGGAATACGATATTATCTTTTCCGATGAAGTGAAGCAAGCGTGTATCTTCGTCTTTCCACCATTTCTCCCAAGTATCAGGAAGCAACTCTTTTGTGTTTGAGATGTAGCCGATAGGCGCATCAAACCACACATAAAGCACTTTGCCCTCTGCACCTTCTACTGGTACTGGGATACCCCAATCTAAGTCGCGGCTTACTGCACGTGGGTGCAATCCCATATCCAACCAGCTTTTGCATTGGCCATATACGTTAGGTCGCCACTCTTTGTGATCTTCCAAAATCCATTGGCGAAGCCAAGCCTCATGTTTGTCAAGAGGTAAGTACCAGTGTTTAGTCTCCTTCATCACCGGTTTGCTACCACTGATGGCACTCTTAGGGTTGATCAAATCGGTAGGGTTGAGCGATGTACCACACTTCTCGCATTGGTCGCCATAAGCGCCCTCAGCATGGCAATGAGGACATTCACCTGTGATATAACGGTCGGCAAGAAACTGATGGGCCTCCTCGTCGTAATATTGTTCCGATGTCTTTTCAATGAACTCACCCTTGTCATATAATGTGCGGAAGAACTCCGAAGCCAAATCGTGATGTGTCTTTGAAGTAGTACGGCTGTAGATATCGAACGAAACACCGAAGTCTTCGAATGATTTCTTGATTAGATAGTGATAGCGATCTACTACATCTTGTGGAGTCACCCCTTCCTTTTTGGCACGGATGGTGATAGGCACACCGTGCTCATCCGATCCGCCAACGAACAATACCTCTTGTTTCTTCAAACGCAAGTAACGCACGTAGATATCCGATGGCACATAAACACCTGCCAAGTGACCAATATGAACAGGACCATTCGCGTATGGTAACGCTGCAGTCACAGTGGTTCTTTTAAATTTCTTTTCCATTGTTGGGTTATATCAGAATCTTATTATTGTAATATATTAAATATGAGCACAAAGATAGATATAATTCTTGAAAAGATGGAATATGGCCTGTTTATATATGTCTAGTATCTATTTATTCTGATTATCTCTCAACATACTCTTTAGGCTTCTCAAACCACCAATATCCCCTCGATGCAAGAACCAAGCATGCACCAATCAACGCCACATTGCTAAACAATTGTGTGATATCCTGCCAAGCATTCATATAATTAATTCCACGCAAATTAATCATTATAGTAATGATAGTAATAAGAATAATAGCACCCCAGGCTGCAAGTTTATTCAATAGATTAAACCAGAATGCGATGCCACAAGCTATCCAACAAATACCAGTGAAAATAACCCAAAACTTGGCAGCAGGGAATCCGGGTAAACAATAGGCTGCATCACTACTTACATTGCAAAGATGTAAAATACCGGCAATAATAAAGAATACTCCTATAAAAAACCTACCAGCTGTAAACATACCCCGTTTTTTAGTAAATATCTCTTCGTGGGTATCGGGAGTATAATATCTTTCGTTGCCATAAGAGCCTAGCATTAATGCGCTGCCCATGAGACAAAACCATCCGGTAAACTTCAATAATGTGCTACTTATATCGTGGACACCTTCAAATCCCCTTGCGGTACTTGTTATCAATATAATGATGATGCACGACATGACAAGAAGTGCCATCAACCTTCTAGCTATATTAAACAGAAAGCTGATGCCAGCTGCAGCCCATACAATACCTAGAATAATAATCCAAAATGCAGGCGTGTAAAAATAAGAAGGAACCTCTCGAGATAGTGATGGTACACAGGAGAAAAACTCAATTGCTTTATAGAAAAATGCAATTGAAATCAAAAATTTACCTATGTTGTAATAGATGTTATTGGTGTTACTTTTCATTTTTTGTATATTTAGTATAATAGAATACTGTCAATTAAGAAGGCTGTTTGTCTTTTGGTAGTAATACAGTTTCTTTCTTGTCCGAAGTTACTTCGGGCAGATTCTTACGGAAGTACTGACGCTTGCCTACCACGGGATAGTTTTCAAGTTCGAGCACCTCTTCGTAGCCAAACTTACGATAGAATAGCGGTGCTTGAAAGTTGTAGGTGTCTACAAACACAAACTTGCAACCCCGCTTGATGGCTTCGTCTTCGGCCAACTGCAATATCTTTGAGCCAAAACCTTTGTTGCGCAGAGTCTTGTCTACCCACAGTGTTTTGATAATGAACCATAGTCCAAACGTATGACCAACAAGGCCGCCAATCACTTCGTCATCATCATCGCGTATGAATACGGCTAAGTCTTTGGGGGTTACAAAGTCGAACTTAGGTAGGTTGTACTCGTATAGTTTCTGAAAGATTTTATCTTCATCTCTTTTGTCAATCTTAGCGGTTACTTCTATTTCCATAACTTACTATTTTGATGAGGTTAAACTTGTATCATTATATAGATTAACAATCTGATTATTTGTTGGTTCAAGTGCTATTGGACTTTAATAACTCTTTAAGCAATCGGCTCGTTGTTTCAAAAAAGCTTACCTACTAGGTTGCTTATCGAATATTATTTCTATATTTGCCACAACTTTTAACAAAGGGGTGCTCGTATGGGACGGGCTGAGATTATACCCTCAAACCTGATTCGGATAATACCGACGTAGGAATTGTGAATCGTATCTCTTCGAGGTATTGGGACTCTACCAATACGAACACTCCGCTATAATTTTATTAATATGACTATCTACGTTAATGGTAGTTCTGTAGAGACCACTGTGGCCAATCTACAA
>CAMTOV010000252.1 GCA_947074235.1 uncultured Bacteroides sp. | reverse complement strand
TGGCAGACGAAGAAGTGTCACTTAAAAAGGTTGCTAATAAAGAGGCTTGGCAAAACTTGCTGCCACAAGCAAGTATTGGTGTTGGCTTAGATCACACAATTAAAGCTCCTGAAATGAATTTGGGTGGGCAGGTGTTTAAGATGGGGCAAGACAATTCGAACACAGCAAATGCTGGTTTGTCAATCAGTTTGCCATTGTTTGCTCCTGCTGTATATAAAGCGATGTCGATGACTAAAACCGACATAGAGCTGTCTTTGGAGAAGGCTCGTGCTTCACGACTAGACTTGATAAACCAGGTCACAAAAGCGTACTATCAGTTGATGCTGGCGCAAGATACTTATGATGTGATGCTTGCTAGTTATAAATTGGCCGAAGATAATTTCAATGTAGCTAATGCAAAATATATGCAAGGAGCGGTAAGCGAGTTTGATAAGATTAGTTCGGAAGTGCAAATGCGTAGCACTAAACCAGCGGTAGTTACTTCATCTAATGCAATCACTCTATCTAAACTTCAATTAAAGGTGTTGATGGGTATCACAGAAGATGTAAATATTGTAATAGCCGATAATCTATCTAATTACGAAACAGATTTGTTTAGTAATCTATTGACAAATGATCCTGTTAATCTTGCTAACAATACAACAATGTTGCAATTGGATTTGAATCGTAAATTGTTGCATCAAAATCTAAAAACGCAACGCACTAACTTTATCCCTACCTTGTCTTTGGGTTTTGCTTATCAGTATCAATCTTTGTATAATCTCAATTGGAATTTCTTTAAATACAATTGGGGAGGAAGTTCTTCATTAACTTTCAACTTGAGTATTCCTTTATATAAAGCAAGCAATTTCACAACGATGAAAACTGCTAAGTTGCAAATTGCTCAGCTTGAATGGAATCGTATTAACACTGAACGCAACTTGATAACTATGGTTGAAAGCTATCGCAACAACATGATGGCTAGCACAGAACAAGTGGTGAGTAACAAAGAAAATGTGCTTCAAGCAGAAAAGGCAGTACTAATTGCCGGCAAAAGATATGAAGTTGGTAAAGGTACAGTTCTCGAACTTAATAGTTCTCAGGTGTCTCTTACTCAAGCACAGCTTACATACAATCAATCAATCTACGATTATTTAACGTCGAAAGCAGATCTTGATCAAGTGTTAGGCAATGATATCATAGAATAATAAATAAAGAATATAAATAACAGAATAATATGAAAAAGAGTTTCCAGTTAATAGCTCTATTGGTAGTAGCTTTTTTGAGTTCGTGCTCGGGAGGTAAAGACACGACAAAGGTTGAAGTAGTTGATGAAAAACCACGTGTGAAGCTTGCCGATGTTAAAGCTCGCGAGGTTGAGCAAGTACAAGAATATACAGCAACTGTTGAGGCTGAAGTTAAAAACAATATTGCTCCTGCAAGTCCTGTTCGTATTGAACAAATATTTGTAGAAGTGGGTGATCGTGTAAATAAAGGTCAGAAATTGGTGCAAATGGATGCAGCAAGTTTGAAGCAAATGAAGCTTCAACTAGAGAATAAGCAAACTGAATTTAATCGTACTGACGAACTTTATAAAGTTGGTGGTGCTTCAAAATCAGAATGGGATGCACAAAAGATGGCTTTGGATGTGCAACAAAGTGCTTATAAAAACTTGATGGAAAACACACAGTTGATTAGTCCGATAAATGGTATTGTTACTGCTCGTAACTATGATAATGGTGATATGTATGGGGGAGGCTCTCCTGTTCTTGTTGTAGAACAAATCACTCCAGTGAAGTTGATGATCAACGTATCAGAAGCATACTTTACCAAAGTAAAAAAAGGCGAAGACGTAAAAGTGACATTGGATGTATATGGTGACGAAGAATTCAATGGTAAAGTTAGCTTAATCTATCCAACCATCGATGCGATGACACGTACATTTCCTGTAGAAATTAAGATAAACAATAGAGACCAACGCATTCGTCCGGGTATGTTTGCGCGTGCTATCTTGAACTTCGGTTCTGAAGAAAACGTAGTTGTGCCCGATTTAGCTATTGTGAAACAAGCAGGTTCAGGCGATCGCTATGTATATGTATACGACAATGGAACGGTTTCTTACAATAAAGTGGAGTTAGGTCGTCGTATGGGAACAGAATACGAGTTGAAATCGGGAGTGCCTAACAATTCAAAGGTTGTAATTGCCGGACAATCTCGTCTAATCAATGGAACAGCTGTTGATATTGAAGAGTGATTTATTTAAATTGAAAAACTCCACAAACTAAAATTATATAATATGAGTTTATACGAAGGAGCGGTTAAGAAGCCGATTATGACCTCTCTCTGCTTTGTTGCAGTGATGATATTTGGTCTATACTCTCTGTCTAAGTTGCCTATCGACCTTTATCCCGATATTGATACCAATACCATCATGGTAATGACGGCTTACCCGGGTGCCAGTGCGTCTGATATTGAAAATAATGTGACAAGACCTTTAGAGAATACATTGAACTCAGTAAGTAATCTGAAAAATGTAACTTCTCGTTCTTCGGAAAATATGTCTATCATTACTCTTGAGTTTGAATATGGTTATGATATTGATGTGCTGACTAATGATGTCCGGGATAAGCTGGATATGGTTAGTTCTCAAATGCCTGATGATGCGGAAACTCCTATCATCTTCAAATTTAGTACCGATATGATTCCTATCGTGATGCTTTCGGTGCAGGCTACCGAAAGTCAATCGGCTCTATATAAGATACTTGACGACCGTGTGGTAAATCCATTGGCTCGTATCCCAGGCGTGGGTACTGTGTCTATCAGTGGTGCTCCACAACGTGAGATTCAAGTTTATTGCGACCCAGTTAAGTTGGAAGCATACAATTTAACTATCGAAGCTATCAGCTCGGTGATTGGTGCTGAAAATCGTAATATACCAGGTGGTAACTTCGATATTGGTAACGAAACTTATTCGCTTCGTGTAGAAGGTGAGTTCTCGGATTCAAAACAATTGGATGGCATTGTGGTTGGTTCGTACAACGGTGCAAATATTTACTTGCGCGATGTAGCTAAAGTAATAGATACTGTTGAAGAGCGTGCACAAGAAACCTATAATAACGGTGTGCAAGGTGCGATGATTATCGTACAAAAACAATCGGGTGCTAACTCAGTAGAGATTTCTCGTAAGGTGCAAGAGGCATTACCTCGTCTACAAAAGAATTTACCAAGCGACGTGAAGATTGGTGTGATTGTAGATACATCTGAAAACATCTTAAACACGATTGACAGTTTGACAGAAACAGTGCTTTATGCATTGCTATTCGTAGTCTTGGTGGTATTCTTATTCTTGGGCCGTTGGCGTGCTACATTGATCATTGGTATCACTATACCTATTTCTTTGATTGCTTCTTTTATCTACTTAGCTATCTCAGGAAATACCATCAATATTATCTCTCTTTCATCACTCTCTATAGCTATTGGTATGGTGGTAGATGATGCGATTGTAGTATTAGAAAATGTTACTACTCATATTGAAAAGGGCTCAGACCCAAAACAAGCTGCTGTGCATGGCACTAACGAGGTAGCTATCTCGGTAGTGGCTTCTACATTAACTATGATTGCGGTATTCTTCCCATTGACCATGGTAGGCGGTATGTCGGGTATCATGTTCCGTCAGTTGGGTTGGATGATGTGTGCTATCATGT
>CAMTOV010000251.1 GCA_947074235.1 uncultured Bacteroides sp. | reverse complement strand
CGAACGCCGAAAATCATTTCACTTTGATCCATATATATAAATATAAAAAATAAAATAAAAATAAGTTATATTTAAAAAAATAGTAATGTATATCTGTAATTTAGAGAAAGATTTAATTAAAAATCACAAGAAAATATAGAATAAATTATTAAAAAAAAAATATTTAAAAAAGTATGATATTAAAAAACTTAAATAGCCGCATTTGTTTATATCTATTATATATAACAACAAATCAAAATAAAAATCAATTAAAATCCACTCAATCAAAGCAATCTTTTATTAATAAAACCCATTTCAAATAAAATAAATTTCATCCAAAACAAAAACTAACTATCTACATTTGCATCTTTAATAAAATAATTTATTATATTTGCCAATAATAAAGAAATCTAATAACGAAATCTGGAATATGAAAGAAGTAGAAGGAGGTTCAAAGAATGCCTCAATTAAAAAACGAATTATCAATTATTATATTTATAACGGGAGCTCGACAATACCCGATTTATCCAAGGAGTTAGACTTAAGTGTTCCTACGGTAACCAAATTTATAAATGAAATGCACGACGCAGGAGATATAAATGACTATGGTAAACTTGAAACTAGCGGAGGTAGACATCCCAATTTATATGGATTAAATCCTGAAGCTGGATATTTTATTGGAGTAGACATTCAGAAATTTGCTGTCAACATTGGTCTTATCAACTTCAAAGGAGACATGGTTGAGCTTGAAGTAGACATCCCGTATAAATTTGAAAATACAGAAGAAAGTCTCAATGAACTTATCAAAATCATCATCAACTTTATCAAAAACGTAAAGATTGACAAAGATAAAATCCTCAATATTAATATTAATATTTCGGGCCGCGTAAGTCCAGAAACGGGATATAGCCACAGTATCTTCAATTTCGAGAAACTGCCACTTGCAAAAATATTGGCACAGAGAATAGGTTATAATGTAACGGTAGACAATGACACCCGCGCCATGGCTCATGGGGAGTATCTGCAAGGATGCGTAAAAAATGAGAAGAACATTTTATTTATCAACATCAGCTGGGGGTTGGGACTAAGCATTATCATTGACGGAAAGTCATATACCGGAAAGTCTGGTTTTGCTGGAGAGATTGGTCACGTTCATACATACGATAATCAACTCATCTGTCACTGCGGCAAAAAAGGATGTTTGGAAACTGAGGCGTCGGGCATTGCTTTGCATCGCATTTTGCTAGAGCGCATTAAAAATGGCGAATCGTCTATCTTATCTGAAAAAGTGAAAGCTAATGAAACAATCACTTTGGATGAAATTATTGATGCTGTAAGAAAAGAGGATGTGTTATGTATTGAAATCATCGAGGAGATTGGACAAAAACTGGGCCAACAAATTGCAGGATTAATTAATATTTTTAATCCTGAATTAGTAATCATAGGTGGAACATTATCTTTAACGGGCGATTATATTACTCAACCTATCAAATCGGCGGTAAGAAAGTATTCACTGAACCTTGTTAACAAAGATACTACAATCACTAATTCGCAATTGAAAGACAAAGCGGGTATCGTAGGAGCATGTATGCTTGCACGCAGCCGCATGTTCGAGAATTAATAAAATCAACTTATACATATAAGCCCAATATTCTGTCATGGAATATTGGGCTTATTATTTTGTTGTGACATATTATAACATAAAAAGCAATCACAATCATTGACTCATGATTTGTGATTGCTTTTCCTATTTTGATTGTATAAAGAGATGTTATTTCTTAGATTTAACAGGAACAAGAAGACTTGTTAAGTAACCAATAACAAAGCAAGAAACAAAGCCTGTTGCTGTAAACAACAGCAAGTGAATTGTTTGATTTTGCAAGAAGATAAACTGAACAACAAAACTGCCAATCATTCCGCAAAGTGCCCCAAACGAGTTAGCACGTTTGGTGAGCATACCTAGCAAAAACAATCCGCCCATACTTCCTAGAATGATACCTAGTATCTTGTTAAACTCATCCCACAACGATTGAACATTCCAAGTAGCCATCATAAAGGCAAAAGAGATACTAATTACTCCTAAAAGCAGCGTACAGATTTTAGCTACGAGCAAATCATTGTCCGTGTTCTTTTTCTTAAATATCTTATGATGAATATCGACCACATAGGCCGTAGCCGATGAGTTCAAACTACTACTCAACGTAGACATGGCAGCTGCAAAAATCCCCGAAATCAATAAGCCAACTACACCGGCGGGCAGTTGCGAGAAGATATACCAAGGCAATATCGCATCACCCTCTGTTAGTGTAAGCGACATTTGATTGGGGTTTTGTTTATAGAACACAAACAAGGCAGTACCTACAAAGAAGAAAAGCAATGTAGCCGGAATAGCTAGTACGGCATTGGTGGCGGCACTCTTTTGCGCTTGACCCTGTGTTTTAGTTGTCATATAGCGCTGCACCATGGTTTGATCGGTACCATAAGTGGTGATATTAGTAAATATCGAACCAATAATCACCGTCCAAAGCGTAGATTGCTTAATATCGAACTGGGTGCTACCTAAATCGAACTTGTTATCGGCCAACCCTTCTTGAATAATACCGGCAAAACCTCCATCTACATGCGATGCTGCAATACAAACAATAGCAATAGCACCACCCATCAATACACCTACTTGTAGCGCATCGGTCCACACTACTGCTTCTATACCACCGATAGCTGTGTAGATGATACTCAATACACCCATCAAGCCAATACACAAGAAGATATCGATACCGGTTACAATATTGAGCGCAATGGCCGGAAGGAACAATACGATACCCATCTTACCAATTTGGAATAGGATAAACGACACACTACAGATAACACGAATGGTAGCATTGAAACGTTGTTCCAAGAATTCGTATGCAGTAGTCACATTCAGTCTTCTGAAAAATGGAATAAAGTAGAACATCACCAATGGCGCTACTGCCACGATACCAATATTCAGCACCAGATAGCTCCAATCGGTAGCGAAAGCTTTGGCCGGGATAGCCATAAAGGTAATAGCACTTAAGCTAGTACCAAATATACTCAAGCCCACTGCCCACCAAGGCAATCTTCCACCTCCTTTAAAGTAGTCGTCTGTATTCTTTTGCTTCTTCGAGAAGTAATAGCCCATAAAGGCAAGTATCAAAAAGTAGATGATAATAACCATCATATTGAGTGCACCAATGCCTTTCTCGTAAGTCACAATCTCTCCTTTTAATATATAAGGAGTACGAATGCCCGGCTTCATCTCACCACTAGCTAAGTATATTTGATTGCCACGTTTGATGATGGCAGAAGTAACCGCTACGGGATAAGGAATCTCCTCTTTCTCCATCATCGTTTTGGTGATGGTATGAAATAGTCTTACTTTATTATCAAATCCGGGATGATCTATCGATCCGGGGATTAATTGTTGCACACCCCCTAAGAAAAGAATATGATTTAATCCGATAGGCATAGCCGTGCCTGCCATTACGGGAAATTCTTGTTCTATCACACTCCACGTTTTAAGACGAGGATTGTAAACAAATCCATCCGTAAGTACTTCCATATAACCACCCGGCTTGTAGTCGCGACCGCTAAACAAATAGAAGCAGTTATCAAAACCATCTTTTTGAACAGCGCTAACTGCATAACCACGTGCTTTACCCGGCCATGATGGTAATGCTGTCCAAC
>CAMTOV010000250.1 GCA_947074235.1 uncultured Bacteroides sp. | reverse complement strand
TTGAGAGCTATCACCATGCGCACATTCATATCAATAAGTTGAGTAGTGAGATACAAGTTGCGTTCTAAATTAGATGCATCCACCACATTGATGATAACATCGGGAGTTTCATCAATAATATGCTTGCGCACATAAATTTCTTCGGGAGTATAAGCAGATAAAGAATAGGTGCCTGGTAAATCGACAAGCTTAAAGCGATATCCCTCGAATTCAAAAAAACCCTCTTTGGCATCTACTGTTACCCCACTATAATTACCTACATGTTCATGGGCACCCGAAGCGATATTAAATAAGGTAGTTTTACCGCAATTAGGATTGCCTACTAAAGCAACATTAATAGTGCGACGTTTGCCCAAAGCCACTCGTTTCAGTTCATCGTCACAATAGCACAATCCCTTCACTTCTTCAGCTTGAGCAGCTTTTGCCTGATTCTTAGCAGCTTCTTCTTCGCTTACTACTTCAATCATTTCAGCTTCTTGGCGGCGCAAAGATATTTCATATCCTAGCACCTTATATTTAATAGGATCTTTAAGGGGAGCATTCAGAATCACTTCTACGGTTTTACCTTTTATAAAACCCATCTCTACGATGCGCTTACGAAAACCGCCATGGCCCAACACTTTTATTATTACACCTCTTTCTCCTGTTTTTAACTCGGATAGTCGCATAAAAAATTCTCTTTATTTATCGCTACAAAGATAAACATTGATAGCGAAGAGGACAAACTATTTAGAATGTTTTTAAATTAGGAAATCAAATAAATCAAGAGGTTCATTCTCTTTTTCAAATAATTAGTGCAATCCTCACATTAACTGTTAAAACTTAGCATATCAATAATATTGATGCAGGCATAATTCAACCGATTTGTTATTTTCTATTCATTTACAGCAGTGAGCAATACCATTTATAATTATATTTGCAAGAAAATGATACTTCAAACCATATTACAGTACATAGAAAGCGAACAATTGTTCAATCCCAAAGATAAATTATTGATTGCTTTGAGCGGCGGGGCAGACTCTGTAGCACTACTGCATATACTTGTGCGTTTGGGATATAAATGCGAAGCCGCACATTGCAACTTTCACTTAAGAGGAGATGAGTCTAATCGTGATGAAGCATTTGTTAAATCGCTTTGCATGAAGCTAAACATTCCTATTCATGTCAATCATTTTAACACAAAGCAATATGCTTTAGAAAATAGAGTATCTATTGAAATGGCAGCTCGCGAACAACGATACAATTGGTTTGAAGATTTAAGAAAGGATATTGATGCTTCATTTATTGCTGTGGCTCATCATCAAGATGATAGTGTAGAGACGATATTGCTTAACCTAATTCGTGGAACGGGCATCAGTGGTCTTGTTGGCATAAAAGCAAAAGTTGGATACGTTGCGCGCCCGCTTTTGTGTGTTAGCAGACAGCAAGTGATTGATTATCTAGCATCTGTTGGACAAGATTATGTAACCGATAGCACAAATATGCAAGATGAATATACACGCAACAAAATAAGACTCAATCTATTGCCAATGATGGCCGAACTCAATCCGTCGGTAAAAAACAGTATCATTACTACTGGCAAATATATGAATGGAGCTTTCAAAATATATCAAGAACATATAAAACAAGCCAAACAAAGAGTTTTAAGCAATGCCGGAGTAAATATTAAGTCGTTAGCAAAAGAGACATCGCCTGAGAATTTACTTTATGAAATTCTTTATCCCTTAGGCTTCAACTCTGCACAGATTGAAGAAATCTATAAATCCACCTACAAGCAATCGGGCAAGATATTTTATAGCAAACAAGGATGGAGAGTAACCAAAGATAGAGAGCTATTATTAATTGAAAAGAATGAATCAGTTGAAGTGCCCTCTTTTCACTTATCTACTACAGAATTTGCCAATGATGCCACATATACCATAAAAAGAGATAAAAATACGGCTTGCTGCGATGGTGATAAACTAAAAGGCAAGTTACAGTTGCGCAAATGGCAAACAGGAGATAAGTTCTTTCCTTTGGGTATGAAAGGAAAGAAGTTAGTGAGCGACTACATGACCGATTGCAAATTCTCGAGAACACGCAAAGAGAATCAATGGATTCTACTATTAGACGAAGAAATAGTATGGATTGTAGGAGAGAGACTAGATGAACGCTTTAAAGTTGATAGCAATACGAAAAAAGTGATTGAATTTAAAATCGAAATTAATTAATATATCTCACCTCTAGATATGTTTTATTGAACAAAAGATAAATTGCAACTGTTTTATTTATAAGTGGTTGAAACATAATTGAACCTGCTATAATTGTCTTTTTCCAATTATAAATCATCGATATAAGGTAAAGAAATAGAAAAAAGTTACTAATTTCATACATTAATTAATTTATTTATTATCTTTGCATCGTTGAAATATTCTATAATCATCTATTCATCAAGTAGAAAAAAAGAATTTGGTTCTCTATTCAACATATTACATCCCTTAATTATTTTGATTCGTTAAGTGTATACGCAACCAGTAACTTGCTTAGGTTTTGTGCGTTATACATATCAAACTAAAAAACAATAAATAACATATTCTATATGTATAACATCATTCAATTGAACGACAAAAACTTGTCGGAACTGCACATTATTGCAAGAGAGCTTGGAATAAGAAGACCAGATTCTTACAAAAAAGAAGACCTCGTTTATAAAATCTTAGACGAACAAGCTATTGCTGGTGCAACCAAAAAAATCGCAGCTGACAAACTGAAAGAGGAACGCAAAGAAGAAAAAAAGAAGCGCCCTAAACCTGCAGCTAAAAAAGAAGATAAGAAAAACAATGCACCTGCAAAAGAAAATGTAGCACCTGCTACAAATGCGAAAGCTAAAGCAGTGGCAAAGAAAGAAGAGAACAGCCCTGCCGATTCTGCCAAAGAGGCAACAAAGCCTGAGCAACAAGAAGCGAAAGTTACTCCTTATGCTACTCCTAAAAAGAAAAATCCTCGCTCAAAGAAAGAAACAACTCCTCAAACTTCTGTAGACCTTGCAGAAAACAACACTCCTGCAATAGAAGAAAATAAAGTTGTGGAAGCTAAAGAGAATAGAAACACTCCTAAACAGGCTAATAATAAGAAAGAAAATAAAGAGGTAGCAAAACCTAAAATTGCAACTCCTGCACCTGCAGAAAAGAGTAGCGCTTCAAACCCTGTTGAAGATTTTATTCCTATCGAAGATCTTCCTTCGGAAAAATTTGAATTACCAACTGAACTTCTTGGTAAATTTGAATCGACAAAAGCTGAACCCGCTGCTCCTGCTGTAACGCAAAAGAACGAACAACCTCAAATGGTACAACGCCCACGTATTGCTCGTCCGCAACAGCCCAACAATAACAATAACAATAACAATAACAATAACAATAACGGCAATAACCAGCCAAAGAACAACAACAATAATAATCCTCAACCTCAGCGTCAACAGCCCAAGCAGGCGTCTCAAAACCAACAGGAGAACTACGCTCCTCAAGTGCAAGAGCGCAAATCGCCTGAACGCGAAAGACCATATGAATTTGATGATATATTGACTGGAACTGGTGTTCTTGAAATCATGCAAGATGGTTATGGTTTCCTTCGTTCATCTGATTATAACTACCTATCTTCTCCAGATGATATTTATGTATCGCAATCTCAAATCAAACTATTTGGTTTGAAGACTGGTGATGT
>CAMTOV010000249.1 GCA_947074235.1 uncultured Bacteroides sp. | reverse complement strand
TGATATATAACATGGGGATGTTTTTACAGTGAATCCATATAAAGCAATAAGATAACTAAGTATAATAACCATTATACCCATAACGAAACACTATGAAAAGGTAGTCTAATCGAATAGCTCTTTCAATATATCGAGCGATTTGAGCGCCGGAAAATCGTGCACATGCAAGCGGTAGTAATCTATTATAATAGATAGCACACGCGCACGTTGCTGCCTATTCATTTCGAACAGGTGCATTGTATCATAATTCATCCTTATTAATGTTTGGAGCTGAGCAGACTCTTCGGGGTTGATATAAGAGGTGTGCAACTGTGGAGGTGTAGATACGAAACATCCACTTTGCAAGTCAAAATAATCTCCGGGAAAATAGTGATCAAGATTGGGGTATAATCCTAAAAAACGAGAAAGCCTCATCAAAAATACCAAATGGAAATTGGCAAAGCCTGTACTACACTCATCGAGCCAGATAAGAGAATGTTCTAAATAAGAGAATAGTGGAAGGTTTTCGGTTTCTTCGCGAACAGCTCGATAAAGAAACTCCGCCAAAAACAATGCTATAGAAGATTTATATGGATCGTATGGTAAGGAAATGAAAGGAGAATAAGGTTTAGCCTCTTTTATTCGCACCAATTTACCCTTATTTTTGAAGTCGGCCTCAAGCTCAATTAAAGAAAGCGGTTGAAAAAGTACGGTCTTAACTGATGCTTTTCGTGATCGAGGAACATTGGTAATAAAAGAAATTCGTCCATGTAGAGAGGTATACATTTCTACAATGAGTGAGTTTTCATTGTATTTTAATGTATGAAGCACTATACCTTTTGTCTTTTGAAGCATAATTTCGGCAAAAATATCTATTTGCAAATCTACTAAAAAAAGAGACTATTTCGACTTCCTCCGCAGTTATTTCAAAAAAAGTGAGATTTTAATAGAAAACAGAAAATAGCGTAACTTATTGACTATGAAACGTAAACAAAATACTACACACTTTTTAACCATATTTTGATGCAAAAAAAGGCATCAATAGTTTTGCAGTATCAAAAAAACCCATACCTTTGCATCCGCAATCGAGAAACAAACCTCGATAACAAATGAAAGCAGAAATGCTTGAATGAGTTAAGGCCCATTCGTCTATCGGTTAGGACGCCAGATTTTCATTCTGGAAAGAGGGGTTCGATTCCCCTATGGGCTACAAATAATAACGAATTAAAACAGATTAGTCGAGATGGCAAATCATAAATCATCACTCAAAAGAATTAGACAAGAAGAAAAGAGAAGACTTCACAACAGATATTATGGCAAAACCATGAGAAACGCTGTTAGAAAACTTCGCGCTACTACTGAAAAAGCAGAAGCAACTTCTTTATTACCAAAAGTTGTAAAAATGTTGGATAAACTTGCTAAAACAAATCTTATCCACAAAAACAAAGCTAACAACTTAAAGTCTAAGTTAACTATCTACGTTAACAAACTTGCTTAATACAAGATATTAGCAAAACTTTATACAACACAGAGCTGAATCCAAAAGATTCGGCTTTTTGTGTTTTATATTAATTATAATTATATCTTTGCACATAATTAAAAGATATAATGCGGAGCCCCCACCCGCCACATCACAACACTTCTAACTAGATATGAAAAAACGAATTCTACTAATCGTGGCACTAGCATCGTGCCTTGCCTCTACCAACGCTCAGACACCGAGCAGCGAAATTAAAAACCCACACGATTTAAGAATCAGTATCGGTCCCAACCTTGGCATCGGCAGCGACTTCTGCCCTATTTTTGGATGCAGTTATGATGACGATATATTCTTTGGCTTTTATCGCGACACCTACAATGGAAATTTATTGGGCACACCCATTATCAATGCCGGCTATACATACAAGCTAAAGAAGTGGCTTGCAGTGGGGGCTATTGCCAGTTTTCGCAGCACCTGGCGCAACGAGCATCAACTCATCGACAACTCAATAATAGGAAGATCCCTAAAGAGACAGTTCAGCTTTACACCAACGGCACGCTTCGACTGGTATAGAGGAAAACTGGTTGACGTATATGCCTCTGTAAGTCTAGGCGTAGGATACGTAGTAGAAAAAGACATTGACAAAAAGAATAACAAAACCTATAAAGACAAATACTTCATTACTACGGGAGAGCTGATTCCATTTGGGATGACTGTTGGCAGAAAAGCATTTGGCTTTTTTGAAATTGGGCCAAGCAACATTGGTTTTGTAAAAGTGGGATTTGGTTATCGTTTCAACAATTAATCTAATTAAGCAGCAGTTATGAATAAAGCAGGATATATACTAGTTTTACTTTCACTTATCTTCATAAGCAAATCTTGCGTCATTGAAGGTTCTAATAAACCAAGTTTGTCGAGTATTGCATTAGAAGCATCAAATTGCGTCACCATACAAATGTTTACCCTTGCAGCAACGATTGATCAACTTAGAATTATCGACCTGTGGTATAATGCAAAGGATCAAAAAGAGAAATACCAAATTGAAGATGAATATTTTCCATACAACAAAATAAGAATACTCGATAATGATACTATCTCGCTGGCGGGCTACTATAAGGTATACACCGGTGGCAACACGTTTTTAGGCAACACGTGGACAGTAGTGCCATACAATGCAAACAACAATGACGTGACTTACAAAGCTCAACAGCTAGATGAGAAAAATTATACCATCAAACGAGTAAGCAATGTCGACAACTACAATGTAGTACAAACAGTAGAGATTGTAACGCCCAACGAAGAGTATACCGTAACGAACCAAACCGAAAACGCCCCACTTTCATATTACAAAATATACGATCGGACATCGTTTTACACAACCGAGCCGATAACACTCAAAGCCCGTAAAGAAAATAGCAACCCATGGTGGGATTCATGTATAAACACCACTAGCGGCCAGGTAGAAATTGAACTATTGTACAAAAATGACACCTCTAAAAACGATTTTGTAACCACCACTTACCGCAAAGACTTTACCTCATTCTTATTCAGAGGAGAAGAAGGCGGTTATCATGATTATTGCATAAGCCTTGAGAGGCTATTATAAATAAATATTAAGACATCTTTTTTAAGAGTACATTCTTCCACAGGTCGTAATTTATTAGTATATTTGCTCTGTTATTCTAATAATAGAAATGAAATTATGATCGAAGACTTATTTTCTCAGACTGAAGAAGGAAACATCCCTCAATCGAGCGGGTCGTATTCAGCCGACAGCATTCAGGTACTTGAAGGACTAGAGGCGGTTCGTAAACGCCCGGCGATGTATATTGGAGACATCAGCGTAAAGGGACTTCACCATTTAGTTTACGAGATTGTTGACAACTCAATCGACGAAGCACTAGCAGGTTATTGTACACAAATCGATGTAATCATCAACGAAGATAACTCTATCACGGTACAAGATAACGGTCGTGGTATTCCGGTAGACTTTCATGAGAAAGAACAGAAATCGGCTCTTGAGGTAGCAATGACTGTGCTACATGCCGGTGGTAAGTTCGATAAAGGTTCCTATAAAGTATCGGGAGGTTTGCACGGTGTAGGTATGTCTTGTGTGAATGCACTCTCTACCCGCATGGTGTCTCAAGTCTATCGTAACGGAAAGATTTATCAACAAGAATACGCTATCGGTAAACCACTTTGCGAAGTTACAGAGGTGGGCGTTGCAGACCATACAGGAACTCGTCAACAGTTCTGGCCAGATGCTTCTATCTTTACTGAAACCGTATATAAATATGAGATATTGGC
>CAMTOV010000248.1 GCA_947074235.1 uncultured Bacteroides sp. | reverse complement strand
ATATCTCCTTTGTGCATCCTGTGTCAAAACAGTTGATTGAACTAGAAGCACCTGTACCTCCCGGTAATCTTTGGAGCGGTTTCTGAAAATCATTATTCCTTATTTCATCTCATAAGATCTAGTCTAAATGTATAGATTAAATCAAATTGCTAACGTATCATTCTATTAAGTAGTATTGAAAATTGTATATTTGCAAACTTAATCTATTAAAAG
The DNA here is from genome assembly GCA_947074235.1 of uncultured Bacteroides sp. Taxonomy (GTDB): domain Bacteria; phylum Bacteroidota; class Bacteroidia; order Bacteroidales; family Bacteroidaceae; genus Bacteroides. The sequence goes on along the minus strand of CAMTOV010000248.1, from coordinate 3,558 downwards.
AATGTTATGAAGAAAGGTTTATTTATACTATTAATCATCTCGATTTGTACCTCTATAACGAGTTGCCAGTCGAAAGCAAAGAATACAAAAGAAATGGAAAATCAAAAAGAGACAATGCTTGACATTAAAACGTCAATGGGTGACATTAAGATTAAGCTTTATAATGAAACTCCACTACATAGAGATAACTTTATCAAGTTGGCCAAAGAAGGTACTTACGAAGGTACTTTGTTTCATCGTGTGATAAAAGACTTTATGATTCAAGCGGGTGACCCTTCTTCAAAAGGTGCTGCAAAAGATAAGCAACTAGGCTCTGGTGATGTGGGCTATACCATTCCTGCTGAATTTGTTTACCCTAAATACTTCCATAAAAAAGGTGCTTTGTCGGCAGCTCGTATGGGCGATCAAGTAAATCCTAAGAAAGAATCATCAGGTTGCCAGTTTTATATCGTAACCGGTAAAGTGTACAATGATTCAACTCTTTTGGGTATGGAAAACCAAAAGAACGAACAAAAGGTTGAAGCGGCTTTTAATGCTCTTGCACAAAAGCACATGAAAGAGGTATATAAATTGAGAAAAGAAAATGATGAAGAGGGTTTGTACAACCTGCAAGAAAAACTCTTTATCGAAGCACAAGAAGAGGCTGCAAAACAACCTGATTTCCACTTCACACCAGAGCAGATTGAAGCTTACACTACTGTTGGTGGTACTCCTCATTTAGATAATGAGTACACTGTGTTTGGTGAAGTAGTTGAAGGTATGGATGTAGTAGATAAAATACAAAAGGTAGAAACCAATCGCGGTGACCGTCCGGTAGAGGATGTGAAGATATTGAAGGTTTCTGTGATAGAATAATTTATGCTTAAAATAAACAGACACGTTTTGTCCAACGGCTTGCGATTGGTGCACTATAAAGATGATAGTACACAAATGGTAGCTTTGAATATAGCATACAATGTAGGAGCAAAAGATGAGCACCCCGAGCATACGGGATTTGCTCATCTTTTTGAGCATTTAATGTTTGGTGGCTCCGAGAATATACCCGACTATGATGCTCCACTGCAGATGGCCGGTGGTGAAAATAACGCTTGGACAAACAACGATATAACTAACTACTACTTAACCGTTCCAACGCAAAATGTAGAGATTGGTTTCTGGTTGGAGTCAGATCGTATGTTGGGCTTGCGTTTTGATACACATAGCCTAGAAGTCCAACGAGATGTAGTGATGGAGGAGTTTAAACAGCGCTGTTTGAATCAACCTTATGGTGATGTAAGTCATTTGATGCGTCCATTAGCTTACAAAACTCATCCCTATCAATGGCCTACCATTGGCAAAGACCTTTCTCATATTGCCGATGCTACCATGGATCAAGTGAAAGACTTCTTTTATACTCACTATGCACCTAATAATGCGGTGCTGGCGGTGACAGGAGGAATTGAATTTGATGAGGCTGTTCGCTTGACTGAGAAGTGGTTTGGTGGAATACCATCACGCGAGGTTCCAGAGCGCAGCTATCAACAAGAAGCACCACAAACAGAAGAGCAGCGCTTAGTAGTAGAGCGCAACGTGCCGTTGGATACCTTGTTTATGGCTTTTCACATGTGCGACCGTTCCAATCCCGATTATTATGCTTTTGATATCTTGTCGGATGTTCTTAGCAATGGTGCTTCTAGCCGCTTGATTCAACGCTTAGTGAAAGATAGACAAGTCTTCTCTAGTGTAGACGCTTACATCTCTGGTTCAATTGATTCAGGGCTTTTTCATATCTCAGGAAAACCGGCAACAGACATTTCTCTCGACGAGGCCGAGGCTGCTATATGTCATGAACTGCAATTGCTGCAAACCGAATTGGTAGGAGAGGAAGAATTAGAAAAGGTAAAGAATAAGTTTGAATCGACTCAGATATTTGGCAATATAAGCTATTTGAATGTGGCTACAAACTTGGCTTGGTTTGAGCTTCATGGTAAAGCGGAAGATGTCAATACAGAAGTAGAAAAATACAGAGCTGTTACTGCCGAGCAATTAATGCGGGTAGCAAAAGAGGCGTTTGATAAAAAAAATCGAGTTGTTTTACATTATAAAAAAAGTCCCGCGGTATAGTTGATGTCTATGAATTCTAATCGTTTTATTAATCTACTCAATACTTACAAGCAACATTACACATCATTACTTCGTTTAGGCACGCCTATCGTGATAGGGCAAATCGGAATTATCATTCTTGGGTTTGCCGACACGTTTATGATAGGGCATTATGGTACTCTCGAGCTGGGAGCTGCTGCCTTTGTGAATAGCGTGTTTGGACTGGCCATTATCTTCAGCACAGGTTTTGCTTATGGTCTTACCCCTATTGTGGGTAGCAACTATGGTAGAGGACAATCGGCTGAGGCTGGTTTGGCTTTGCGATGTAGCTTGCTGGCCAATACGCTCGTTGCAATATTGCTCACCGCAGTGATGACGCTGCTCTATCTCTTTGTCGATAAGCTTGGTCAGCCTCAAGAATTGATGCCGTTGATTAGGCCTTATTTTCTCACGCTGCTCGTGTCAATTATCTTTGTGCTTTTGTTCAATGCCTTTAAGCAATTTACCGATGGTATTACCGATACAAAAACTGCCATGTGGATTCTGTTATCGGGCAACTTACTCAATATCGTGGGCAATTATGTGTTGATTTATGGCAAGCTGGGTTTTGCCGAAATGGGACTGCTTGGCGCAGGCGTTAGCACGCTGTTCTCTCGCATTGTGATGGTTATGGTATTTCTTTTAGTCTTTCTATATAGAAAGAAATTCGATTGTTACAAGGCTGGTTTCTTTCGTGCGCCATGGTCGGGCGAGTTATTCAAACGTCTCAACTCGCTGGGTTGGCCTGTAGCGCTACAAATGGGAATGGAAACAGCTTCTTTCAGCTTAAGCGCCATTATGATTGGCTGGCTGGGTACGGTCGCATTAGCGGCTCATCAAATTATGTGTACCATTGCACAACTCACATTTATGGTTTACTATGGCATGGGTGCAGCGGTAGCAGTGCGTGTAAGTAATTTTGAAGGGCAGCACGATAGAATAAATGTGAAACGTTCTGCCTATGCAGGTTTTCACTTGTTACTTATGATGGCATTCGTGTTGGGTGGGTTTGTTTATTTGATGCGTCATGTGATAGGAGGCTGGTTTGTAGGTGATGAAGAGGTAATAGCACTTGTTAGTATTCTGATTATTCCGATGTTTATCTATCAGTTTGGTGATGCCCTTCAGATAAACTTTGCCAATGCATTGCGTGGTATAGCGGATGTTAAACCCATGATACTTATTGCCTTTATTGCTTACTTTGTAATTTCTTTGCCACTTGGTTACATCTTTGGCTTTATACTCAATTGGGGTGCTTTGGGTGTATGGATGGCCTTCCCCTTTGGTCTTACTAGTGCCGGACTGATGCTTTATCTTCGCTTTCGATATAAAATGAGATAGTTTTAGTAGGAGAATAATGTTGTATATCAATGTGTTATGATGCGTTTGCTGAGTAGCCCTTGCCCGCTTGCTGGCAAGGGCTACTCAGCATGCTGG
>CAMTOV010000247.1 GCA_947074235.1 uncultured Bacteroides sp. | reverse complement strand
GATGTCATGGGGCGCTCACGCAAGTGCATCAATGTACCACCAAACTGGAAGTCGGGACTAAAATCATAAGTAAAGTTCAAACCCATCATGGTTTTGCGTTGCATGCTATACACCGTGTTGCTCTCCAGATTGACACTGATAGAGGTACCGGCATCAATAATACTTTGATTAATGATAGTAACTGTACCCATAGTGTAATCTACCGTATAGTCTGAGTTCTCTACAAGCGTGATACCCCCTGCGGTGACATGCACCGAGCCACGAGGAATATTCATTGCGCCCAGTCTTATCTCATTGGCCGAAGAGGCTCGATATTCCCCTTCCAGCTTATAGCGATTCTTTTCAGCCATCTGTTTGGCTACAGTCAAAGTAGAATCATACAGTTCTTGAAAGCAATATTTATCGGCCAAAGCATTGTTGCCAATGGCTTCGCGAAGATGACTACCAAACGGCTCAACAACTGGAAAAAACACACGACCATTCTGTGCAGTGATGGTATAGCCCTCCACAAAGTCAAAGAAACCATTGCTTCCTAACTGGTTTTGGCTATTCAATCTATCCAATCCCATCACTTTCAAAAGCGGTATTCTAGCAATCTTACCTTCGGGGATATAGCGAATATATGATGCAGTAGAGTCGCTAAGCATGGTGATATTCAAAGTAAATTTCTCCCTTTGCACCTGATAAGCGTTGAGCGAATAAACATTCTTCATCATCAGCGGCCACACATTGGTTGTAGGCGAGTTGGATGTATTTTTCAGCAGCTTCACAAAGAGGTTATTGTTGGTCTCTTTGATATCTGAAGCAAACTCCCCCACTTGATAGCGCTGCCCTTTATAGGTATATTCGAAAGCTACTGCCAACACCTCATCGGGTTGCAGTGTTTGTTTAAGCGAGATATAACCAAGTGAAGTATTAAGCTCATATTCGGAAGAGGTAAGCAAACGGGCACTTTCTATCTTCTCATAATCCATGCCGCCCTCCATGCCTGGAATGCTCTGCATCAAACTATTCACCGCACTAATGTCACGTGCCATGGGATAATCATTGACCATCGTTTGATAAAGAGTATTGGCAGCATTGCGAGGCACAAGATTAGTAAATGAATTTGAGACCCATGGAGTGCCACTAGTGATATTTTTAGATTCACCAAGATCACTAAATGCCAATATGTTGCGAGGATTCTCATAATTGCCTCGCTTATTGGTAATCCACACCTCAATACGCCCGATAGTAACCCCCGAAAGCACATTGGGCAGTTGCGACATATTAACATCGTAAGTATCGCGGTAGTAATGCGCTAAGAAGAAGTGACGATTCTCATCATAATCGGCTGCCGAAAAATCAAAAGGAATGGTTTGTGCTCCACCTTTACTCGTCACCGTTTTCGATTCACTCTCTTGCTGACTGATTAAGGTTTGCAGCTTCAGCTTACCAAACTGCAAATCGGCACGCACACCAAAGAGCGATGTAGCCCCACGTATCAGCGAGTTACCGGTAGACATGCTTACGTTACCCGCCTCCAACAGCTTGATAATCTCATCCTCTTCACCCTCATACTTCAACTTCATCTTCTTGCTGTCAAAGTCGAAAGTTGCATCGGTGTTGTAGTTCATGTCAAGATTCACCTTGGTTCCCACCTTACCGTTGACATTGATATTGATTTTCTCATCAAAATCGAAAGCCCACGTCTTACGCATACTTTCGGGCAGTGTAGGGTTTTGCACGTAGGTATATGCCATTCCCATACTGATTTCGGCACTACCCTGTGTTTTGATTTGCACCCCACCCGGCCCAAAGATTTTCTCGGCAGGCCCAATATTGAACTTCATATCGGTAAAGTCGAACTTATCTTTTTTTGTGGTGAAGATGGAGTCGTTGCGCTGGCGGAAATACTCGTTCATAGAGCGCTTCAAGCTCCAATCCAGATATTCGGTGGGAGTAAGAATGATAGGCACCTCCATCTCTTGTCCGCCTATGTAGGTGCGGATAATATATCGATTAGTGAGCGCATCATACTCCGCTTTTTCTTCGATAATAGGCATAGGATGCGATGCATGCTGCGCATATAGCGCCACACTGCCCCAAATATGGAGCAGTATCAATGTAGTAAGCAATCGCAATATTCTATGTCTGTTTATCAGCATTATAATCTTTTCAAGGCCAGTTTTATCACCTTCTCTACCGTGCTATCAGGCTCTTCCTTCAAAATAGCAAGTACTACCTTCTGAGAGGGAGCAGCGGCAAACCCAAGCATGGTAAGGGCAGCTATGGCCTCTTCTTGAATTTCGTTGTTCATCAAGCTAGCCATACCACCAGTAGTTGATGCAGCCGTGCCCGTAGTTTTAATCTTATCCTTCAAATCTACAATAACACGCTGCGCTGTTTTCAAACCGATACCTTTCACGGTTTTTAGCAGATTGGCATTCTCGCTACTGATAACATTTATCAGCTCGGCTGGCGATAGAGCCGAAAGAATCATACGGGCGGTGTTGCCACCAATGCCCGAAACAGAGATGAGGAGCAAGAAAAGTTCGCGCTCTTGCTTATCAACAAAGCCATACAAGATATATGCATCTTCGCGAATTGCTTCGTAAATATATAGTTTACAGTTACTTTTACCTTGGATAGCTGAGTAGGTATTTAAGGAAATATTAACGGCATACCCCAAACCGTTGCAATCTATTACGGCTACTGCCGGACTGAGTTCGGCTATTTCGCCTTTTACGTATTCAATCATAATACTTCTTTAACGCACGTGCGCGAGAAATATTGTATTTTTGTAACACTTGATGGGCAAAAACCAACTTTAATGGTACATTCATTTCGCTTAATTGAAAAAAAAGCTACTTTTGCATTTACGAAAACAACCATTTGTTAAACAAATACCAACAGAAGAAATGAAAAAAATTAGAGCTGCCATCGTAGGATATGGCAACATCGGTCGTTATGTGTTGGAAGCACTTGAAGCGGCTCCCGATTTTGAAGTAGCAGGTATTATTCGTCGTGCTGGAGCTGATAACAAACCAGCCGAACTTGAACCCTATGCAGTAGTAAAAGACATCAAAGAGTTGCAAGATGTACACGTAGCTGTTCTTTGCACTCCCACTCGCAGCGTAGAAGCATACGCTAAAGAGATACTCGCTCTTGGCATCAACACAGTAGATAGTTTTGACATTCACACTGGCATTGTAGCGCTTCGCAAGGAGCTTGGTAAGTGTGCCGCAGACAATGGAGCCGTATCGGTGATTGCTGCAGGATGGGATCCAGGATCGGACTCAGTTGTACGCACTATGCTTGAGGCAATTGCCCCTAAAGGCATTACTTACACCAACTTTGGGCCAGGCATGAGTATGGGTCATACAGTGGCAGTAAAGGCTATCGACGGAGTAAAAGCTGCTCTATCTATGACTATCCCAACGGGTACAAGCATTCATCGCCGCATGGTTTACATTGAATTGAAAGATGGTTACAATTTCGACGAAGTGGCAGCAGCAATCAAGGCTGATGCTTACTTTGTAAATGATGAAACTCATGTAAAACAAGTGCCATGCGTGGACGACTTACTTGACATGGGACATGGCGTGAATTTAACTCGCAAAGGTGTATCTGGAAAGACTCAAAACCAATTGTTCGAGTTTAACATGCGCATCAACAACCCTGCGCTTACTGCACAGATATTGGTATGCGTAGCTCGTGCTTCTTTCCGCCAAAAACCGGGATGCTATACAATGATTGAAATTCCTGTTATCGATTTGCTTCCGGGCGAACGTGAAGAATGGATTGCTCACT
>CAMTOV010000246.1 GCA_947074235.1 uncultured Bacteroides sp. | reverse complement strand
GGTTGATCAATCACTTTCAACGATTTACGATTGAACAATGCCATTTGGTTGATACCCGCATCACCATCAACACCACCATTGTCCCAATAGAATGGTACAAGTCCGTTGTTTTTGGCTGCGCTAGTCACATACTCTAACCAATATTGACGCGACTCAATAATCTCAGAATCTGTTACCGAGTGGCGGTTTACACCATATTCACCTAAGATTGTTGGGATGCCCTTATCAGTAAAGTTCTTTTTGATTGAAGCAAAGCTACTATCTACGTGATCTTCTTGTCCCCAAGTGTCTACCGTAAATCCTCTATCCGACCAAGGTTTACCCCAGTAGTTAATGATATTTTCATTGGCAATAGAGTAGTTGTAAGGATCGTAGAAGTGCACCTCTAGCATCAAACGATCGTTCACATTATCAGTAGGCATCTTTAGATTGTTGGTAGCGAAGTTCAACTGAGTATTATACGATTGAACAATCAAGTTACGATAAGCATTGCGCCCACCTGTTGCACGCACAGCATCAACAAATGTTTGATTGAACGATTGTTGCACTTCATGGTTTTCGGCAGTTACCTTGTTGTCATCATAAATATCTTTCACGTGTACCTCATTTGTTCCTGAGAACAATAAACGTTCGTCATAGTCGCGGAAGCAAGTAGCTATCTGATTCCATAGCAACGCTTGTTTGCGGTTTACTTCGGTTTGTGCAGCATAAGTTGGGTTTTCTTCCAACCAACCACCATCCCAATGGATGTTGATGATAGCATACATATCGCGACCTACACAATAGTCTACTACTTCTTTCACGCGTTCCATCCAATCAGTTTTGATTTGGCATGAAGTTTCATCTTCTACATATCCATTCATCCAGTTACAAGGAATACGCACAGCGTTGAATCCAGCCTCTTTCACCATATCAATCATGGCTTGAGTTGTTTTAGGATTGCCCCAAGCTGTTTCGTTGCCCGATGCTTCAAGTGTGTTACCCAAGTTCCAACCAACATTGATTTTGGCAGCTAGTTGTAGTGCACTGCTGCTCATACCCGTTTGATCGGGTGTGGGAACGTTCAAAGCCTCTTGTTCGAAAGTAATCACTTCCTCTATATTTTTGGTAGCAATAGTTACACTACCTGTACGTTTGCTTCCTGAGTAGTTAGCACTGATTACAAACGGCTCTGTTTTATCTGAAACAGTTCTTGTTCCAGTTTGGTGTTTAATCCAGCTGCTGTTTGAAGTGATGGTATAGTTTGTACCGTCATTCTTAAATACTACATTGATAACATCACCTTCAGCTTTTGCCTTGTATGAAGTAGTAGTAGCTAAGAGATTGAGCGATTGAATGATAGTTAATGTTTCAACCTTGCCACCACCACTTACGATAAGTTGAGTAGTACGCTCATCGGTAGTGTTGTTTTCGGTTGTATTCATTGTCAACTTAGTAGTTTCTCCGGCAAGTCCCGATGTAGGTGTCACTGTACACCAATCGGTAGTGCCTGTCAATGTCCAGTCTACACTACTCTTTACGTAAAAGATAGTAGAGCTTGCAATTTGTGGCACAACAATTTCGCTTCTAGACAAAACTATTTCTGTGCTTACTGTTTCATCATTGTCATCGCAAGCACTAAAAACAAGAAGTGGTGCAATGAAATAGAATAATAAAAAACGAATAGATTTCATATGTATAAAGGGGTATATATTATTACTCATAAGAGGATGTAACACCCTCTTATGAGTAATAGATTTATTTATTCAACTACAAAGTGGAATACGCGTCTTTCAGCTGTTAGGTCTTTACCATCTACCACACCACCTGCTTGGATGATGCCTAGCCAAATGCCAGATACATTACCATCAGCGTCATATTCCCAACTGTAAAGTTCTAACCAACCTGCATCTGTAGGAGCATTAGCTAGCAATGCATCAGGGTTGTAGTTAAAGCAGAAGTTAACCCATCCACCAGGGCCTGTATAAGTGATAGGTTCGCTATCCAATACATCCACACCGTTGAACTTCACAATGTCTGCACCATAACCAGAGTCACCATCTACAATAGCAAATGTGCCAGCTTGTGTTGCTCCGTTGTTATCAACAAATGTTACGCTTCCGTCATTATTGAATGTGAATCTAATCTTTTCAGCATATTGATAAGCCGATTCGCTCCATCCTGTCCAGTCTGGGAATGCATCGTTAGGGCCAATAGAGAATGAAGAAGGATCACCTACTTTGTATGCCCAGCAGAATGGATATACCAAACTAGCTTTGTATGTCAATGAACTGCCACCAGTCAAACGTTCTTTCAATACTTTCACAGGGTCTACTGAAGGAGTACCACCTGCACCCACTTCAAAGTGGAAAGCAGTGTATTCTGATTTCTCAGGATCGCGTTTACCCAACCACATTTCTGTTACATTGCCCATAACATCAGTCTTAGTCTTGATGATACGAAGTTTATTTTCATCTGTTGTAGATAAGTAAGTATATGAATCCCATCCCCAGTTGGTGTGGCTAATCATTGCATTCAATGGTTTGTCGAATGTGATATCATTGTTGGCATCGATAGTATATGTGCCTTCTACATCTTCATTATCGTAAGTAGAGAATACATAGCTACCACTATTGCCACTTCCTGCAGTAAATACAAGTTTGGTTGCAGCAATCATATCGGCATTGTAAGCAGACCATCCGTTGTTATAATCATTAGGGCTGCTGAATCCGTTCATCATATCACCTTCTAGAGTAGCCCAGTCGTATGGAGAGTTCAAAGAAAGTACCCACGATTTAGTGCGAGTAGTAGTGATAATGTCATTAGCATCACCATCAATGTTTGGCACTGGGTCTGGTTGATCACCAGGAACATAGCTATCTGCCCAGTCTTTTGAAACATAACTCCAGATTAACCACCATTCGCCTTCGCCCGATGTATTAGGATCGCGCAATACAGCAACTTGCAAGAAGTTTTCAGTCAAAGTAAGAATCTTCAAGTTCTTAGACCATCCAGTAGTAGTTGTTTTGAAATCCCAACCCACTGTATGCATCAATGTACAATCTGTAAAGCTCAATGTATGGTTTTCAACGTCTAGCATGAAAGTACCGCTTTCTACTTTTTCAGCAGGAGCTTCACCGTCAGTATATGTGTTGATAGTATTAACGAAAGCACCACCATCAAGTGTAAATGTCATGGTACTGTTCCAAATGTTATCATCGCCAGAGTGACCTTTACCTGGATCCCAGTTGAATGCAAAGTTGTTCCACTCTACTGTAGTACTTGGATCACCATAACCCACTTCGCCAGTAGCTTCAAGGCCATAGTTACCATTGTTGTACACCCATGTTTTAGACTTGCCTACACCACCCGAAAGGAATGTCCAAAGATCATCGTTCACGAAGTCGGCGCAAAAGCTTTCAATTTGAAATTTATAAGGCTCACCATAAACCACACCACCACGTGTCATTACACCAAAGGTAACCTCGTATTCACCATCAAATGGAATTTGAAGCGTTACTTTATTCTTTTGGCTACGTCCTTGTGGATGTTCCCAAAGTGGAGTATAAGAAGAACCCATCTTGCTTTCCAAATAGATAATATTTGGATTTTTAGCATCGGGTGTTACCGAGAATGCAATACCCTCTACCAGTTCAGAGGGTTTTACATCTATGATATCTAATTTTACATCATCATCATTACAGCTGGTCAACGCAAAAGCGAATATCATCACCAGCGAAAATATATTTATGAGTCTTTTCATAATACGAATTCATTAATAGTTAATTACCAACCTTGATTTTGTTTGATTACACCACC
>CAMTOV010000245.1 GCA_947074235.1 uncultured Bacteroides sp. | reverse complement strand
AAGTAGAAGAAAACAACTTCGGTATTCGTAAACGTCTTCTTGAATATGATGATGTGATGAATAAGCAACGTACTGTTGTTTACACCAAACGTCGTCATGCTTTGATGGGCGAACGTATCGGTATGGATATCGTAAATATGATTTGGGAGCGTTGCGAATCTGCTGTAGTAAACAATGCAGAATACGAAGAGTGTAAGATGGATTTATTGCAAGAGTTTGCTATGGAACCTCCATTCACTGAAGCTGAATTCCTCAAAGATAAAAAAGACGATTTGGTTGATAAAACATTTGATGCTGCCATGGCAAGCTTCAAACGCAAAACAGAAAAGATGGCTCAAGTGGCTAATCCTGTTATCAAGCAAGTATACGAAAACCAAGGACAGATGTATGAAAACATTCTTATCCCAATCACTGACGGTAAAAGAATGTACAATATTTCTTGTAACTTAAAAGCTGCCTACGAAAGCGAATGTAAAGAGGTGGTTAAAGCGTTCGAGAAATCAATATTACTTCATGTAATAGATGAATCATGGAAAGAAAACCTTCGTGAACTTGATGAGTTGAAACATTCTGTACAAAATGCAAGTTATGAGCAAAAAGATCCTCTTTTAATCTATAAACTTGAATCAGTAACTCTATTTGATACAATGGTAGGCAAAATCAATAACCAAACTGTATCAATCTTAATGAGAGGTCAAATTCCTGTTCAAGAAGCACCTGAGCAACCTACTCAAACTAGAGTTGAAGTACGTCAAGCTGCTCCTGAAAAAAGACAAGATATGAGTAAGTATCGTGAGCAAAAACAAGATTTGAACGATCCAAATCAACAAGCAGCTGCCCAACGCGACACTCGCGAAGCAAAGCGTGAACCTGTTCGTGTTGAGAAAACTGTGGGTCGCAACGATCCTTGTCCTTGTGGTAGCGGCAAAAAGTATAAAGCTTGTCATGGCCGCAATGACTAATCAACTATAGTAAATATATAGTTTATAATATCAAAAGCTCCAAACAGTTAAATAATGTTTGGAGCTTTTATTTATTCTGCCATTATCGTATTTTTGTTCTAAATAGACAACATACTTATGAAAAAGTTCTCCCCTCTCTTTTTGTTTATCTTGCTTTTCACATCTTGTTCAAGTATCGAACAAATATCTATTGACTATATGATTCCTGCTGAGATCAATTTTCCAGAATCGCTTAGCAGAGTAGCAGTTGTTAATAATGTATCAAATCAAGGAGTAAATAATAAAAGCTTCGAAGAACAAACTAAACTAGACGAATCGTCTCACAAGCTGTTTAATTTTAATGGCGATGCCAATATTATGGTAGAATCGCTAGCTCAATCACTGGCCACCGCAAATTATTTTGACGAGGTAGTAGTATGTGATTCATCCCTACGCCTCAACGATAAATTTGGTCGCCAAACACTTTTATCGCAATCAGAAACCAAAATGCTGGCAGAACAGTTAGATGTCGATTTTATCATTGCTATCGACAGCCTTCCACTGCAAGCATCTCGTTATATTGACTATCACCCAGAGTGGAATACATTTATTGGGTTAGTAGACATGAAAGTGAGTCCTTCAGTCACCATCTACATTCCAAGCAGAAATAACCCATTATATGTTATCAACGCAAAAGATAGTATTTTCTGGGAGAAATTAGGGAAAACAGAAGGATATGTAATAGCAAATCAAATCAAAGAAAGTGAGATGATTAAGGAAGCATCTAATTTTGCTGGAACGCTACCGATGAAATATCTACTGCCAAGTTGGAAATCAGTTAATCGCACATTATATGTTGGTGGAAATATCCACATGCGAGATGCGATGGTCTATGCCCGTGAAAACAATTGGGAACAAGCACTCGAAATATGGAGCAATGCTTATAAACAAACAAAAAAGAAGAAAGAAAAAATGCGTCTTGCCAACAACATAGCCCTTTGCTATGAAGTACTAGACGATTTAGACAATAGCATAGAATGGGCTGATAAAGCTCAAAAATTAGCCAATGAAATTGATAAAGTAGAAGATCGTGACTTAAGCAAAACTTCTATATATGAAATAGCTAATTACATCAATGCAATCCGCTATCTAGAAGAATTGAAGAAGAGGAAACAAGATTTACCAATACTCAATGTTCAAATGAAGCGTATTCATGAGGTTTTTTAGTAAATAATTGAGCAAGTTATGTTTTTTTGTATATCTTTGAAATAAATATTTGAGGAGGAACTAAAATGGAGATCAATCAACAATCGCAGTCGGCTATTGAATCGGCTATTAAGAAAGCTATAAAACCTTTTATACAAGGTAGCGCTCAGCCCACAGTAACCGATATTCATATTCAACCCAACTTCAACACTGGAGAGCTTTACATCTTTGATGATGAGGATAATGAGCTAGCTTGTGCGGCAGTAAGAGAGTGGAGCAATTGCGACATTGATGATTATTATGAAGAAGCTGAAAAAACGCTTCGTTCTATTCTTAACAAACTAAACGAAGATAATGCATTCAATAATATAACTATCCTAAAACCATATTCCTTTGTATTAGTTGATGAGGAGAAAGAAACAATATCTGATTTGCTTCTTGTTGATGATGACACTCTTTTCATCGACGATGAATTACTAAAGGGTCTCAATGAAGAACTTGACTCTTTCTTAAAAGATTTATTAGAAAAATAAAAAATATTTATATCTATCTCAAAACGGCTGTCTTAATTAAATAAGGCAGCCGTTTTTATTTACCATTTACCCACCAATAGTCTATTTAAAGAAGTTTTTTCTATCTTTTACAATTACTATAATATTTTATTAATTACGCCTATTCAATGTGTTTATTATACTTAAATCACCAAGACAAAAGAAAAAAAACAAAGATTAAGTTAGTATTTTTGGTGCCTTAGTTGTATTAATAATAAAACAAGAATCGTTAACCGATAAAACTACCTTATTCATGACAAAAAATAAGCACAACCCGATTAGCTGGGTACCAACTGTCTATTTCGCCATGGGAATGCCATTTGTGGTACTCAACATGGTTTCTGTATTAATGTTTAGCGGGTTGGGAGTATCCAATTCGCAGATAGCGTTGTGGACCTCATTAATCATGCTTCCATGGACACTCAAGTTTTTATGGAGTCCATTTCTCGAAATGTTTAAGACCAAAAAATTCTTCGTTGTATTAACACAGCTATTCACCGGCATCATGTTTTGCTTGGTTGGTTTTTCTTTAGAACTCTCCCACTTCTTTGTATATGCTATTATCTTAATGGCTTTCATTGCCTTCAGTGGTGCTACACACGATATTGCTACCGATGGTATTTATATGCATGATTTAAGTAAAGCAGATCAGGCTAAATACATTGGTGTGCAAGGTGCATTTTACAACATAGCCAAGATTGTAGCATCAGGTGGACTAGTGTGGTTAGCCGGATGGTTATTTCAATATTACAGTGCTAAAGATGGAGCTGGAATAATGGAGGCCGACATCAGTCATTTCGCAAATATACAGTCTTGGCGCATCATTATGATGATTGTAGCCGTTGTAATGGTTGCATTAAGTATTTATCATACCAAAATGCTTCCTACCGGTGGTGCCGCTACATCAACTACTTCATTAAAAGAAACTGCTAAAAAGTTGAAGGATGTTATCATGGATTTCTTCACTAAAAAGCATATCCTATACTACATCTGTTTCATTATTCTTTATCGTTTTGCCGAAGGATTCGTTATGAAGATTGTTCCTTTGTTTTTGAAAGCAGATAGAGAAGTAGGTGGATTAGGATTGACCGAACAACAAATCG
>CAMTOV010000244.1 GCA_947074235.1 uncultured Bacteroides sp. | reverse complement strand
TTTGCTGAATGGTTCTGCAAACAGCCGATAGTCAATCAGGCAGATAAGATTTATCTATCATTGGGAGACAAAGAAGCAAAATCGAAAGCTCCTCGCTTTGGAGAAGTAAATGCCAAAGCCCAAATCATTGTAGACTACTTGCAGCGAAACAACATCAATGTTCGCTTTGAGTACAATCAAGGCAACCATTTTGCGCCTCTTATACCACGCATTGATAGTGCTTTATCCTTTCTTTTACAATAGCTATTGCCAATTCATATCTACCTGTTATTAAGCTTAAAACGCTTTCACATGAAGTCTTTAGTTTCATTGGGGCGAAACTAAAGTTTCACCACGATGAAAACAAAGTTTCACCGGTATGAAACCAAAGTTTCAGCTTGATGAAACTAAGCTATCCCTTCTATCTGTAAAAATATTCTAAACTATATTAGGAATAAAAAAGGGTTCTTTCTACTTTTGCCTTAAATAGACGATGGAATGAAAAAACACAAAACAATAATTGTTGTTGACGACAATAAAGGGGTATTATCGGCTGTAGAACTGCTTTTGAAGAGTAGCTTCGACAAAATAGTGCTTCTCAACTCTCCCAATGCATTGATTTCGACCATTCAAGAAGTGAAGCCCGATGTGGTGTTACTCGATATGAACTTTAATGGTGGTGTAAATACCGGCAATGAGGGTTTGTATTGGCTACGCGAGGTGAAGAGAGTGCGACCGATGCTTCCTGTTGTTTTGTTTACTGCATACGCCGATATCGATTTGGCGGTAAAGGGAATAAAAGAGGGAGCGGCCGATTTTGTGGTGAAACCTTGGGATAACAATCGTCTTATCGAAACCTTATTGACTGCTTGCAAGCCTGCACCTTCGGCAAAGGTAAAACAGAGTGCTGCAACGAGTGCTATCTACTGGGGAGAAAGTGAGGCGATGGGTGAACTGCGTAGACTGATTGATAAGGTGGCGGTGACCGATGCAAATATATTGATAACGGGCGAGAATGGAACCGGTAAGGAGGTATTGGCACGTGAGATTCATCGTTTGTCGGCACGGGTTAAGCAGGAAATGGTAGCTGTAGATATGGGTGCTATCACCGAAACATTGTTTGAAAGCGAATTGTTTGGCCATAAGAAAGGGGCGTTTACAGATGCTCATGCCGATAGGGCGGGCAAGTTTGAAGTGGCCAACCACTCTACTCTCTTCTTAGATGAAATAGGAAACCTCCCTTTTCATCTTCAAGCCAAACTGCTTACGGTGCTACAACGAAGAAGTGTAGTGAGGGTAGGGGGCAACGACTCTACTCCTGTAGATATCCGCCTGATATGTGCCACCAATTGCAACTTGGAAGAGATGGTGATGCAAGATCGATTCCGTGAAGATTTACTTTACCGTATCAATACGATTCACATAGAAATTCCTCCTCTGCGAGGACGTAAAGAAGATATTGTGCCCCTTGCCAACCGTTTTATCGAGCGATTTAACAGGCAATATGGCAAGAGCGTGACTGCGCTAACCGATGAGGCTGTATCGAAGTTGACAGATTATCCTTGGCCCGGAAATATCCGTGAGTTGGAACATGCCATTGAGAAGTCGATTATTATTAGTGACAGCGATAAGTTGGCAGCCGATTGTTTTCATTTGCCTCGCAAAGTGGTTCAAGCAACTACCAAGAATGAAGTCTCCACGCTAGAGGATATGGAGAAACAGATGATAGGAAAGGCTATTGAGCAATGCAGTGGAAACCTCTCGGCAGTAGCTATACAGTTGGGCATCACCCGACAAACGCTTTATAATAAGATGAAGAAATTTGGACTTTAACCCTATATCAACATGATACACAAACTCACCAATCATTTCTTTTTTGCATTGTCCATCGTGTTGGTGCTCTGTGCCGGCATGGCTATTCTGTGTGTATTCGGGCATTGGTGGTGGGCTTTGGTGTGTATGATTGTTGAACTGTTTGCCATACACTGGCTCTATCGCATTTGCAAGCAGCCGGTTCGCAAAGTAGCCTTTTTGCTCGATGCAATAGACAATAATGATGCGGCTATCCACTTCTACGAAGAAAATGCAGTGGATGATATCTCGCAAGTGAATGGTATGCTCAATCAGATAGCTAAAATACTATATAATACGAAACAAGATGTGGCACAGCGAGAGAAGTACTACGAACTGATACTCGACTTTGTAGACACCGGTATTGTGGTATTAAGCCCTTCAGGATCGGTTTATCAGAAGAACAAAGCGGCTATGAACTTGTTGGGGCTTTCTGTATTTACACATATCCGTCAGCTAGAGAAGGTTTCTATGCCGTTGATGCAGATGTTGGAGAGTGCTCATCCGAACGACAAACTGCAAGTGCAGATAGATAATGAGCGTGAAACAGTTCATTTGTCGTTGCGTGTATCGGGCATCAAAATTAAAAATGAGGAGTTACGTATCGTGGCTTTGAGCAATATCAATCGCGAATTGGATGAACGAGAGATGGATGCTTGGATTCGCTTAACTAGAGTGCTGACGCACGAGATCATGAACTCGCTGACTCCTGTTACCTCTATTAGTGAAACGCTACTGACTTTGCCAGATGTGAAAAGCGAAGAGATGAAGCAGGGGTTGGAAACTATAAGCACTACAAGCAAAGGACTCATCAATTTTGTAAACTCATATAGGCAGCTAACCCGTTTGCCGCATCCTGAGCCTAGTTTGTTTGATGTAAAACCATTCATCGAAAGAATGATTCACCTTGCCGTACATCAGTCACTTCAAGATAATGTAACAATAGGTATAACTCAGATAGACAAGGACTTGATGCTATTTGCAGATGAACAATTGGTAGGGCAGGTAGTAACCAACTTGTTGAATAATGCTATTCAGGCTATTGGAAATCAGCATGATGGAGCTATTGAGATAAAAGCTTACTGTGATGAGGATGAAAGCGTAATTATAGAGATCTGTAATAATGGCCCAAAGATTAGTTCCGAAGTGGCCAATCAGATGTTTATTCCATTCTTCACCACCAAGGAGGAGGGTTGTGGAGTAGGGTTAAGTATTAGCAAACAAATAATGAGACTGAGCGGTGGCACACTCACGTTGCTGCCTTACACAGATAAAACGCCACTAACCACTTTTGTGTTGAAGTTTAATTAATAGGTAAAGCGGATACCGGCTTGCATATTAAAGTTGAATGGATGTTGCTTGCGGATGGTTTCCACACTAGAACCATCATTGAAGAAATAGGCTACACCCGGCTCTACATAAATACCCAAGCGAGTGGATACATTAAACTGTGCACCTACACCGCCCATCACCGAGAATTGCACTTGTTTTACATTCAACTTCTCATTGCCAAGCTTACCATAAACCGATTTCTCTATTTGACCGCCTGCCGATACATATAATGTTACATATTTCTTATTCAAGAAATCCCAGTTGGCTTTCACGGGTATACCAAGATAGTAAAGCTTTTGCTTCATGCTTTGGTTAATATTGCTAGCAAGTGTAATATCTGAAGAAAGTAGTGTAAACATCAAACCGGTTTCGATAGAAAATCCGTGATTTAATGGGTAACGGAAAGTAGCTCCCACAGCAATCGGTTGACGATGGTTTGCATGAACTACTTCATCCGATGGTAATAAATAAGGTACACCTTCGCTAAATACTACTGTGTGGTTTTCGGGGATAGGAAGTACACCATCTTCAATATTTGTCATACTAACACGATACAGTTCGCTAGTATATGCTAAGTTGCTATTGTCGGCAAAGTTGCCGGCATTGCTCACACCAGCTCCCATCGACCAGCCTTTTCTATCTTTAGATGATTGGCTAGACGAAGTAGGCAAATG
>CAMTOV010000243.1 GCA_947074235.1 uncultured Bacteroides sp. | reverse complement strand
TATATTGATATGAACAGCCAAGACTTCATGGCTTATGGAGATGCGATGGCTATGTTCAACAAGTCTTGGAACAACTGGTCGTTGAATGCAGCTGTTGGTACAAGTATTAATTCTACTAAATCGAACATGCTTCGTTTAGACTCTGGTAAAGCTGGTTTGTATTATGCAAACGTATTTACAGTAGCAAATATCAATTTTGCAGGTACTGGTTCGGCATATATCAACCAAACTATTGATGCTCGTCGTACTACACAATCTGTATTTGGTACAGCACAAGTTGGTTTCAAAGAAAGCCTTTACTTAGATGTAACTATGCGTAACGATTGGTCGTCTACTTTGGCTAACACAAAACATTTGAAGAAAGGTTTCTTCTATCCTTCATTTGGTGCATCTTGGTTAATTGATAAAACAATTGCAATGCCAGAATGGGTAAGCTTCGGTAAAGTTCGCGCATCTTGGGCACAAGTAGGTAATGACCTTCCTATTGGTATCACTTCTCCTGCTGATGTTATCATGGCTGGTGGTGTAATCCAAGCTCGTCAATATGGCTTCGATGATTTGAAACCTGAAATATCTTCTTCTTGGGAAGCTGGTATGGAGTGGAGTTTCCTAGAAAGAAGACTTGACTTTGATGTGACATTCTATAGAACTGATACTAAGAATCAATTGCTTTATGTAAAAGATGACATCGGTCGTTATCCATACAAATATGTAAATGCTGGTAAAATTCGCAATACAGGGGTTGAAATCACTTTGGGAGCTACTCCAGTGATGACTGAAAACTTCCGTTGGAAAACAGGTATCAACTTCTCTATGAACAAGAATAAGATTGTATCTCTAGGAGATTATGATTCATTTACTTATGGTGATGATGGTTTGTCAATGCCTTATCGTATGCGTATTGTTGAAGGTGGTAGCCTTGGTGATATCTATGGTAACGACTTTGTTTATGGTACTGATGGAAAAGTGGTAGTGGGCGACGATGGTCTTCCAATGACTGAAACTGGTAGCAAAACAAAACTTGGTAACTCAAATCCAGATTGGTTGATGGGTTGGAACAATACTTTAACTTACAAAGGCTTTACACTTTATATGTTGATTGATGCTCGCGTAGGTGGTGATGTTATCTCTTTGACTGAGATGGCTCTTGACTGGAGCGGTGCAAGCAAAAACTCAGGTGAGGCTCGCGATGCTGGTTATGTAGAAGTAGGTGGCCGCCAATTTTCTGACGTGCAAGGATTCTACAAAAAAGTGGGTTCGCGTGGTGATGGTGTAACTGAATACTATAAATATGACGCAACAAATATTCGTCTTCGTGAGTTATCTTTAGGATATTCTTTCCCAAGAAGCTTGCTTAATAGAACAAAAGTGATTCAAGGTTTAGATCTTTCATTTGTGGCTCGCAACTTGTTCTTCTTCTACAAGAAGGCTCCTTTCGATCCAGATGCAGTAATGTCTGTAGGAAACTCAAATCAAGGTGTTGACTGCTTTGGTATGCCTTCTACAAGAAATATGGGATTCAATATTAAATTCACATTCTAAAATCTGACTATTATGAAAATTCTAAATAATATAGCTAAAACTTTAATCGTAGGCCACTTGGTGGCGCTGGGTGCTTGCACCGACAACTTCGAAGGTTACAACGAAAACAAGAATTCGTTTCCTGAAGAATTGCAGGAGATTGACTTCCAGAAACAAAAGATTCCGTTCAAAGTAATTCAAAGAGGTATCATTTATCAAACGGGTGTTGATGGTACAAACTGGCAATACCAAATTATGCAAAACTTGGTGGCCGATATGTACAGTGGTTATTTCCACGATATGGTAGGCTCATTCAATAATCAAAATTCATCTTACAACTTGAATACAGGTTGGTGTGCTGCTCAATGGGATTATACTTATGCGCAAGTAATGCCATCAATCAAAACGGCTGAAGAGTTGACTGAGGAAGATACTTTTGCTGCATTCAATGCAGTGGCAAAAATCATTAAAGTAGCTGCTATGCACCGCGTATCCGATTATTATGGACCTATTGTTTACAATAGCTTTGGTACTAGCAATGTGGTTTCTGAATCGCAAAGTGATGTGTACAATGCATTCTTCACTGATTTAGATTATGCAGTTACTACGTTGAACAAGCATATTGCCGGTGGTGGATCAGACACATTCTCGGATACAGATATGATGATGCCTGAAGGTTATCGCACTTACTCTCAATGGGTGAAATTTGCTAACTCTTTACGTCTTCGTCTTGCTATGCGTGTTTCTAATGTAAATGCTACATTAGCTCGTCAACAAGCAACAGCTGCTTTAGCTACTGCCAATGGTGGTGTGCTAGAAACTGCTGCCGAAACGGTAGGTGAATATGGTGTTGCTAATCCTCTTGGTGGTGTGGCAAACTGGTGGGAAGTATACATGAATGCTTCTATGGAATCATTCTTGAATGGTTATGAAGATCCTCGTATGGATAAATTTTACAAGAAAGCTGATGGCGGTGGTGATGTAGGTGTTCCTTATCTATTCGATATCAAAGGCTTGTATAAAGGTATTCGTCAAGGAACAAATACTACTAATAGTAACCGCTACTCAATGCACTCTTGGACTACTGTAACTCCAGAAACTCCAATCATCGTGATGACGGCTGCTGAGGTTTGGTTCTTACGTGCTGAAGCTGCTTTGAGAGGTTATACTTCGGAAAGTGTTCAAACTTGCTACGAAACGGGTATTGCTACTTCATTCTCGCAATGGGGTGTGAGCGATGCTTATACTACTTACTTAAGCAACGAAAATGAGCCAAGAGAATATATTGACGCATTTGAAACGAAGTTTAATGCTACTCCTCGTACTAAAGTATCTCCTAAGTTTGATGCATCAGGTAGTAATGAGCAAAAGCTTGAGCAAATTATTACTCAAAAGTGGTTGGCTATCTATCCTGAAGGTTGCGAAGCATGGGCAGAACAACGTCGTACAGGTTATCCTCAAATCTTCCAAGTGGCTGAAAACTTGAGTGGTGGTGTGATTGATACAGAGGTGATGATTCGCCGCGTTCCATTCCCACAAGGTTATATTTCAACAGATCCTACTTTGTACAACACATTGTTACAACAACTTGGTGGAGCTGATAATGGTGGTACTCGCTTGTGGTGGGATGCTGGTAAAAATAATTTCTAATAACACAATACAAAGTTATAATACAACAACGTTTAGAGTTTCTTGATTTATTTTTTGCACACAACATGAGGCTCAATAGGTAAATTATCAGCCTCACAATACTCTAAAAGTGTAGCTCGAAATTACTGTGATAGTAATTTCGAGCTATTTTTTTGTCTTGTTGCGTCGATAGTTTGTGATATCCTTTTTGTCTTGTATCAAAAATGAAGGATGACTACTGTGATATTTATATCTCTTTTAGACTCGTATTATAGATATAATTTGGATTAGTTTCGAGCGCTAGCCAACTCTTTTTAAAGCTTTTATGATTGTAGTTATGCTGTTTTCTAAATAGTCTGTCTAATATAAAGATGAAACGATATCAATCTACACTTTTAGGTTCTATGCCCTACTTAAAGTTTATCTTGTTAATGCTTTTTACATACTTATATTAGTACCTTGTCCTATACTGTTTTAAGCAATGCTAGCACATTTTTTATTTCTTCTTGGTGTTTGTTCCGTCCTCTACTAAAGCTAATCAAATAACCCTTAAAACCTCTACATTTAATCTTGTATTCTTCCACATTCTACAGATGGAATGATACATTTATTCTCTCTCGGTTTGATATAAAAAGAAACGGGCGGCAACTTCAACAGTTACCGCCCGTCTTGGGTTTATTTACTTTACTTAGTAAGTGCTTTATGCTTTTTCAGCCACTAAATCTTCTTCCTTACCTACGTGTTT
>CAMTOV010000242.1 GCA_947074235.1 uncultured Bacteroides sp. | reverse complement strand
TTACGGGATTAGTAAAACGCACCTCTTGCCATCCGTTGCCCGGTGCGAAGGCCGCCTGCCAAACAGGAGTTTCACCGGCTAGATTCAGCTTCTCACCATCCTTGCGGTGTGTGTCGGGCGCTTTCTCACGCAGTTGATCGAGTATCGGTTGGGTGATACCTGTCACTACCGCCTGCTGAGGGCCTTTCAAGTCGAGCACGATGATTTCATTCTCGCCATCTTTGAGCCAACAGCCCGGCATAAATAGAGTTTGCTGTGGGCCAATCTCCCAGAAGCGACCCATGGCATGACCATTCACCCACACCATTCCTTTGCCCCAAGTAGACATATCGAGGAAGGTATCGCCCACCTCATTGAGGTTGAACGTAGCTTTGTAGTAGGCTGGTGCAGCCACTTGCGCGCCTGGTGCAAATCCTTGTCCGGCGGCAAAGACATAATCGACAGGGAAACTATATACTTGCCAATTCTTAAGCGAGGTGGCTTTGCCATTGCCATCAACCAGCGACACATCATGGGTGATGCCTTTGCGGTCGTGAATGGACTTATCGAAGTTGACACGCCCCATGGCCTCTACCAATATATCGAGCTGAGCGCCTTGATTGATAGCAGGCAGTGTGGTTTCGAACTCACCTTTGCGACGGTCGAGCGCAGCTATCAGTCGGCCATCAACAAACACTTGTGCCCAGTCGTGCACTTCGTCTATCTTGAGCAGTGTGCCGGCTTTTACCTCTGCTGGTATATTAGTACGATAGAGTATGCTACCCCATCCTTGATTAAACTCTTCCATCGGTTTGATATCGTGAGAAGCGATAGGCTCAGGCAGGTTGCCAAACAAAGGGGCAACTTGATTGAAGCGGATAGCCGGTATCTCTATCACTGGAAATGGTTGAGGTATGGTGGGCAGCGTCTCCCCTTCGGGAAGGTAGTTCTTTAGTAAGTCTTGCAGCAGGAAGTACTTCTCGGTAGTCCACCCCGCCTCGCTGATGGGGGCATCGTAATCGTAAGAGCTACACATGGCCGAGTAAGCGGGATTGTTGGCGCCACCCCAGTGGCCAAAGGTAGTACCCCCGTGAGTCATGTACAGACTGAATGATATGTTGCGGTCGAGCATGTCTTGAATGCCTTGCACCATGTCTTTGGCGGGGCGAGTTTCGTGCTTGCGCCCCCAGTGGTCGAACCAGCCACTCCAAAACTCGCTGCACATCAGCGGTGTATCGGGACGCAACTGACGAAGCTTCTCAAACTGCTGGTCGATGTTGGCTCCTGTACCAAAGTTGACAGTCCACAGCAGATCGTCGAGTGCATTGTTGGTGAAGTTGCTGCTCCAGTCGCATTGAAACAGCGGCACATCGCTAAATCCGGCCTCACGCACGATATCGCGGATGGCAGCTATATAAGGTTTGTCGGTACCGTATGAGCCAAACTCATTCTCTACTTGCACCATGATAATATTGCCACCTTGGGTGATTTGAAGCGGAGCGAGCTGCTTGCCCACCTCGTTCATAAACACCTTGACACGCTCCATGTAGTAGGGATCGAGCGAGCGAAGCGCCACATCTTGCTTTTTCAGCAACCACCAAGGCAGTCCGCCCATCTCCCACTCGGCACACACGTATGGGCCGGGGCGAACAATCACGTTCATCCCTTGCTTCTGCGCCTCTTGGCAGAAGGCAGCAATATCGTTTTGTCCGGAGAAGTCGAACTTCCCCTCTTCTTGTTCATGGATGTTCCAAAAGATATAGATACAGATAGAATTCATGCCTAGCGCCTTGCACATAGCAATGCGATGCGCCCAGTAGTCTCGCGGAATACGGGTATAATGTAACTCGGCAGCTTTGATAACTATCGGTTCGTTGTTCAATAGAAACGTGTTTTGTCCCACCGTAAAGTTTCCCGGTGTTTGCGCTTGCATGAGTTGACTTATCGTCACAAAAAAGAGAAGCAGTAAGAAAAGAGATTTGTTTTTCATAAACGTATTATACAAGGTTTTCAAGCTACAAATATAAGACATTAAGCCATGCCATGAGGTTTATTTTTAGCTCATAAAAGACGAATTATAGCACAATTATCCCATCCTGCATATTTCAAGCGAGATAATTAGCTAGTCTATCCCCATAAAAAAGATATCCGAACCACCCATGCAAGCAGTTCGGATATCCCAGTATGTATATCTACTCTGTAGCTATCGCTTAGATATAGATGTATTTCAAAATAAAGAGTATCGCCAAGATGTACATCGTCGGTGTAATCTTTTTGAATTTACCACTTAGCATATTGATTATTACATAGCTTATCATACCTAGCAAGATACCGTCTGAGATAGAGTAAGTAAGAGGCATCATGATAACGCAGATAAAGGCAGGAATTGACTCAGAGAAGCGGTCGAAATCAATCAGCTTAATGGGCGACATCATAAACAACCCTACCAATATCAACACCGGCGCAGTGGCTGCCGATGGAATGGCCAAAAACAATGGAGAGAACAACAAAGCCACTCCAAAGCAGATAGCTATGGTAAAGGCAGTAAGACCGGTACGGCCACCTTGTGCTACACCCGATGCACTCTCTACATAGGTAGTAGTGGTAGATGTGCCGAAGCAAGCGCCCGCAATGGTAGCAATGGCATCGGCCATGAAGGCTTGCTTAATCTTAGGAATCTTGCCATCAGGCTGCATCATGTTGGCTTTGGTGGCTACCCCTACCAGCGTACCAATGGTATCGAACATATCAATAAAAAGGAAGGTGAAAACAATCACTACCATGTTCATCGAAAGAATCTCTTCCCACTGGAATTGCATGAAGATAGGATCGAGCGATGCAGGAAGCGACACAATACCACCGTAGGTAGTGATGCCCATAGGGATACCGATAGCCGTAGTGATAAGGATACCAATCAACAATGAGCCTGGCACGTTCTTAACTACCAACACGCCGGTAATGATGATACCGATGATGGCTAACAAAGCACTTCCTTGTGTGATATCACCTAGAGATACCAGTGTAGCATCGTTGTTTACAATCAAACCTGCATTTTGCAAACCGATGAAGGCGATAAACAAACCGATACCTGCCCCAATGGAGTGTTTCAGCGTCACTGGGATGGCATTGACAATGGCCTCGCGCAGGTTGGTTAGGGTGAGGATGATGAAGATGAAACCCTCAATAAGGATGGCTGTCAAGGCAAACTGCCAAGAGTGACCCATACCCAAACATACCGAGAATACGAAGAAAGCATTAAGCCCCATGCCCGGAGCCAGTCCGAAGGGAAGCTTCGCCCAAAAAGCCATCACTAGCGTACCGATAATAGCCGCCAAGGCCGTAGCGGTAAATACCGAGTTGGCAGGCATACCACAGATGGCAAACATGTTGGGGTTTACCGCCAAGATGTATGACATGGTAAGGAACGTAGTGATACCGGCAAGTATCTCTGTTCTAATCTTATTTTTTGCGGGATCGAACCCGAATAACTTTTTAAGTAGCATGATGTGTAATTACGTTATCGTGTTTATTAGAATGTCCACTTAGCTCCTAGCGTAGGAATAGCGTAGAAGCCTTTATCCACAAAGTTGTTTGAAAGCTCTACTTCGCCTCCAAGGCTAAGGTTGATGCCATCCCAACCTTTGATTTTGTTTAGGTTCACCCAGAATTGTGGTTCAGAAACGAAGATGAACTCTGTGTTTAACCAAGGACGGTGCTCGCGCCAGAAGTCGAAGAAGCCCGAGAATGTACACCAGCCTTTGGCGAAGTCGATACCCCACACACCAGTGATTTGGAAGTTCTGCTCTTGCTTTTTGTTCTCTGTATCCACTGTTTTAGGGATGTATTTGTACATCACACTAAGCGACCAAGTTTTTGAATAATCCTTGCTGTGTCCTGAGTAAGTAGGACCCACCAACCACGCATTGTTGAAT
>CAMTOV010000241.1 GCA_947074235.1 uncultured Bacteroides sp. | reverse complement strand
GTTTTTTACTTCTTCTTATCTGATGGAATACGAATCACCGTAAACGAATAAGCAGGCATATCATATACAAACTGTTCATTCACTTCATAAGACTCGGTGGTTGGAGTGGATTTTGTATCATCGGGGCGGCCAGTGAGTAGGGTTTTCTGTGCTATGCGATTCATACCTTCTAATGATGGCAATGCAATGTTGGTACTTACCTCTACGGGAAGCAGATTGACTAGTTTCACAATCATATCGCCGGTTGTGGCATCTTTCACAACAGATGATGCAATTCGGTTTTTTACATCTTTGTGTTGATTGTCTACCTCGATATATGCAGGCAGATAGTGTGTGCCCGCATTCTTACCATACATTTGTTGAGCATAATAGCCTACCGTTGGTTTCACTTCGGTATTATTAAAATAAATCAAGTCGGGATTCCACTGTGTGTTACCCTCTTTGGCCAATAGAGGCGCATAAGATGTCATGGTCACTACATCGGCATTGCGCTCTACAGCTGTTAGGTATAGTGCTTCTGCAAGAGCTGTTTCAATGTTGTTGGCACGATTGGGTAGGTGAGCGGCATATTCGCCTAAATAAACCTTAGCCCCATTGCGATCGTATTTGTCGTAAAAGTCTTGATTGTTGATGAACCAGCCTGGCGTGTTGTAGTAGTGTTCGTCTACCATTGGCACACCATACTTATTGGCTAGCTTCCATCCCTCTACATAGTCTGTGCCTTCGTAGAAAGGCCCCGTTGTGCCAATCACAATAATCTCGGGATATTTAGCTTGTACCGCATCGTATATCATTTTGAAGCGTACTTCAAACACATCTGTAATTAAATCCTCGTTGCCTATACCAATGTATTTAAGATTAAAAGGTTTAGGGTGTCCTGCTGCTGCTCTTTTCTTACCCCATACGGTTTTCTTGGCATCACCATTGGCATACTCAATTAGGTCGAGCACATCTTGTATATATTGATCCATCTCTTCCATAGGGATACCTCCCTGCTGGCCACCACAAGTCAATTCACCATTAGAGTGATGACTGCAAGTGCCTGAGTTTTGACAAGGCACACCAGCAGCAACAACCGGCACGGGTTCAGCACCTAGATCTTCGCAAAACAAGAAATACTCATGATATCCCAATCCACGAGTTTGATGATAGCCCCACAAGTTGCGTAGCGGTTTACGCTCTTCGAGTGCACCGATAGAACCTTTCCAATCATATATATTGTCTATCCCATCGCCATGAGCCACACAACCACCAGGGAAGCGGACAAAACGTGGATTCATCTCGGCCAACGTTTGTGCTAGATCGTTGCGTAGACCATTTTTACGATTCTTGAAAGTCTTTTGAGGGAAAAGCGACACCATGTCGAAAGCATACTCACCACTCGATTGTGGATAGATGGCTAGCGTTGCGTTATCTACCGTCTTTGTTGCCGTTAGAGTGATATTTTGTTTCTTCCAAGCTTTTGACACCTTCATAGTGCCTTGCGCTACGATGTTGCCTTCGGCATCTAGAAGTTTTATCATCACTTTGCCTGAAATTCCGCTAGGGCTCATAGTAAACATCGAAAAATCATACTTATCACCTTGTTTCACAGGTATACCATCCCAGCCGTTATTGACCAAAGCAGCACCGGGTGCGCTTACATTTACTACAGCATAGTTTGCATTATTCTCATGTATTGGGTTGTCATTTTCTATAGAAAGCGAAGCATCGTTTCCTGCAATTTTCCATGCATAAGTGCTGTTCCAATCATTATTGCGAGATCCATCTTTAGAAGAATACTCGAAGTCGCGGTTTTGAATCAACTCAGCATATAAACCTCCATCAGCAGCATAGTTGATGTCTTCGAAGAAAATACCTATCAGATGTTCGCTGATGGGTAATGCATTTTCACCACTTACGTTGATGTTAACCTTTACGGGTTGTAGATTAGCAAAACGCACACCATCTTGCTCGGTACGCTCATTGTGAAGTTGGTGTTTATAGGCGCGATGATCTGCATATTGATCAAGTGTAATAACCTCAGCGTATGGGCGTTTCTGGACATAACCCTTCAACTCTTTGCCATTGACAGTTATGGTTGCTGGAGTATTTGTTGCTGCTTCTATGAAGGTTGGTGTATCGCCATTCTTATAATAATAATGTTGACGGCCCCACTGAATTAAATCTGGTGATGTGGCATAAGCCCATTCATTGCCCGATGGGTTTATTTGCCATGTGCAATGCCATTGGCCATCTGTTCCCCATGTCAGTTGAGGATTGAACATGCGCTTTTCAGCGCCCCATCTGCCATAGTCGCATTTTACGAAACTATAACCATCGCCCACTTCAAACCATTTTTCTTGATTGGGGCTCCAGGCAAGCTTCAAACCACTACGCCCTTCGTCAGATTCTAGAGCATACGAGAAGATATAGACTGAATCGGGTGTTGATGATATCGACTTTACTTTCGAGAAAGTAGGCGGACTGCACAATAGCAGTGCCGTGGCTAGGTACAAAAGTTTGCTTTTCATATTTTTGGTATTAGATAATAATTGATTTACAGGTTTTGAGTTGCTAAAATAATGAAATTAATAATATCCCATCTATCATTATAGTGTTTATTTTACACTATAGTAATGAATGTATATTTTATATTGGTAAGCTGCTGGTTTAAAAACGTACAAGGTGTTCAATAACGAACACCTTTCTTTTTACTCTTAACTCTGTAAATCAGTGTTTTATAATTTTGGTATGCTACTTGCTTATATATTGGCATAGCTAGTAAAAACGAAAAAACAACATATTATGGACAGAGAGATACCCAAAGAAGTAAAGCAAAAGGAGCGTAATAAGAAGATTATTAAGTACGGCATTATCTGTGTGGTGTGTGTAGTGGGCATCGGTTTTCTTATCTCGATGATGAGAAGTAGCATTCGCCTAAAAGATATCACCATATCGCAAGTAGATCAAGGCACGATAGAGGTAAGTGTGAGTGCATCGGGCAAGGTGGTTCCTGCTATGGAAGAGATTATCAACACGCCCATCAACTCGCGCATCTTGGAGGTGTATAGCAAAGGGGGCGATAGTGTAGATGTGGGTACACCCATCTTGAAGCTCGACTTGCAAAGCATACAAACCGACTATAACAAGCTGCTCGACGAAGAGCAAATGAGACGTTATCAGCTCGACCAGCTTCGTATCAATAACGAAACTTACTTGAGCGACCTGCAAATGAAGGTGCAAATTGAAGCGATGCGCTTGAATAGAATGCAGGTAGAACTACGCAACGAGCAGTACTTGGATAGCCTTGGATCTGGAACGACTGACAGAGTGCATCAAGCTGAACTGGCTTACAATACTGGTAAACTAGAACTGCAACAACTTCGCCAGCAATACAGCAATGAACAAAAAATAAAGGCTGCCGACTTGAAAGTAAAGGAATTAGAATACAACATCTTTTTGAAGAGCTTGAATGAGATGAAGCGCACGCTCGATGATGCACAAATCCGTTCGCCACGCAAGGGCATCCTTACCTATATCAACAACCAAGTGGGTGTGCAAGTGCCACAAGGCAGTCAAGTAGCTATTGTTTCCGATCTAAGTCACTTCAAAGTAGATGCCGAGATAGCCGATTCGTATGGTGATAGAGTAGCTGCGGGCGGACGGGCCATTATCCGGATAGGCAAAGAGAAGTTGCAAGGCATGGTGAGCAGTGTTACGCCACTCAGCAAGAATGGGGTGATTGCCTTTACTGTGCAGCTAGACGATGACTCGAACAAGCGCCTGCGCTCGGGATTGAAAACCGATGTGTACGTGATGAATGCCGTAAAAGAGGATGTGATGCGCATAGCAAATGCTTCGTATTACATGGGTCGTGGCGATTATGATCTGTTTGTGATGGATGGAGATAATGAGCTAGTGAAGCGTAAGATAAAACTAGG
>CAMTOV010000240.1 GCA_947074235.1 uncultured Bacteroides sp. | reverse complement strand
ACGACGTGCGCTGGGTAGGCAACGAGCGTGGTGTAGGTCGCGAAACAGAATGGAGTGCTACGGTATTGACACCGGGTGTATATGGCCGCGCCGATGAAAACAATCAAAAGCTAAACGTATTTGCTACTGCCAAAGACTTAGGCAGCCGCGAGATACTTGAGAATGCTACGGAGTTGTTCTGGTATCCATCGGAGGTAGACGTATCTATCCGTCCGGGATGGTTCTACCATGAGCACGAAGATGATAAGGTGAAGAGCCTTCGCCACTTGATGAACATCTACTACGAGTCGGTTGGTTTGAACTCGGTGTTGCTTCTCAACATCCCGCCCGATCGCAGAGGCTTGATTCACCAGAGCGATTCAATCCGCTTGATGGAGTTTGCAACCTACCGCAACAAGATGTTGGCCGGCAACCTACTGTCTAACGGCAAGACTCGCTGGACAGCCAAACCGGGCGATACAAAGGCGTACACATTCACCAAGAAAGCTCCTGTAAACGTGGTGCTTTTGCAAGAAGATATCACCAAGGGCCAACGTGTAGAGAGCTTCAAAGTAGAAGCTTGGCAAGATGGCGCTTGGCAAGAGGTAGCCAACGGCACAACAGTAGGCTTCAAACGCATGGTTCGTTTCCCACAAGTGGAGACAGACAGAATCCGCCTCACTATCAACGAGAGCCGTTTGGATGCCAACATCTGCAACGTGGCGGCTTATTATGCAGAGCCTATCGCTTCGCAAGAGGTGCAGGCAGTGTGGAACAACCAACCACGCGATAAGTGGAATGTCATCAGTACATCACCATTGACTATCGACCTAGGTGCACCGTTGAAGTTGGAGTCGTTTACTTACGCTCCTGCCAATGGCGAAGCTAAACCATCGATGGCCTATCGCTACAAACTATCGGTAAGCACCGATGGCAAGGAGTGGACTGAGCTACGCAGCAACGGGGAGTTTAGCAACATCATGCACAACCCCGTGCCAATGACCGTTAGATTACAAAAGAATCCTGAAGCTAGATACATCAAGATAGAGGCAACCAACCCAATTGGAGCACCTGCTACTATCACTGTTGATGAGATTGGCGTGATGGCCGTACAGCCATAACAACGGGCAAACAATATGATATACCTACACTGGATAGGCTTTCCCAGTGTAGTGTCAAAGGCTTGAAACTATCTTCTCAAGGGCTTGAGAAGGAAGTTTCAGGCCCTTGAAACAAAACAGAAAAGCCCTTTTACAGTAAAACGATTATACTAACAACCGAACTTTAATAAGTTAACTAATTATGAGAAAGTTATTTTCTTTATTCCTTACCGGTGCGCTTTTGCTGAGTGCACACATTTCTCAAGCGCAAACGGCCGACAACCCGGTGCGATCGAAAAGCACCTTTACCAAAGGGTGGAAGTTTACTCGTAATGATAGTCCGGAGTTTACCTCACCCGACTACAATGACTCTAAATGGGAGTCGGTGACCGTGCCTCACGATTGGGCAATCTACGGTCCTTTCAGCATTCACAACGACAAGCAAAATGTAGCTATCAGTCAAGATGGCCAGAAAAATGCGATGGAACATGCCGGCCGTACAGGTGGTCTTCCATTCGTTGGTGTGGGTTGGTATCGCCTCAACTTTGAAGTGCCTCAATTGGTAGATGGTCAAAAGGCTACGCTTATCATCGATGGTGCTATGAGCAACGCAGAGGTGTTTGTAAACGGCGAAAAAGCTGGATACTGGCCATATGGCTACAACACATTCCACTTGGATGTAACTCCTTTTGTAAAGGTAGGCAAAGGCAACCAATTGGCTATCCGCTTAGAAAACGAGCCTGAATCTTCTCGTTGGTACCCAGGTGCGGGTCTTTACCGAAATGTGCACTTGGTGGTAACTGGCGACACGCACGTTCCAGTTTGGGGCACGCAGCTTACTACGCCTATCGTAAACAAGGAGATGGCAAAGGTGAGCATCATCACTACGCTTGATAAGGGCAAGAAAGCAAATGCTGACTACCGCATCGAGACTGCGATTGTAAACCCACAAGGACAAACAGTTGCTATCAGCACAGAGACTCTTTCTCGCTTCAACAACGATACTTTCGAACAAGATTTCTTGGTATCAAACCCAGAATTGTGGGATGTTGACTCTCCTTCGTTGTACAAAGCAGTTTCTAAAATATACGATGGCAACAAGCAAATCGATGCTTACGAAACGGTATTCGGTATTCGCTCTATCGAGATTGTGCCTGACAAAGGTTTCTACTTGAATGGCGAACTAACGAAGTTCAAAGGGGTGTGCAACCACCACGACCTAGGCCCTCTTGGTGCAGCTGTAAACGAAGCGGCTATCCGTCGTCAAATCACGATGTTGAAAGACATGGGTGTGAACGCTATCCGTACTTCTCACAACATGCCTGCTCCTGAATTGGTGAAGGCTTGCGACGAGATGGGTATGATGGTGATGGTTGAAACATTCGACGAGTGGAAAACAGCTAAGTGCGAAAACGGTTATCACAAGCACTTCGACGAGTGGATGGAGAAAGACTTGGTGAACACCATTCACCACTTCCGCAACAACCCTAGTGTGGTGATGTGGTGTATCGGTAACGAAGTACCCGACCAATGGAAAGCATTCTGGGGACCTAAATTATCGTACGAGATGCAAGCTATTTGCCACCGCGAAGACCCAACACGCCCTGTAACACAAGGTATGGATATGCCCGATGCAGTGGTAAACAACAACATGGCTGCCGTGATGGATGTTGCCGGTTTCAACTACCGTCCTCACAAGTACGAAGAGAACTATCAAAAACTACCACAACGCTTAATCCTTGGTAGCGAAACAGCTTCTACAGTTAGCTCGCGTGGTGTATATAAATTCCCTGTTGAGCGTCAGTCTATGAAGAAATACCCCGACCACCAATCTTCATCATACGATGTAGAGCACTGCGGATGGTCTAACCTTCCTGAAGACGATTTCATCATGCACGACGACCTTCCATACTGTATGGGTGAGTTCGTGTGGACAGGTTTCGACTACCTAGGTGAGCCTACTCCTTACTATACTGATTGGCCAAGCCACTCTTCATTGTTCGGTATCATCGACTTAGCTAGCCTTCCAAAAGACCGCTACTTCCTATATCGTAGCCACTGGAACAAAGAGGCTGAAACACTACACATCTTGCCTCACTGGAACTGGGAAGGTCGCGAAGGCGAAGTTACTCCGGTGTTTGTTTACACCAACCACCCCACTGCCGAACTATTTATCAATGGCAAAAGCCAAGGCAAGCGCACCAAAGACCTTTCGGTAACCATCGAAAACAGCAACGACTCTACGTCGCGTGCCGACTTCAAACGCCAAAAGAGATATCGCTTGATGTGGATGGATACGAAGTACGAACCGGGCACAGTGAAGGTAGTTGCTTACAACGAGCAAGGCCAAGCAGTAGCCGAGAAAGAGATGGTGACAGCAGGCAAGCCTTACGCCATCAAGCTAGAGGCCGACCGCAACGTATTGTCTGCCGATGGTCAAGACTTAGCTTACGTTACAGTGAGCGTGGTTGACAAAGATGGCAACCTTTGCCCAATGGATACCTCAGAAATCTCTTTCAAAGTGAAAGGCGCAGGTTTCTATCGTGCCGGAGCAAACGGTAACACCGTTTCGTTGGAGCAATTCCACAAGCCAAAGATGAAAGTATTCAGCGGACAGATGACTGCGCTGGTACAGACTACTGATAAAGCCGGCAACATTGTTTTGGAAGCAACTTCTCCAAGACTAAAAAGCGGCAAAATCACATTGACTAGCGAAAGCAAGTAATAGGATATAGATATAGGGTGTATGCTTAATAAAGCATACACCCTATTTTTTATACTTATAATGCTCACTGATATCGTTTTATTAACTATATCATTTCATTGGGTAGATTAAATCATTTAACAAGGTATTTCT
>CAMTOV010000239.1 GCA_947074235.1 uncultured Bacteroides sp. | reverse complement strand
TCTTATTTACATTATCAACAGCTTTCAATACACCTTTACCACCATAACGACCTTTGTCTTCATCGCGCAACTCCAATGCTTCATGCTCACCGGTAGAAGCACCCGATGGAACAGATGCACGTCCCATTATGCCCGATTCCAACACCACGTCTACTTCCACTGTAGGATTACCTCTTGAATCAAGGATCTCGCGTCCTATAATTTTTTCAATTCTCATATCGCTTTAATTTAAAAATGAATGATTTATATCCCAAAGAACCTATTTACAAATATCATCTTTGAGATGGCTTTATAAATAGGTGATTTTAAAACAATGTAATTAGTTATTTGTTCGGTTTACTATGTAAAGTTGTGTTTTGGTGCAAACTATTTTCTTGCTTCCGCAAACGTTTTCGGGGCTTTTTGTAATTTAGCACTTGAATGCAAAAAACTTTCATAATAAATTCTTTATTTTTGGTGCTTACAATGTTATAACATGATGAAAAGACTCTTTGTTTTCGCCTTATTCTTTATATCTATCTGCTTGGTATCTCTATTCTGCTTTGCCAAAAGTGATGAGGGGGTATTGACTGAACTTGATAATGCACTGCGCAATCAAGCTATGTATATGGGCGAAAAAGAACACAAAATAGATAGTTTGAAGCAACAGCTTCACAATACCTCTCTTACTATTGATGAACAGTTTTTGTTGAACAATGACATAGGTCATGAATATCAATTGTTCATTACCGATTCGGCCATGAAGTATTTTGATCGAAATATGGTTATTGCCGATAAACTACATAACAAAACAATGCGCGACGAGGTGTTGATCAATCAAGCTTTTGTTTTATCGGTGTCGGGCATGTACAAAGAAGCGCTCGACTTATTTAATAGCATTGACAGATCGCAGCTTAGTAGTCACCTCTTAGTATCTTATTATAATTGTGGTAGACAAATCTATGGTTTTTTAGGCGGATATAGTCACAATGAAGAGTATAAGGGTGAGTATCAAAGAATGCAGTATTTGTATAGAGATTCCCTATTGGATGTACTTCCTGAGAACTCGTTTGAATACAAGCTTTATAAGGCGGAGCAAGAAACTGTAGAGCCCAACTATGCAGCCTCTGAGATGATGCTGCAATCGCTTTTGCATCAAGTACCGCAAAGTTCGAATATCTATGCCCGAGCAGCCTACTCATTGGCTACTATTTATAAAGAGCAAGGCAATAGTCACCTTTATCTTCAATATCTCACGCTCTCGGCTATATCCGATGTGAAAGGCTCTGTGAAAGAGAACGCTGCCTTGCAAAATCTCGCTTTATATCTTTATAAAGAAGGCGATATCAACCGTGCCTATCAATACATTAAATATTCGCTGGATGATGCACTGTTTTGCAACGCTCGCTTGCGCACGGTAGAGATATCAACTGTATTGCCCGTTATAAACACGGCCTATCAGATAAAAGTAAAACAGCAGCAGCAACAGCTACTCGTGTTCTTGATACTCGTTAGCATACTCTCTCTCTTCTTGATAGTGGCCTTGTTTTGGATTTACAAACAGATGAAACGATTATCGTTAACAGAGCGCAGTCTCAGACAGTCCAATCATATTAAAGAGGAATACATCGGCCATTTTTTGAGCCTATGCTCACTTTATATCGAAAAGTTAGATCGTTTTCGCAGTACGGTAAATCGCAAGATTGTGGCCGGACAAGCTGATGACTTACTGCGTTTAACCAAGTCGTCACAGTTTGCTAGCAACGAACAAAAAGAGTTTTATGCTAACTTCGACAATGCCTTTCTACAGATATACCCCAATTTTGTAAAAGAGTTTAATGAACTACTGCAACCCGATGACCGTTTTGTGCTGAAGGCCGGTGAGCTGATGAATAACGAACTTCGCATTTTTGCCATTATCAGGCTGGGGATAGATGATAGTTCTAAGATTGCCAACTTTCTTCATTACTCAATAAATACCATTTATACTTATCGCAATAAAGTGAAAAATAAAGCGATAGATAGAGATAAATTTGATGAGAATCTAATGAAAATTGGTGCTGTAGAGTAAAAAACGGTTTATATTTAAGGTGATACTTGCCGTTTTTATATAATTGATTGTTAGCTTTTTATGCTCTTATAAGGCAATAATTCTTTTATATTCGCTTTATACAAAGAACAAAAAGAGTCTCTTAGCTATTAACTTTGCCAATACGAAATATTAATTATAAAACATTATCCATGAATCACATGAAAACGCTAACATTTAAAATTTCTCTTTTATTGTTTGCCCTCATCTCGATGACAACCTTAAAAGCGCAAGAAAGTATTACTTCGCCTAACGGAGAATTGAAGTTGAACTTCTTTTTGAGTAATGACGGAGAACCCGAATACGAACTTTTCTATAAAAATAAAGAGGTTATCAAACCTTCTAAGTTAGGCCTTGAGTTGAAAAACGATCCGGGCTTAATGAAAGGTTTTACCATAGCTAGTGCACAAGAGTCTACTTTTGATGAAACTTGGGAACCAGTATGGGGCGAAACTAAATCAATTCGCAATAATTACAATGAATTGGCGGTGACACTTGATCAAAAAGCTGAGAACCGTCACATCATCATTCGATTCCGTCTTTTCAATGATGGACTAGGATTCCGTTATGAGTTCCCATTGCAAGACAATCTAAACTACTTTGTGGTGAAAGAAGAGCATTCGCAATTTGCGATGGCTGGCGACCATACCGCTTTCTGGATTCCTGGCGATTACGATACACAAGAGTACGATTATATGGAGTCTCGCTTATCAGAAATCCGTGGTTTGATGGATGAGGCTTATACAGAAAATTCTTCTCAAACAGCTTTCTCGCCTACAGGTGTGCAAACATCTCTTCAAATGAAGACTGATGATGGTCTTTATATCAACTTGCACGAAGCTGCATTGGTAGACTATTCGCTTATGAACTTAAACCTAGATGATAAGAATCTGGTTTTTGAATCATGGTTGACTCCAGACGCAGTAGGTGATAAAGGTTATTTGCAAGCTCCTGCACAGTCTCCTTGGCGTACGGTTATCGTAAGTGATGATGCTCGCGATATGTTGAACTCAAAAATGACTTTGAACTTGAACGAGCCTACTCAATATGAAGATGTATCATGGATTAAACCGGTAAAATACATTGGTGTATGGTGGGATATGATTACAGGAAACGCTTCTTGGGCTTATACTGACGATGTTCCTTCTGTAAAACTAGGTGAAACTGATTATTCAACCGTGAAACCTAATGGCAAACATGCTGCTAACAATGAAAACGTAAAACGTTATATTGATTTTGCTGCTGAGCATGGCATTGAGCAAGTATTGGTTGAAGGTTGGAACGAAGGCTGGGAAGACTGGTTTGGTAAATCAAAAGATTATGTATTCGACTTTGTAACTCCTTATCCTGATTTTGATGTGAAGATGTTGAACGAATATGCTGCTAGCAAAGGGGTGAAGTTGATGATGCATCACGAAACATCTGGCTCGGTGCGCAACTACGAACGTCACATGGATCAAGCTTATCAATTTATGGTAGACAATGGCTACAACTCAGTGAAGAGTGGTTATGTAGGCGATATCATCCCTCGTGGAGAACATCACTATGGTCAATGGATGAATAACCACTATCTACATGCAGTAAAGAAAGCTGCTGATTATAAAATCATGGTGAATGCACACGAAGCTAGTCGCCCAACAGGATTGAGCCGTACTTATCCTAACTTGATTGGTAATGAATCGGCTCGTGGTACAGAATACGAAGCGTTTGGTGGTAACAAGCCTTTCCATACAACCGTTCTTCCTTTCACTCGTTTGATTGGTGGCCCTATGGATTATACTCCGGGTATCTTCGATACAAAATTGAACTTCTTGGATAACGATAATAAAGGTTGGGTACACACTACATTGGCTAAACAATTGGCTCTTTACCTAACTATGTATAGCCCATTGCAAATGGCTGCTGACTT
>CAMTOV010000238.1 GCA_947074235.1 uncultured Bacteroides sp. | reverse complement strand
TGTTGTATACAATTTTACATAATTGTGTTTTAGTACGTAAAAGTAATGATTAGACTATTGTTATGAGGAAAGGACTTAGATAGTGACCTTATAGCATGAGGGGGATTATGCCAACTGGAGAGTAAAAAGGGGAATATTTACTGGAGGTCACAAGTAAGATGAAACACTGCTCCTAACACAGCAATCATCACTATTTTTCTTAATAAAATAAAGTGTTTATTATTGCAGCTACTATTAACGCTGCATTTTTAATACGTTTTTTTCATTATTAATTTATTAATAAAATACTAACATTCAAAACAGCACAAAACACACTAGATACTGACATTCAGCATCATAAAATAATAATATTCAAAATAGTAGGAGGATAAATAGAAAGAAAGTAGTAAAGATTAAAACACAAACACAATCGGATGATCGTCACCCTAAAAAATTCTGTTGTTAAACAATACTTACTTAACCAATCTAGATAATATTACCTATTATCATCGTCAAGTGTTTTGTGTTATTTTGTATTTGTAATCAATTTCTCTTATTGAACTACGGGCCAATTCAAGCATAAATAACCGCAGTTTTAATGAAGTGTACAATTAACACTTCTCTTAGATTTTGAGACAAAATTATATAAATCAGAGTATACACTCCAATAGCATTCACATATTTTAACCACAACAAAGAGGACAATTCTTTTGTAAATACCTTGAGAAGGGAATATCATTTTATTATATTAACACTTTCCGTGTTCGAAAACAGCACATATTTTATGCTAAATGACTTTAAAAAAGAAAAAGCAAGAAGCTTTTTACCATAATAATGCCACATCATTCTTACAATGATCAACACATGCAGCAACTTTTTTTGCACAGCTTGCTCATTTGCACACTTCATCTCCAGCTTGCAGCCAATATACATAAAACAGCATAATAAAAAAAAGCCCACAGAGCATTACACCCTGCGGACTTCTCCAGAATTAGTAATCTATAAACTAATTTATAAACTATCTTTTCACCTTATTTCAACACACAACGCACCACAAAACCATGGCCCGAATCAGTATTAGCCACTGTCAATCCTGAGTCACTTACTTTAATATGACTACAATTATCACCACCACCATAAGTGCTCGATAAATAAAAGCTTGTACCTTTTGGGGTAAATCCTCCACCATCAGAGAAAACATATCCAGCAGCAGGATAAAATACTGGTGCAGTATCAAAATCTTTTAAGGTAACCCATTTACCATTAAACTCTTTATATTGATCCCACCCCGAACCAGTTGAGCAAGTAGAATTAGCAATTTCAGCCCCCGTTGGCAATCGCCACACACCATTATCTACCTTTCCATTCTTAATATCATCCAAAGACAAACCAACCAAGCGGCAAGGATCACCTAAACCCATAGACACATTTTCCTTGGTTTGAAAATTTGCGTCAACATTCTGTTTTGCACAAACAATATCACTCCAGGGTTTATCATAATAGCTATTATTTGTAGGATTGAAGGCCACTAAAGCCTTACGATCGCTTTGATTATTCCAGGAAATACCTGTTTGCCCGGTGGTAATTCCAATAACACTACCATATTTAAAGAAAACCGTGCGCGCATTAGCATCTTCTTCCCCTGTAAGAGTCAATCGGCCATTAGTGCCAATAGCTATAATACCATTTATAGCAGGAACTGTACCTCCAGCACCACCGGTACCCGGATGTGGCTCTTGGGGCACACAGCGCACAGATAGGCCAAAGGCCGGTTCTTCTCCCTGAAAATACTCATAAGGAGTAAATTTAAAACAATAACCTTTACCATCGCTGGTAGCCGATTTTGTCCAATACCAACCATCGGTGCCCCATGTTTGCGAAGTACCATTATTGTAATATCTCTGGCCAAAAGCAGGGAATACCATATCCAAGCTCGCACCATTTATTGTCATACGCACCTTTTTACTTTTATATCCCTCAGCAGTAACATCCCAATCATTCATACCCGTCAAAGATGTTCTACCATTCATCTCATCGTAAGTTGGTAAACGCCAAGTGCAGTTATCAATATCGCCCGACTTAATTTGATCCATCGTAAGCCCTACCAACCGACATGGGTCGCCCAACCCATTCTTTACCCCATCTGCAGTATGTGCCACATCAGTAGTTTGATATAAAATATTGTTCCAAGGATTATAATAATCATTATTCTTTTCTGTTGGATTGAAAGCTACCTCACCGGCACCCCAGTTTTGAGAGGTAGCTCCATAAGAAGAACTAAGAGCAACTACACCGCCATACTTAAAATAAACAGTACGTGCCTTTGGGTCAGAGTCTCCCGATAGCGTTAATCGGCCATCACCACCTACTGCAATAACACCATCAAAGGCAGGCACTCCATCATGAAAAGTAATAGTAGCGGTATAGAGCGTATTGCAATCAAGCTGTTTATTATTATTAAGTGTCAATGACTTACCAGCAATTGACTTACCCCAAACCTCTCCATCAGTAAAGGTTATCTTAAGATCTTCTACCGTAGTACCGGGAAGAAAATATAGATAAGGCGTAAGCACCGTGGCACCTCCAAGATCTTCCAGATTGATATCATCAACATCAGAGGTAGTTGTTGCACTAGCATCTTGAGCACCACTAGGCAAACTATATTTATGCCTATCTGCTTTAGTATTTGTAAACGATATAGTAGCAGCAATATTCTCAAAGCTACCAGCCGAATTTAAACGAAAGCGAATGCCGCTCTCCTTGTGACGCATAGTAAAATGCAAAGCCAAATCGTCGCCATCTATTGTTTCTGAAACTACCTCGCTGATTAAGGCTGCATCATTACTTGCAGTGCCGCGATGTACATAAACCGCATCACGACTATCAGAAAGAGATACGTTTTTAACACAAACAAATGAGTATGACCCATTATCAAATTCAAAATCAGAACTAGGATTGAACACACCTTTTCCATCCACCACAGAAACAACACCCTCTGTTATACCCACAAAGTTGTTGTCTTTATAGGCAAGTATCTGATAAACTCCCTCTGAAAGATCTTTAAAAACAGCCTCAGCGCGTGTATTTTCAGATGCTTCACTGTCTGAAGCCACATCTTCTTGAAGCACCAATTCCATATAAACACCATCGCCCATATAAATAGTTTCTTGATGAACAATGGGCGATTGCCCCGTACGAGTAGTTGAGCCAAAATTTTCTTGCGATATAGTTATGCGCAATCCGTGGGCGTGTTCTTTACTAGCTTCTTCACTTTCGCAGCCCCCCAATGTAGTTAAACCTACTATGCCTACGAAACCCCAAAACAACCTACAAAATAATAATCTGTTTTTCATTTTCTTTTTCTTCATTATAAACTACATATCAATACCATAATTACCACCAAAATCACTTTCAACCCAAGTTTCCTCTTTACTGTGCGTAGTATCGGCAGAGACT
This sequence comes from uncultured Bacteroides sp., assembly GCA_947074235.1. Classification (GTDB taxonomy): domain Bacteria; phylum Bacteroidota; class Bacteroidia; order Bacteroidales; family Bacteroidaceae; genus Bacteroides. The sequence continues at coordinate 546 of CAMTOV010000238.1, read as the reverse complement.
TTAAACTTTTGGTCATTTGATGTAGCTATCACACACTCCAGCTCTACTTGCTGCATCACAATAGACGGAGATTCATAGTAAGTCGTTTCTTTCATACGTTTTATTATCATAGTTATTTTACTTATGTATATTATTTCCCTATAGATTATATCATTTTCGAATATTCAAACATATAATTTCCATTTTTCACAAAGTGGATGAATACAAATAATATCATTATTCAATTTAAAAACACAGTTAGATGCAAATATAAAAATTATAATACCCTACCTCAATATTCCACTTTTCCGACAATTTCCAGGCTCTACTTAATGTAGTTTATTAGACACACAACATTTATTCAATAAAAGTAGTTTTGAACTAAAAAGGAGATTGCAAATGTATATAATTTAAGATTATAATATTTTAATATTAACAGTATTTAATTTTTATCAAATCCCGTATTCTCCTATTTAACAGGGTTTTAATAATATATTTAACTTTCTATAACCTGATATACAAAACACACGCAACAAACTACAACAAACAAGATAAAACAACCACAAA
>CAMTOV010000237.1 GCA_947074235.1 uncultured Bacteroides sp. | reverse complement strand
TGAATAAGAACCGTTTTTCCTACACCTGCTCCACCAAACAGTCCAATCTTGCCACCTTTGGAGTAAGGCTCGAGCAAATCAATCACTTTAATGCCTGTAAAAAGCACCTCTTGTACGGTAGTTAAATCTTCAAACTTGGGTGGATCTCTGTGTATAGAATAAGCCCCATCACGATCTAGCTGACGCATTCCGTCAATTTCATCGCCCACTACATTCATTAAGCGACCTTTTATTTGCTCGCCTATAGGCATAGTGATAGGACCACCTGTAGGATAAACCACCATTCCGCGTTGCAAACCATCGGTTGTATCCATGGCTACAGTGCGTACAGTGTTTTCACCAATATGTTGCTCCACCTCTACAATCAGTGTCTTTCCATTTGCTCTTTTTATCTCTAGCGCGTCGTGTATGCTTGGCAACACCAGTTCGGCATCAGTGCCTTCGAAATAGACATCCACTACAGGACCTATCACCTGCGAGATGCATCCGTTAATCTGTGACATAAGCAATCCTTCAAATTAGATTATAACTCTTTATAATAAACCCTTAAATAATACCTTTAATACAAGCCTCATTCAAACAAGTTTATCTGTTAACAAGAACATTGTATTTTATAATATTGTTCAATACTATATTAGTTACCTAAACAACTACACAAATTTAAACACAAAAACAATCCGTTATCATCGACAATTCGAAAAATATTATTCAATCGAAACCTTTAAACCATAAATAGGGTAAAACAGAACAAATTGTTCTTTCAGTTTTGTGAAAAAATAAACAAAAAAGTAGCTATTACAACTATCATAAAAAGTGAAGTAATTGAAACATAGAGATAAAAAAAGCGATGGCGAATATATCTAAAAGATACATCCGCCATCGCTCTATTTATGTAATAATCTCGTTTATTTTCCTATGCAGTGGTAGATAAAGCCATGCTCCTCAACCTCCTTTTGCTCAAAAATATTTCTACCATCAAGCACTATATTTCCCTTCATTGCTTTCATTATAACCGGCCATGTGGGCAAGCGAAACTCCTTCCACTCCGTAAGAAGCATCATTGCATCGGCATCAAGTATTGCATCATACATATCATGTGCATAATAAACTACATCGCCTATTTTTCGTTTGCATTCTTCTATTGCAACGGGGTCGTATACACGCACATTACATCCTGCTTTAATCATTTTATCAATCAACACAAGTGCAGGCGCTTCGCGCATATCATCTGTTTCGGGTTTGAAAGCCAATCCCCATACACCAATGGTTTTTCCTTTCACATTGCCGTCAAAGAGTTTCACAAGCTTATCATACAAAATGCCCTTTTGATTTTCATTGACCTCTTCTACAGCCTTCAGCACCCGCATATTGTAACCGTTCTTTTCGGCAGTTTTTACAAGCGCTTTCACATCTTTAGGAAAACAAGAACCTCCGTAGCCAATGCCAGGATATAAGAACTTACGACCAATACGAGCATCAGAACCAATACCACTACGCACCATATTTACATCTGCGCCTACCAGTTCGCACAAGTTGGCAATATCATTCATAAAACTGATACGAGTAGCAAGCATAGCATTAGCCGCATACTTAGTCATCTCAGCCGAAGGGATATCCATAAAAATTACACGGAAGTTATTCAATTGAAATGGTCTGTAAAGTCTAGTCATAATCTTTTCAGCCTTTTCAGACTCAACTCCTACCACCACTCTATCAGGACTCATAAAATCAGCAATCGCATTTCCTTCTTTCAAGAATTCCGGATTAGATGCCACATCAAAGTCAAGACATACACCTCTTGCATCCAGCTCCTCTTGTATAGCATCGCGCACCTTTTTGGCAGTACCCACAGGCACCGTACTCTTGGTTACTACCAATGTATATTTAGTCATGTTGCGACCAATGGTGCGTGCCACACTCAACACATAGCTCAAATCGGCGCTACCATCCTCATCGGGAGGTGTGCCCACTGCACTAAACACTATATCTACCTCATTCAAACAATTTTCAAGAGATGTAGTAAACTTCAACCTACCCGACTTTGCGTTGCGAAGAACCATCTCTTCTAGTCCGGGCTCATATATCGGAATGATTCCCTTATTCAGCGAATCTATCTTCTCAGCATTTGTATCTACACAATATACATCAACCCCTATTTCGGCAAAACATGTACCTGTCACCAGTCCTACATAGCCTGTGCCAACGATTGCTATTTTCATAATGTGTGTTGTTTATTAAAGTTATTATTCATAATAATCTGCGTCTATAAAAGCACACCCGTTCTTATCTTTTGCCGATAACACCAGTTTGCTTTCATCTATCGACCACTCTATATTCAACTCTTTATCATCAAAAGCTATAGAAGCTTCGGCGTGCGGAGCATATATATTATCCACTTTATAAGTAAAGATGGCTTCATTGCTTAACACTAAAAAGCCATGAGCAAACCCACGAGGAATATAAAACTGACGTTTATTATCTTCCGAAAGAACAATAGACACATGCTTCCCAAAGGTGGGTGATGATTTACGTAAATCTACTGCTACATCTAGCACCTCTCCTTTTATCACTCTTACCAGTTTAGCTTGACTGAGTTCGCCTTTTTGATAGTGCAAGCCCCTCAACACACCAAAGCCCGATTTTGATTCATTCTCTTGAATAAAATCCACTTTACCAATATGTTTTTCAAACTCTTCTTTCTTAAAAGACTCCATGAAATAGCCTCTATCATCCGAGAACACTCTAGGTTCAATAACCCATAGTCCCTTTATATCTGTTTCTATAAAATTCATTACCAGAATCGTTTCCTTATTTTAAGTTGAAATCCAAGATTATCACCATAAATACCGCCAATATCAAAAGCGCCCGAAGCCACTACGCTCCATCCCTTCCATCTATTAGGCAAATACTTAAACTCCACAAATGTAGAGAAATTTTCTAATATTTCTGCAGATGGTATAAAAGGAGTGCCCCATGTGCGATTAAAAGAGAGTTTTGCTCTATAGCTCCATTCTTTTGCAATATCACCTTTCCATCCTAAATGCACCGCCTTTACTCTATTAAAATAAAAGCCCAAATACCCATCATCATTATAAATGGGCGATGCTATTAACGGTGTGCCATTGCTCCAACCTCCATGCGACCATCCCGAATAAGCATAATGATTATAATAATCATCAGCCCCACCCGTTTTCTCTACTACCGTAAAATCTACACCATGCATCGGGCCACTTTGATGAGTCGATTGAAAATACTCAAATACAATCCCTTTGATAGCCTGTCTATTTTCTGTTTTAAATTCAATGCCCCACAAGCCATCCAATCCGTTTTGTTTTCCCATCCCCGATAAATCATCAAAATAATTCTCTAGATAAGCACTAAGAGTAAAACTATCATGGCGATACGATAATTTAAAATGCTCACTCCCCAAGTAGTTTCCTGCAAAATAAACACCCTCTCCACCATTTCTCGGAATTAAAGCATTGATATACTCTTTAGGGCTATTCCCTAAATCAATAATTTCATCCTGTTTTATTTGATACCCACCAAACTGATCATCCATTGTTATTCCAAGTTCAAAGCTCCATCTATTCTTCGGATTACCAAATCGAAAAAACAAACTCTTGTGATGATACTTCACCTTGTTAGTATAAGAATGAGGTAACTCCACCATTCTACGCTGCAACCTGCCATCAGTAAACCAGCCATAAGATATTTCACCTTTTATCTGCACTCTCTTAGCAATAGGAGTATAATCGAATATCCCAACAGACACTTGCGGTATGGGTCTGGCATTGCCCGACCATGTCAACCCACCACTTGTCAGCTCCTGATTAAGCATTGCCGATTCCAGCTCTTTACATCCAGCCCATATACCCAGCCATCTATAGCGTGCATCCACGTATGCATGTTGCACCATCACAGCCGTTTCAAAACCAATGCCAGCCCCTATATCAAGTCCGGCATCCAGTTTCCAGTTATTAATAGTATCCTTATAAAAAA
>CAMTOV010000236.1 GCA_947074235.1 uncultured Bacteroides sp. | reverse complement strand
GTAGAAATCTTCTTCACGTTAGAATCGCTTTGAAGATAAGAACGAGATACATTCAAAGGAATATCTGGAGAGTCAATCACACCATGCAACAGTGTTAAGAAATCGGGCACAATACCTTCTACAGAGTCTGTTACATATACCTGGTTGCAATAAAGTTGAATCTTATTGCGATTCATATCAATGTTGCTCTTTATTTTTGGGAAATAAAGAATACCTGTAAGATTGAATGGATAATCCACGTTCAAGTGAATCCAGAACAATGGTTCGTCCGACATAGGATACAACTCGCGGTAGAAGTTGATATAATCCTCATCAGTCAACTCACTTGGTTTGCGAGTCCACAGTGGCTGAGTATTGTTGATGATATTATCTTCATCAGTCTCAACTTGTTTGCCATCTTTCCACTCTTTCTTTTTGCCAAAAGCGATAGGCACAGGCAAGAATTTGCAATACTTATTTAATAAAGCCGAGATGCGTGCTTCTTCTAAGAACTCTTTGCAATCGTCAGAGATATAAAGAATGATATCCGTTCCGCGTTCTGCTTTTTCAGTTTCTTCAAGTGTATATTCTGGACTACCATCGCAGCTCCATTTCATAGCTTTGGCATCTTCTTTATACGATTTAGTGATAAGTTCTACTTTATCGGCCACCATAAAACCAGAATAGAAACCAAGACCGAAATGACCAATGATGGCATTTGCATCATTTTTATATTTTTCTAAGAAATCATTAGCTCCCGAGAAAGCAATCTGATTGATGTATTTATCAATTTCTTCGGCAGTCAAGCCAATACCGTGATCGGAAATTGTGATAGTGCCTTCGCCCAATGATACATGAATAGTCAAATCGCCTAGTTCGCCCTTAAACTCATTGATAGAAGCCAATGTGTTCAACTTCTGAGTAGCGTCTACAGCATTAGAAACTAACTCGCGCAAGAAAATTTCATGATCACTGTACAAGAATTTTTTAATGATGGGGAATATGTTTTCTGTAGTTACCCCAATGTTACCTTTTTGCATAATCATTGTATTTTAAAGTTTACTTTTATTTTAATTATTTGCTAAACATAAAGACAAAAAAAATGCCAGATTGTTCAATCTGACATTTTGACATAAATATAATATTGTATTATTTTTATTACTCTTTATCTATCTTCATCTTTATCGCCTGAGAAGCATCATCTATAGATACATTGATGATATTGCCATCTTCAGAAGATGCAGTTACGATAACCTCCGATAGACCATCTTCAAGATAAGTTTGGATGGCACGCTTCAATGGACGAGCACCATACTGTATATCATATCCCTTATTAGCAATGAAGTCTTTTGCCTTATCATCAATTTTCAACTGATAACCAATGTTTTCTACTCTTGCATAGAGTCCTTCCAATTCGATATCAATGATATTTTTGATAGCCTCTAAGTTCAACTGATCAAACGTGATAATTTCGTCGATACGATTGATAAACTCAGGCGCAAACGACTTATTTAACGCTTTCTGAATCACTCCGCGAGAGTGCTCTTTATCATCTATTCGGTTTTGTGTAGCAAAGCCAACACCTCTACCAAACTCCTTCAGTTGGCGGCTACCCACGTTGGATGTCATGATGATAACAGTATTCTTAAAGTCGATAATTCTGCCATAGCTGTCAGTCAATCTACCTTCATCCATCACTTGAAGCAATAGGTTGAATACATCAGAGTGAGCTTTTTCTATCTCATCAAGCAGAATGATAGAGTAGGGCTTGCGGCGAACTTTCTCAGTTAGCTGGCCACCTTCTTCATATCCTACATATCCCGGAGGCGCTCCTACCAATCTAGAAACAGTAAATTTCTCCATGTATTCGCTCATATCGATGCGGATTAAAGCATCTGATGAGCCAAACATATATTTTGCAAGCTCTTTCACCAAGTGGGTTTTACCTACACCGGTAGGGCCTAAGAACATAAATGTTCCAATTGGTTTATTAGGGTCTTTCAATCCCACACGACTTCTCAAAATAGCTTTTGCTAGTTTGGCAATAGCTGCATCTTGAGCAATCACTTTAGATTGAAGATGATCTTTCATGCCAGTTAGCTTGATGCCTTCGGCTTGAGCCATGCGCTGCACGGGGATGCCCGACATCATAGATACCACATTGGCTATTTCCTCTTCACCTACCTCCTGACGATTGTCTTTGGCTTGCTTTTCCCATTCAAGTTTCATCTCTTCCAATTCGGCCGAATATGTTTTTTCTTGATCGCGATAGCTGGCTGCCAATTCAAAGTTTTGTGATTTAACCGCTTCAGTTTTATTAGCCTTAGCAGTTTCTATAAGCTTTTCTTGTTCCTCTATTTCTTTTGGAACATTGATGTTTTGAAGATGAACTCTTGAGCCAGCTTCATCAATTACATCGATAGCCTTATCAGGAAATTTACGATCGGTGATGTATCTATCTGTAAGCTTCACACACGCTTGCAATGCTTCGTCGGTAAACGTTACATTATGGTGATCTTCGTATTTATCTTTGATATTGCGCAATATTTGCAAAGTCTCCTCGGCGGTAGTAGGTTCTACTATAATCTTTTGGAAACGACGCTCTAAAGCACCATCTTTCTCAATGTTTTTTCTGTATTCATCAAGGGTGGTTGCTCCAATACATTGTATCTCGCCTCTAGCTAGAGCCGGTTTAAGCATATTGGCAGCATCCATAGAGCCGGCTGCCGAACCTGCACCCACTATCGTATGTATTTCATCTATAAACAAGATGATGTTAGGATTCTTTTGAAGCTCATTCAAGATAGAACGAATTCTTTCTTCAAACTGTCCACGATATTTTGTGCCAGCTACTACCGATGTCATATCCAATGATATTACACGTTTATCGAAAAGAATGCGAGAAACCTTCTTTTGAACAATGCGAAGCGCCAAACCCTCAACGATAGCCGATTTACCAACGCCAGGATCTCCAATAAGGATAGGATTATTCTTTTTGCGGCGACTCAATATCTGAGCCACACGTTCAATTTCGCGTTCGCGACCTATCACAGGGTCAAGACGACCTTCCTCGGCAGCTTTTGTCATATCCGTACCAAAGTTGTCGAGCACCGGTGTATTGTTATCTGGTTTTTTGGCTGTTTTTTGTGCAGCTTGTTTGCTCTCTTCGTTTCCTGTAGGTCTGTTGGCGTGCATATTGCCCATTCCTTCCTCTTCGTCATCTTCATCATCGCTGAATCCCATGCCCGAAGTAATATCCGGTTGCAAAGAAAGTTGCTCAAACACCAAGTCGTAATTTATCTGACTATCTTGTTCAAGTACATTTGCTGCTATGTTGTTTTTATCTTTTAGAATAGCCAAGAGAATATGTTCCACATCTGCCACCTTATTTTTAAATAAGCGAGCTTCGAGAATACACATCTTTAATATTTTAGCCGATTCTTTAGAAAGTGATATATCTTTGAATTCATAATCCGCATCAGCATCATTGTCTATTTCGGCTTCAGAGGTAAGTTCAAGTTGATTTTTTATATTTGTCAGATTAGCGTTCAGCTTCTTTAAAATATCAATTGCCCTACCTTCTCCATCGCGAATTAGCCCCAATAGTAAGTGCTCAGGGCCTATGTGCCGCTTGTTTAAACGGTATGCCTCTTCCTTACTATAGATAATAATGTCGGAAACTTTTTGTGAGAATTGATTATTCATACTTTATAACTCCTATATTGTTTTGATGAGCATCTATTAATTACAACTTTGTTTTTGTGTTTTACAAAGATAATCAATAGATAGAAAATAGCCTTATTCTTTTACTTTATTTATTGAATAACAAATGGTGTGCCAAAAAAGTTAATAAAAGGGATTGATAAAGATGGAATATCTTAATAAAGGTAATAGAAAAAGTTTTTGAGCAGTTTGATTATCCGTTTTGATTTAAAAACAAAAAAATCTAACCATAGAATGATTAGATTTATTGTTGTCGAGGTACCAGGATTCGAACCTGGGACCCCCTGCTCCCAAAGCAGGTGCGCTA
>CAMTOV010000235.1 GCA_947074235.1 uncultured Bacteroides sp. | reverse complement strand
GTAGTACCTTCTTTCAATACAATCCAGTCGCCTGTTTCAACAGCTGCCGCATTGCGAGCACGTTGTTTTTGTTGCTCCATCTCAGCATCAAACTCCGCATTGTTTACGGTCATACCGTTTTCGCGAAGAATCAGTTCTGTAAGGTCAAGTGGGAAACCAAATGTATCGTAAAGCGTAAAGGCATCCTTACCACTAATCTCTGTCTTACCGGCAGCCTTTGTATCAGCCATTGTCTTATCGAGCAAGCGAATACCTGTTTCAAGGGTACGAAGGAATGACTCCTCTTCTTCCTTGATTACTTTCTCAATCAAACCTTGTTGAGCAACCAACTCTGGATAAGCGTCACCCATACTTTCAATCAAAGTAGGAATCAACTTATACATAAAGGCATGTTTTTGGTTCAAGAAAGTATAACCATAACGCACGGCACGACGCAAAATACGACGAATCACGTATCCAGCTTTTGCATTAGATGGCAACTGTCCATCTGTGATAGAAAATGCAATAGTACGGATATGGTCGGCAATCACACGCATAGCGATATCTTGCTGTTTATCTTTTCCGTATTCTACACCGGCAATTTTAGCAATGGCCTTAATCAAGGGTTGAAACACATCCGTATCGTAGTTTGATGTTTTGCCTTGAAGTGCCATACAAAGGCGCTCAAATCCCATACCGGTATCGATAACCTTAGCAGGAAGTGAATCAAGACTACCATCAGCCTTGCGGTTGTATTGCATAAACACAAGGTTCCATATTTCAATCACTTGTGGATGATCATGGTTTACCAAGTCACGACCCGATGATGCCGCTCTTTCGGCATCGCTACGAAGGTCGATATGAATTTCAGAACAAGGACCACAAGGACCTGTATCTCCCATTTCCCAGAAGTTATCTTTCTTGTTGCCATTGATGATATGATCTACCGGCAAGAATTTCTCCCAATATGAAGCAGCTTCATCATCACGAAGCAATCCTTCTTCGGGACTACCTTCAAAAACAGATGCATAAAGACGAGCAGGATCTAGCTTCAATACATCCACCAAGTATTCCCAAGCCCATTCAATAGCTTCTTTCTTGAAATAATCGCCAAACGACCAGTTGCCAAGCATTTCAAACATGGTGTGGTGATAGGTATCGTGTCCTACCTCTTCCAAGTCATTGTGTTTACCACTTACGCGAAGACACTTTTGTGAATCGGCTACACGTGGGTATTTGATAGGTTGATTACCTAAAATAATATCTTTAAATTGGTTCATCCCTGCATTAGTAAACATCAGGGTTGGATCATCTTTGATTACCATTGGAGCCGATGGAACGATTTGATGCCCTTTCGACTCAAAGAAATTCTTAAACGAATCTCTGGTTTCTTTTGCAGTCAACATAACTTATATATCTATTGTTGAGGTTAATATTCATAAAAAAGAAATGCAAAGATAGCTTGTTTTTATTACTTTTGTGATATCAACACCTGAAATTATTACTAAGATGCGTAAAGTTTACTACATTTATAATCCTCGTACTCAGGCTTACGAAAAGGTTTATCCAACCGTAAAAAAGCGAATTCTGGGTATTTTGCGCCAACTATTTATAGGGATGGGGCTTGGAGCAGGTAGCTTTATTATCCTACTTCTTATATTTGGTTCTCCCTCTGAAAAGGAATTGCGTTCTGAAAACAGCCGTCTTTTAGCTCAATATAATGTACTCTCAAAAAGACTAGACGAAGCATTGGATGTACTGGAAGATATTCAACTTCGTGATGATAATCTATATCGCGTTGTATTTCAAGCAGACCCTATTTCTGCAGACATTCGTAAAGCAGGATATGGAGGAACAAACCGCTACGAGCAACTACTGGATATGGCAAGTGCCAACCTTGTAGTAAACACCACTCAAAAGATGGACTTGCTAAATAAGCAATTATATATCCAATCAAAATCGTTTGACGATGTGGTGGAGATGTGCAAAAATCAAGACGAAATGTTGAAATCAGTTCCCGCCATTCAGCCTATATCCAATAAGGATTTGAAGAAGACTGCCTCTGGATATGGAACACGTATTGACCCCATATACGGCACAACTAAGTTTCATGCAGGAATGGACTTCTCGGCTAGCCCCGGAACTGATGTGTATGCAACTGGAGATGGTACGGTGATAAAAACCGGCTGGATGGGTGAGTTTGGCAATACGGTGATTGTTGACCATGGATTTGGCTACAAAACAGTATATGCACACTTGAAAGATATCAAAACCAAGCAAGGAAAGAAGGTGGTGCGTGGTGAAGTAATTGGCGGTGTAGGCAGCACTGGAAAGAGTACCGGGCCTCATCTTCACTATGAAGTACACTTAAAAGATAAACCCGTAAACCCTGTTAATTACTACTTTATGGATTTGAATGCTGAGGATTATGACAAGATGATCCAAATTGCTGCTAACCACGGAAAAGTATACGATTAATGCTTATGAATACACCTAACGATAAATCTAAGAAACTCTATTACTCAATAGCCGAAGTGGCTGATATGCTTAAGGTAAATCAATCGACTCTTCGCTTCTGGGAAAAGGAGTTTCCGCAAATTGTACCTAAAACCAATGCAAGGGGAGTAAGACAATACAAAGAAGAGGACATTGAACTTCTTCGCATGATTTATTATTTGGTGAAGGAGAAGGGCATGAAGATATCGAGTGCACGCAAGCGTTTAGAGAATGAGCGTAAAGCAGTGCGTAAAAACTATGATATCACATCTCGCCTTAAGCGCATAAAGGAAGAATTGAAAGCGATACGCAAAGAGCTTGACAATGCAGTAAAAGAAGGAGGTATTAATACGGAAGGATAGAAAGCGCTATGCTTCTACCCTATTGACCGTTTTAATATTTTGCACTTGTTTCAAATTGTTGCAAATTGATTTTACATCTTCAACATCATGTACCCATAATTGAATCTTACCTTCAAAAATTCCATCTTCCGTTTCGATATTTAACTTACGGATATTTACATTCATCTGACGAGAGATGACTTGTGTCACTTCATTTAGCAACCCCACACTATCAATACCTTTGATATAAATATAAACCAAGAATGACAAAGCCTTGTGTGTATCCCACTCTGTAGCAATAATTCTATTTCCATAGCTACTTTTTAGTTTGGCAGCAATAGGACATTGACGTTTATGGATAATTACTCTTTCATTTTCATCTATATAGCCTAGCACATCATCACCCGGAATAGGATGACAGCAATCGGCCATAATGTACTTCTTTTGAAGAGCGTCTTCAGTGAGTTTAAGAATCTTCTTAGTATTTATTTTTTCTTTCTCAGACGTATCTTCTACCTCTGGTTGAGTAGCAGGCTTTTTATCTTTATTATTATTGCCAAATGAGAAAGAAAGTATTTTCTTCCAGTTTCCTGTTTGCTTTTCGCGCAACTCATTTCGTTCGTTATCACCTAAAAAGATGGTTTTGTTTCCGATAGCTACAAGAAGCTCTTCTTCATTCTTGAAATTATGCATTCGACATAACTTAGTGATAATCTCACCATCTGGGCTTAATTCATCTTTCTTAAGGAACTCAATCAGCTTTTCTTCGCCTTTCTTTTGATTGTTTTTGCGGTCCTTTTTTAAAATGTTTGCAATTTTAGTGCGAGCTCTGGCTGTAGTTGCAAACAGCTCCCACTGAGGTTGTACTCGTTGAGATTTAGATGTAAGAATCTCAACCTGATCGCCACTTTGCAATTTATGACTCAGTGGCACGAGTTTATGATTTACTTTAGCCCCAATACAATGACTACCTATATCGGTATGAAGAGAAAAAGCAAAATCGAGAGCTGTTGAGTTTTGTGGTAGAGTTTTTAATTCGCCCTTTGGCGTAAACACAAAGATTTCTGAAGCAAATAAGTTTAACTTGATTGTATCGAGAAAGTCCATAGCATCGGGTTGAGGGTCTTCCAGTATCTCTTTAATGGTTTTAAGCCATTTCTCTAGTTCGCCTTCATCTTCACTACCATCACCACCCGCTTTGTATTTCCAATGAGCAGCAAA
>CAMTOV010000234.1 GCA_947074235.1 uncultured Bacteroides sp. | reverse complement strand
TAACCTACTATTACTCGTTTATAGCTCCCAAGAAAATAGACAACAGCATCAAGCAGTTTGTAGCTACCTATATACCCGACGCAACCAATCTCGCTCGCCACACTGTTACCAATTATACCTTTCAGAGAGGTCATCTACAATTTGAATTGTGCTATTCGCTTATTCCTCATGTATCTGTAAAAGGAGATGTAAAGAAAAAGGTAGCTTACTTTCTAATCTGCCTTTATTATGAACCTCAACCCAACACCGAAGAAGTTTTGTCAGACGATAATGGATATCTTACGGATGAAGGCATCGAAGCCATTAACGATTACATACAAACTAAGGATACTTACAATCAGCTCACTTTGACTGACGATGACTTGTTTGCTATCTTTCCTAAAGAAGGAGACAAGGATGCGGGTGAAGTAACAAAAACCCTTGATGAACTAGCATATTTACTCACAAGATTTTGCATGCTTCCCAAAGAATAATATCTCCAAACAATCCTAACCCTACTTTTATGTTTAAAAGACTATTCTTTTTGCATTTACATTGTTACTATAGCTCAAACAATTACACCACCTAAAACATTTAAACATAAAATAAAATCATATCTTTGAGAAACATACATTATAGTTCCTGAAAATAACTAATACACTATTCTATGATTATAACAGATTTAGCCTATGTCGATGCAGACAATTTAAGTATCAAAGAGAGCCTTAAACGGACTTTTAATTCTGAGTATTTGGTATATACCTCCCATTGGAAGTGGTGGAGTAAAACAACTTTAAGTTGGAGTATACCATTGCTCATTGCCGGTGTATTTATCTTTATTGTAATGATCTATAATCTACTTACATCCTCCAATAAAATGGATTTTTCGATGATAGTAGGTATGACATTTATACCACTCATCTTCTGCATTCCATTTGTTTGGGCCTTAACCTACTATTACTCTTTTATAGCTCCAAAAAAAATAGACAGAAACATCAATAAGTTTGTACGCACATATATACCAGATGCAACCAATCTTGCACGCTTCGATACAACCAATTATACCTTTCAAAGAGGCGAACTTCAATATGAGTTGTGCTATGGAAATATCCCAGAAAGAAATGCTAAAGGACAAGTACAAAGAAAGGTAACATACTTCATCATCTGCCTGTACTATGGCCCCAAGCCAGGTACAGAAAAGCAATCGTTTGACGAAAATGGGCATATAAAGGAGGCATGTGCCAAAGCCATCTTTGATTACCTAAAATCTAAGGGCAACATTAGTAGGTTCAATTTGACTGACTATGGCATGTTTGCCATGTTTCCTAAAAAATGGGATAAGGAGGCTGATGAAGTAATAAAAGCGCTCGACGAACTAGAATATCTACTCACAAGGTTTAGTATGAAACCTTTGGAATTGAAAATTTCGCCTAAAGAATAAGACAAGATAAAAGTCTTAGTTGCCAATCATGGCATTATTTTTGTATTAGCTATTTATAGAAACTATAATACGTTTTTTATGAATGAAATGACAGTTAACGAACAATATCAGTCTATTTGCCATTTAATCAAGCAAAAACGACTCAAAGAGGCATTGGTGCAACTCGAATCTTATTTGTGGCAATGCAATAAATACGAGCTACAAACTCGCTTAGAGCAGCTACAAACCTCTTATCACTATATGCTTCAATACATGAAAGTGGGTGTTAATGATCCAGGCCGAAAGAAACTTCATGCTAAGTTGCTGACTGATACTCTTGAAGTAACCGATCAAGTTAAACTCTCTATCCTCGATGATATTTCAAGCAACTACTATCATAGATGCCGTAGAACCTACTATAAAGAAGGGCAAGCATTTCCTATTAGTAAAATACAAAATCGTTTAGACGCTTTTCATGATGATTTAGCTGTGAGCGATTTAATCTCCAAAGATAAACGAGTAGAGATCATTAAGCATTACGAAGATACTCTCCGCCAGCTCTTTTTGCAGACCTATTGCAATAGTGATTGGAGTGTAGAAGACGAAACGCAAGCCAATCATCTATTAGCATCAGAGCTTGTACCAGTCAATGCGCTGGCACTTCTTACTAGTGCTGTCATGCTTAGTCTTATTAAATGCTTCGACGTGCGCAAATTTACTTGGCTATTCCAGGCCTACCAATCGCCACACACATTTGTGTCGCAACGTGCTTTGGTAGCCATTGCTATCGTTTTCCACTTCTACCCCGAGCAAACTAGCCTCTACCCCCAGTTGTCCGATTTGCTCGATACACTTAATGAGAAAACCACTTTCTCTACAGATATATTGCGTGTTTATAAGCAATTGCTACTGGCACAAGAAACCGAGAAGATTGACAAGAAGATGCGCGAAGAAATTATCCCCGAGATGATTAAAAATGCCTCTTCCATCAAGAATATGCGCCTAGGAATTGATGATTCCGATGAAGAAAAAGATGGAGTAAACCCCGATTGGCAAAATATGCTAGATGATACAGAACTTGGCGACAAGCTACGCGAGATGAGCGAACTTCAAATGGAAGGAGCTGATGTACAGATGAGCACTTTTGCCAGTCTTAAAGGATTTCCTTTCTTCCGTGAGTTGCATCACTGGTTTTATCCTTTCGACAAGCAACAATATGATATTGAAACTTCAATGAGCGGAGATTACCAAGACAACAAATTCTTTAATATGATTCTCGATTCGGGCATTTTTTGCAATAGCGATAAGTACTCTTTGTTCTTTATCATGCAGCAATTTCCTCAATCTCAGCGCGACATGGTGTTCAGTCAGCTCACCGAGCAGCAGATGGATGAATTTATGAATGACGAGAAAACTAAATCATTCAAGAATCTCACCGAGCAACCGCACTTTGTGAGCAATCAATACATACAAGACCTCTATCGTTTCTTTAAACTCAACACCTACCGTCACGAGTTTAGAAATCCATTCAACGAAAAGATAGAGTTGCAGAAAGCACCGTTACTCAAGCCCATTCTCAACAACGAGCAAGCTTTGGCAGCTATTGTCGATTTCCATTTAAAAAAAGAGCATTGGGTAGAAACAGCAGAGCTTTGCCAAAATATCATCGATCTTAACGGTTCGCTCAGCACCCAATCCGACCTCTACCAGAAGTTGGGTTATGCTTTGCAAAAAACCAAAAAGCTCGATGAAGCCATTGCCGCTTATCTCAAAGCAGACACCATTAAGCCCGATCACATTTGGACCATTCGTCACTTAGCTGCCTGCTATCGCATCAATCACAATTACGCTCAAGCACTTGAGTATTATCAAAAAGTAGAACAGATTTCACCCGACAATCGCAGTATTATCTACTTCATAGGTAGTTGCCTTGCAGAGATGTCGCGATACGAAGAAGCACTCAATTACTTCTTCAAGCTCGATTTTATAGAAAGCAACTCACTAAAAGCATGGCGCGGTGTGGCTTGGTGTTCATTTATTATCGAGAAATACGAACAAGCAGCCAAATACTATCAAAAAATCATAGAACAAAAACCACAAGGCATCGATTATCTCAATGCCGGACATGTGGCTTGGTGCTCACAAGATATTAAAGAAGCAGCCATCCTTTACGAGAAAGCAGCTGCACTGTTTGATAGCAAAGATATCTTTGTAGATATGTTTTATAAAGACAAAGAATATCTCACTGCTAAAGGCATCGACGAAGACGATATCTCGTTGATGATTGACCTTTTATAACATTATTCATTAGTCAACCATAAAAAATCAACAAGGGTACGATTCTCACGAATCGTACCCTTGATTTTACTCCCTATCTGTAGGGAAGATTATTAAATGTAAAGCAAACAGGCTGTTCTTTACAATCAGCATTATCCAACTATAAAGAACAAGCATTGTTTATTTATTTGCCGGATGGTCATAAACAGAAGTACGCACATCCCAATACATTTTAGTGTAATAATTATTAGTACCATCTTGAAGTTTAGCCACTGCCTCTTGCCAGTTCTTTCCATTCAATGTACTTTCGTTGGTAGGATACTTCACGCGAGATATAATATCCCCTTTCACCTCCGACAATGG
>CAMTOV010000233.1 GCA_947074235.1 uncultured Bacteroides sp. | reverse complement strand
TCGCCGGGTTGAGTTTCGAACTGCAATAAAGCTTTTGATAAAGCATATGGGTTCTTCACACCTTCCATAGTGATTTCTTCATCAACCAATGTATAAGTAAAAGGCTTAGAGAACTTCATATAGAAATAAACCGGCTGATCGAATGCCCAGAAACGAGTCTTTTTGCCTCCCCATATTTCTGTATCGCTCAACACAACAAGCTCCATTTCGCTATTCTTTTGTCCTTGTAGGCTATAGTCTAAGTCGACAATAAATCCTGCTTGTTCGCTTTGAGGGAAAGTATAACGATGTAGTGCACCACGTTGAGTGGCAGTCAACTCTGCTTTTACACCATATCTATCTAAGAATACGCTATAATATCCGGGAGATGCCACTTCATTATCGTGTGAAAATGGAGAATAGTAAGCGGTTTGTTGATGATTTGGGCCCATCCATTGATATTGTTGCTCACCTACCGTTGGCATAATAAGGATATCACCATAATCGCCACAACCTGTTCCACTTAAGTGTGTATGAGAGAAACCATTGATGGTAGAGTCGCTATAGTGATAGCCCGAGCATGCATCCCACTCATAGATACGAGTATCAGGGCTGGGTTGAATCATACCAAAAGGAACAACTGCTCCTGGATAAGTATGTCCGTGGCCACCTGTACCAATAAAAGGATTCACATAATCAGTATACGATTTATCTTTATTGCAAGGAGAACATGCTACCATAAACAATAGCAAGCCTGCACAAAAGGATTTACATAGATTCATATTAAACATTGTTTTTATTTATAGGGTATTAGGTATTAGTCTACAATTATTTCGTCAACAAACAAGAAGCCTTTTTCTCCTTTGGCATTATGCCATTCTGGTATTACACCAGTTGTCTCGACTTGTAATTTAATTTTTTGTGTTTGCACCTCTTCGAATGTACAACCATACTCAGTTAATCCATCTACTATATCTTTGGTAGCAATTGGTATATCGATTGAAGATTGAAGAACAAAAGAGCCATCTGCGGTAGCAGTCCAAACAGAAACTTTAGTTGGAGGGAAAAGCCACTCACCCACTTGAATCATAACACCCACTTTTACAGATGAAACAGCAGTTGGAGTTCCAAAATCAATGATAGTTTCGATAGAGTTATCGAGATATCCTAACCAACGGCCGTTAGAATAGTTAAAATCGCCACGCACACCATCTGTAAAAATAGATGCTCCATCATAAATGAATCTATCTGAAGGTGCTGTTTCGAAAGTAGCTAAATGCCCTGTAGCTTTGTTGAATACAAAATCTTTTTTAAAGACACGTGTATGCTTATCCCCTCTTTTGGCAAAAGCCTTCAACGTGCAATCATCAGTAATTTCAATTGGAGTTGTATAAAGTATACTTCCAACTGTTGGCTCACTACCATCAAGAGTATAATACATTGGTGCATCATTCAGGGTAGATAGTTTAGCATATACTACCCCCGGTTTATCAGCTTCTACAGAATAACTTCCAGTTACTTCGTAAATATGATTAGCATAGCTCATGCCTAACTGATTGTAAATATCAGTAGTATGATCTAAACGTGCAAGGAAATTATCCCAATTTTTCTTTTCAGGACTAGTCCATTGCACCTCACTCAATGCAGCAAGACGAGGCAATAACATATATTCCAACTGCTCATTTGAAGTGATATATTCAGTCCAAAGATTGGCTTGTGTGCCCAGAACAAGCTTTTGCTCATCTTCAGTAAGATCGGCAGGTATTGGATTGAAAGAGTAAACTCTTTCTACTGGAATGTAACCACCATTAGCTAATGGATCACTATCGGTATCCATTGTTTGATAGTAATCAAAATAAAGAAAAGAGCTCGGAGTCATAATCGCTTGATTGCCCATACGAACAGCTTCTATTCCACCTTTCATTCCACGCCATGACATGATAGTAGCGCTAGGAGAAACTTCACCTTCTAATATTTCGTCCCAACCAATGAATTTTCTTCCGTGATCGTTCAAAAATTTCTCTACACGAGCCATTGTATAACTTTGCAAGAAGAATTCAGCACTATGCTTATCATCTGCTTGGATGTTTTCTGCTTTGATACGAGCCTGACACAACTCACACTTTTCCCAACGGTCTTTAGGGCATTCATCACCACCAATATGAATATAAGTAGATGGGAAAAGCTCCATAATTTCGATCAAAACGCCTTCTACAAACTCAAACGTATTTTCTTTTCCTGGACAAAGTACATCTTCACGAATACCCCATTGACCAGAAACCTCGTAAGGTCCACCCGTACAACCCAATTCTGGATAAGCCGCTAAAGCTGCCATCATGTGGCCGGGAAGATCTACCTCAGGAATTACAGTAATGCAATTATCAGCAGCATATTGAACGATTTCTTTAATATCATCTTGTGTATAAAAGCCGCCGTATGGAGTATTGTCGTAGTTTTCCCATTCTTTGCGAATCATGGTTTTGTTGCGCATACTACCAATTTCTGTCAACAATGGATATTTTTTTATCTCTACTCTCCAACCTTGATCATCGGTAAGATGCCAATGCAATGTATTCAACTTATGAACAGTCATCACATCGATAATCTTTTTCATTTGCTCTTTTGTGTAGAAGTGACGAGCAACATCAATCATCAAACCGCGATACCCAAAGCGTGGAGCATCAGTAATAGATACACAAGGAATTTGACATTCAGTAAGAGCAGTAGCTGTTTTGCCATAAATCTCAATAGGCATCAACTGCTTTAATGTTTGAATGGCATAAAGAAAACCAGCAGGGTGAGAGGCTTTAATAATAATTCTATTTACTTCAACATCTAAACTATATCCTTCGGCAAGAATATCTGTTCCACCTTCAACAAAGATAATACCCTGCTGAGGTAGTTGGTTCTTGTTTTCAAGTGTTTGAGAAGCAAGTTGAATAGTTAGAGCCTCATTGATTTGCTGAGCGAAAGATTCAACAATCGATTTGCTTTTGGCTTCCAACGAGCTTGATACATACAATGGAGTTCCGTTTTGCAAAGTGAAGTAACCATCTTTTTCGACAACTTGATTTGGCAAAGGGACTAGAGGGACATTTACCTCTTCTGTGTTTGTGTTACATGATACAAATAGTGTCAGGCATAAAAATACTGACACCATTGAAAAAAGGTGTTTTAATAAGATCATAAATAATATAATTGAGGTTGGTTTAGTGTCTTATAATGTAGAATTCAAAATAATGCGTTTGACTGCATCATTTAAGAAGTTTTGTGTCTAAATTTAGTTTGTTTATAGATTAATTATTAGATAGCGTATCTATTAACATCGTAATATTGGCTGTAAATAGTCTAACAGAGATTGCCAACAAGATAATACCAAAGAATTTTCGGATAATATATATTCCACCTTTTCCAAGAAAACGTTCTACACGACCTGTCATGCTTACAACAAAGTATACCCATATCATATTCAGCACAAGAGCAGTGATAATATTCACACTAGCATATTCTGCACGAAGTGAAAGCAATGTAGTAAATGCCCCAGCCCCTGCTAGCAATGGAAATACCAAGGGTACTAAGGTAGCTTCTTTGATTGGTCCTTGATTTTTGAAAATCTCTATATCGAGTATCATTTCCAACGACATTAAGAATATAACGAAGGCTCCTGCAACAGCAAACGACTCAATATCAACATGAAATAGCTTCAACATCATATCTCCGGCATAAAAGAAACCAATCAGCAAGGCAAATGAAATCAAAGTAGCTTTCATTGCGTTGACATCTTTTCCTTTCTCTTTCAAATTAATGATGATAGGAATTGAACCAATAATATCAATCACAGCAAACAACACAATAAATGCACTTAGCATTTGTTGGAAATTAAAGTTTTCAAACATATACTCTCAGTTTTTGTACAAAGATAGTGTATTTTTAAACATTTTACAATAACTGTTTTTTCAGAAATTGAGTTTACAATTAAGAAACAATAAAAAAAATAAAAACCACGTATGAATTACGCTATTGAGTTTCATTTATAATTAACTTTGCAACAATAAAATACTAAACCATGATAAAGAATACAATGTTTGACACTTTATTGCAATTACCTCTATTTCAAGGTTTATGCCATGAAGATCTCACAGCTATTATAGA
>CAMTOV010000232.1 GCA_947074235.1 uncultured Bacteroides sp. | reverse complement strand
AGTTTGCCTTGTGGCAAGAATTCATTCACCATGCGTGTAGCCGCTTCCATATATCCACCGGTGTTGCTACGCAGGTCGATAATCAAGCCTTTGCTACCTTGATGTCTTAGTTGAGCCAATGCATTTAGTAGTTCTATATGAGTGGTACGTCCAAACTTGCTAATTTGAATATAACCATATTCATCATCTATCAAGTAAGCAGCATCTACTGTGTTTTGAGGGATGTCACCACGGACAATATCAAAAGAGAGCAACTCTTTCTCTGATGCACGCTTTACACCCAGTTTTACTTGAGTGCCTTTCGGGCCTTTAAGCTTCTTCATAGCCTTGTCGTTGCTTACCAATTTGCCTACAAATAGCGAGTCGTCTACCGTCACAATGCGGTCTCCAGCCATCAAGCCTACCTTCTCTGATGGTCCGCCAGAAATCACTGAGTTGACATGAATTGTATCGTTTTGGATTGTAAATTGGATGCCAATTCCACTAAAACTACCTTCTAATTCGGATACCACATCTTCCAAATCTTGTGCAGGAATGTAGGTGGAGTGGGGATCGAGTTCACCAAGAATTTGAGGCATTGCCTTTTCTACAAGGTCAGTCATGTTAACCGTATCTACATATTGATCATCAATGATTCTCAATAGAGCATTAAGCTTATTAGACGAACCATTGATTATTCCCAATCGATTGCCTGTATAGTGCTTTGTGTAGAATGTTCCGATTAAAATACCCACCACAACGCTTACAGCGATAATAAGTGGGATAAAGCGTAATGAGGTCTTTTTACTCATATATACCTATATCATTTATTATTTACTACTCTCTTTAGTATCTTTGGGGTCTATATAAACCACGTCGATACCTGCTCTTTTCAATAACTCAATACCATCTTCAAGGCGATAGTGTTCCGAATATACAACTCGCTTTATTCCAGCCTGTATAATCAATTTTGCACATTCAATGCAGGGCGAAGCTGTTACATACATAGTCGCATCTTCACTGCTATTGTTTGAACGGGCAATTTTGGTGATAGCGTTAGCCTCGGCATGAAGTACGTATGGCTTGGTTAGGTTATTCTCGTCTTCGCAAACATTTTCAAACCCCGATGGTGTTCCATTGTATCCGTCTGAAATGATCATCTTGCCTTTTACAATGAGTGCACCAACTTTACGTCTTACACAATATGAGTTTTCAGCCCAAATGCTAGCCATGCGTATATAACGTCTATCCAAATCTAATTGTTTGTCTGTCATAGTGTTGTCAAATAATTAATTGCTTGGTGCAAAAGATAAACACAACGTTTCAGAATTATATTCAAAATACAAATATAAATTATTGATATCGCCAGTATAAGAGAATGTCTTACCCATTCCTTCAATAATATATTTTCCTAGTGTGTCTTGCGATCCAGTTACCGAACTACTTTTGATAGCTGCAGTAAATGCATTGCTCACTCCATTGGCTCTAAATGTGCCATTCATTCTCACGGATCCTGTACCCGTAAAATCGCCTGTGATAACACCATCATCAGTACTACCTGCAAATTCAATTTCAAAATAGCGAGTTCCGCTAACAGGATCGTATGATTGATAAACATTTTCACTTACCCCTGGAAACTTATACCAGCCATGTTCATTTTTCTTGGTAATATAAGTTAGCTTCCAAGTGCGGCCGGTGAATATCTTCTGCACATCATCACTGTCGTTACAACTGCTTAATAGCAATGGTAATAACAATACAATCAGCCAAGTATGTTTTAATTTCATCTTTCGTTTATATATTAATTGGTAGACTTAGCCTCAATGCCGTTTCTTTTTAATAAAGCATCGATTGTAGGCTCTTGTCCTCTAAAACGTTTGTAAATAACCATAGGGTGTTCAGTTCCTCCGGTAGATAAAATGTTATTTCTAAACGATTCGGCAGCTTCTTGATTGAATAATCCTTTCTCTTTGAAAACAGAAAATGCATCTGCATCTAGCACTTCTGCCCATTTGTAACTGTAGTATCCTGCTGAATATCCACCCGCAAAGATGTGTGAGAATTGAGTGCTCATACATGCTTCATCTATTACTGGTAAAATCTGTGCCTTGCTCCAAGCTTCTTTTTCGAAAGCTTTTACATCGCCATCAAAAGGAGTGTTGCGAGTAAACCAACCCATATCGAGTAGGCCAAAGCTAACTTGGCGCATACATGCATAAGCAGCATTGAAGTTTGCAGCATCTTTGATGCGCTGAATTAAATCGGCAGGAATATTTTCACCCGTTTCATAATGCTTAGCAAATGTATTCAAGAACTCTTCTTCAGTGGCATAATTCTCAAGAATTTGTGATGGTAGTTCTACGAAATCTCTATATACGCTTGTACCACTTAAGCTCTCGTATGTAGAGTTGGCAAAAATGCCATGCAAAGCGTGGCCAAACTCATGCAAGAAAGTCTCGAACTCATCAAAAGTCAACAATGATGGTTTCAACTCAGTTGGCTTAGTAAAGTTCATAACGATAGATACGTGCGGACGACTATTTTCGCCTGTTTTTTCGTCAATCCATTGTCCTTTGTACTCAGTCATCCATGCACCTGCACGCTTGCCTGCGCGTGGGTGGAAGTCGGTATATAATACAGCTAAATACTTTCCGTCTTTATCAAACACTTCATATGCATCAACATCTTTGTGATAAACAGGTATTTCACTATTCTTTTTGAAAGTAATGCCATAAAGTTGGGTGGCCAAACCAAATACACCCCCTTTTACACTTTCAAGCTCAAAATAAGGGCGAAGCATCTCTTCGTTAAGATTAAACTTCTTATCTTTTAATTGGTCTGAATAGTAACTCCAATCCCACGGCATCACTACAAAGTCATTACCTTGATCTTGTCTTGCTAATTCTTGCAATTCTGTATATTCATTTTGAGCAATAGGCATGTAAGCGTCTATCAACTGATTCAATAAATTGTAAACAGCATCACTGTTTTCAGCCATACGTTCTTTAAGTACATATTCGGCAAAGTTGTCAAAGCCTAAAAGTTGCGCAATCTCCATGCGAGTATTTGCTATCTCTTTTACAATTTCAATATTGTTATAATCATTATCATTTGTACATTTAGTATTGTAAGCCATATACAGCTGACGACGCAAATCGCGATTTTGAGCATATTTCATAAAGGGGATATAGCTTGGAGCTTGTAGTGTAAATGCCCAACCCTCTAATCCTTTCTCTTTTGCTGTTTGAGCAGCTGAGGTTATTTCATCTTTAGGAAGTCCTGCTAATTCATCGATGTTATTAACAAGCATTACATATTCGTTAGTCTCTTTCAAGTTGTTTTGACCAAATTGAAGACTCAATAAATTAAGTTTTTCGGATAATTTGCGATATTTTTGTTGATCTTCGTGTGAAAGATTAGCTCCATAGCGAACAAAGCTTTTATATGTCTTATCAAGTAAACTCTTTTGTTCAACTGTCAAGTTTAGCTGATCCTTTTGATTGTAAACAGCTTTCACGCGAGCAAATAGTTTTTCATTCAAACGAATGTTGTTGCTATGCTCATTCATTGCAGGAGCCATTTCTTTAGCTAATGCAAGGAGCTCGTCGTTTGTTTCTGCACCCTGTAAATTCCCAAACACGCTCATCGTGCGGCTAAGTAACTCACCGGCTGTTTCAAGAGCTACAATTGTATTGTTAAATGTAGGGGCATCGGAATTTGAAACAATTGCATCCACTTCTTCGGCATGTTGGCGCATGCCTTCGCGAATTGCAGGTTCAAAGTGTTCAACTTTTATTTTATCAAAAGGAGCCGTTTCGTGCGGGGTGTTATACTTTTCAAAAAAAGGATTTTGAGCATTCATCATACTTATTACAAAAGTTGCTATGAGAGTAGCAGTTAATTTTTTAATATTCATGTACTTTATAGATAGATATAAATATAATCGTTTTTACAAACGTACAAAAATTGTTCCAAACTAGGCAGTCTTTCATTCCCTTTTTAAAAAGTATTAGCGATTGACTGTGGTATATTGGTTTTGCATTTAAATATGGATATAAAAAAAAGGTTGCTTCGAATATTTCGAAGCAACCTTTCAAGGATTATATTGGATATAATTATTTGCTGATTACACGAGCCATTTCCAATACTTTGTTTGAGTAACCCCACTC
>CAMTOV010000231.1 GCA_947074235.1 uncultured Bacteroides sp. | reverse complement strand
CTGCATCTACCACCTTGTCGAAGTGAGATTCTTCTTTCAACAACAATTGTTGGTTGCGAGCCAAGCGTTCTGAGAAATCATCGGGAGTTTGATAAGTTTTATCAAACGGAGATACCGTCATTGAGTCTACTCCACCCAAGGCAGCACTCATCGCTTCGGTTTGAGTACGAAGCAAGTTTACATGTGCATCATATAGCGTCAAGTTGAAAGTAGATGTTTCGGCATGTACATTCATCTTAGCAGCACAGTTGCAAGTTGGTTTATAAGAAGCTACAATATTAGCCCACAACAAACGAGCTGCACGGAATTTTGCAATTTCTAGGAAATAGTTAGAGCTAACACCAAAGTGGAACTTGATGCGTTTTGCTACTTCTGTTGCATCTACACCGGCATCAGTAAGTAGGCTCATATATTCGTTACCCCAAGCCAAAGCATAGCCCAACTCTTGCGAGATATAAGCACCTGCATTGTTCAACGAGATAGCATGAACATTCAATACTCTGAACAATGGCAATGGTTGCACAGCTGCGATTAAGTCTTTAGCTGTTTGTACCAAGTCACCATTATCTTTACCACGAGAAATCATTTTATTGAAGTAATCGTAGTTGATAGATCCTTTCAGCTTAGCCAAGTCATACTCTTTCTTTTTGAAATAATCTATCAATAAGTTAGCTAGCTCCACCGAATGACATTGGCAAGTAGAGAAGTTTAACTCTACACACTCTGCACAAATATCTGTCAAAAGTGTCTCGATATATGCGGCACTAATCTCTTTAGCTTTCAAGTGAAATGAAAGAGAATCAACACCTTTGTTTAAAATATCAAGCGCTTTGGCATTTGCCGCTTCAGGAGATTCTACTCTAATCTCTTGACGCACCATCCATGCATTGCTATCTTTCTTAGTACCACGTAGATATGGGAATTCACCCGGAAGAGCATCGGTTGTTTTTAACCCTTCAAGGTCTTCCATCCGATAGAAAGGTTTCACTTTGAAACCTTCATTGGTTTTCCAAACAAGTTTCTTCTCAAAATCAGCACCTTTAAGATCGGCTGTTACTTTGTCCATCCACTTTTCGGTAGAAATCGGCGAAAAGTCTGAGAAGAGTTTTTCTTTACTGTCTGCCATAGTTTATAATTGATTTAATAGAAAATTAATTTGTTTCATTATAAATAATATAATACTAAAATTACACCTCGCCAAAAAGGTGTAACACTAGCAAGACAAAGATAAATAATTAGTTAACAATCGGTATTTTTTTTATGGAAATTTCGCATTGAGAAGCGTTAGAAAAGCCTTATTGCTATATAGAGTTTGCAAAAAGAAAGAAATAGTTTAGACTATATCATTTATAAGATTGATACATTATTGCCAATGAGGTTTTTTATTTAAAACTGCCAACTGTTTTAGCCATAAGTAGAAATAAAACATCGAATAATATCAACATAAAGTGTTTAAAGCTCTAAATATTTCAATTGATAACTAAAAGCCGCCTATTTGATTATAATCAAATCAATAAAAGAACAAAATAAAATTTAAAAGAGATATACTTGGTACACTTTTGCGTTATACCTAATTTTGCATAATTTTCAATAAAAGGTATTATGGATTGGATAGAAAAGCTACTATGGGACCCAAATTCCGTAGCACACATCGTGTTTTTATATGCATTTGTGATTGCTGCAGGAGTTCTTCTCGGAAAGATTAAAATTTTTGGCGTATCGCTAGGTGTAACGTTCGTGTTATTTACTGGTATATTGATGGGGCACTTTGGCTTCACGGGGGATATACATATTCTTCATTTCATTCGTGAGTTCGGGTTGATACTCTTTGTATTCTGTATTGGATTACAAGTGGGTCCGGGATTCTTTTCATCGTTTAAGAAGGGGGGAATGAGCCTTAATTTATTAGCAATGGGCATTGTAGCGCTAAATATAGCAGTGGCATTAGGTTTGTATTTTATAGGCAACGGACAGGTGGAGCTTCCTATGATTGTTGGTATATTATACGGAGCAGTAACCAATACTCCCGGTCTAGGTGCCGCACAAGAAGCATTGACACAACTCAACTATCAAGGACCACAAATAGCATTAGGATATGCATGTGCTTACCCACTGGGTGTGGTTGGCATCATCGGTTCTATCATTGCCATCCGATATATTTTCCGTATCAACCTATCAAAAGAGGAAAAAGCATTATTGAATCAAAATAGCGAGAACATGAAACATAAGCCTCACCTTATGAGTCTTGAGGTGCGCAACGAGTCAATAGACAGCAAAAAGCTATTGCAAGTAAAAGAGTTTCTTGGACGACCATTCGTTTGTTCACGTTTTCGTCATGAAGGGCATGTATCTATCCCCAATCAAGAAACGGTTTTCCACATTGGCGATCAGTTATTTATTGTTTGCTCTGAAGAGGACGCAGAAGCCATTTCAGCTTTTATTGGCAAAGAGGTAAAAGTAGATTGGGAAAAAGAGGATATGCCAATGGTATCGCGTAGGGTGTTAATCACCAAAACGGAGATTAATGGTAAGAAACTGGGAGATATGCATTTTCGTGGATTGTATGGTGTAAATATTACTCGTGTCAATCGTTCGGGAATGGATTTATTTGCCGACCCACATCTTACACTTCAAGTAGGTGACCGTGTGATGGTGGTAGGCCAACAAGATGCAGTGGAGCGTGTAGCCAATGTGCTAGGTAATTCACTTAAACGACTTGACCATCCAAACATTGTTACCATCTTTGTAGGAATCTTCTTGGGAATCTTGCTAGGTAGTATTCCTATTGCCTTTCCTGGCATGCCAACTCCCGTAAAACTTGGTTTAGCGGGTGGCCCTTTAGTAGTGGCTATTTTAATCGGGCGATTTGGTTATAAACTACACCTTGTGACATACACTACCATGAGTGCCAATTTGATGCTTCGCGAAATTGGTATTGTGCTATTCTTAGCAAGTGTAGGAATAGAAGCAGGCGCAAACTTCGTGAATACAGTGGTAGATGGTGATGGAGCAATGTATGTAGGATATGGTTTTCTGATTACGGTAGTGCCACTACTCATCATCGGAACAATAGCACGTCTATATTATAAGGTGAATTACTTCACCTTAATGGGGCTTCTTGCAGGTAGTACAACCGACCCACCTGCCCTAGCCTACTCTAATCAAGTATCAAATAATGATGCTCCAGCTGTTGGTTATTCTACCGTTTATCCACTCACTATGTTCTTACGCATCATTTCGGGGCAACTTATATTGCTGCTGATGATGTAGATAGTGAGGATATACTTATAAAATAAGAGCGAGGATATTCCATCATGATAGAATATCCTCGCTCTTGTTATATATCTGTTTATTAGACCTTTTTGCTAAGCCTATTTCGCTTTACAGAACGTTTTCTCCACCAGAAATAATATCCCGAAAGTGCAAAAACACCTCCTAGTAGGGATACTATACAGGTAATGATTTTGGTAAAAGTACCCCCCCATGCTCCAACATGTACGGCATAAATCCATCCACGTATCTTGCTCGATTTGGGTTGGTCTTTGTAATACTGAATATCTGATATATCACCTGTTTGATTATCGAAAGTTACACGGTCGCTTGCTCTGGTATTTCCATACTTGGTAGTAGATACCGAAGCTGAGCCCGGTTGAATGGTGATAGTACGGTAATTAGGAAACTGCGCTTCGATAGAGGCTAATGCCTTATTCCACTCAATAGCATTTGCGGGGCGACCACCACCTCTATTTTCTGATTGTCCTTCGCCAGATGGTCTACCACCCGTGCGCTCTGTATTTTCGCCTCTTCTTTCCGATCTTTCGCCGGCATTTTCAGGACGAGCACCACGTTCTTGACCTTCACCTCTTTCACTATGTTCCGTTCGAGCTTCACCTTGTGGCTTTTGGACAGCAGCAGATGCGGGTGCACCATGAGGAGCTGCCTGGGCAGTCATCTCTACACCAAATACAGCATAAAAGGCATTGCGATACCAGCCGAACGACCAAGTCAACCCAGTTAGCGCCAAAACTAAAAGAATAATAACTGTATAAATCCCCCCTGCTACATGTAGGTCATAGAAGAATCGTAACCAACCTTTTTTGCAGTTTATAGTTAAACGGTTCTTCAACGCTTTCTTGCTGCGTGGCACCCATATCACAATACCACT
>CAMTOV010000230.1 GCA_947074235.1 uncultured Bacteroides sp. | reverse complement strand
TCTTCAGTTTATCGTAGGTGTAGCTCAGCTGTATCACCCGATAGTTTACCATACCACTTGGGCCTAGGTAGTCGATAGTGGGTGCTACGGCAGGCTGATCCATAAACTGCCCAAAGTTGTAGCCCACCAAGAATCCCAAGAACTGCACGTAAGCGTTGTGAAGCTTAAATCCATAGTTGTCTCCCGTGAAGTTACCGTTGATGTAGGCTACTATATCCCCTAGTTTTTTCGTTTTACCTACCAGTTTTACAAAGAGGGTAGAGTGCGATATATCCATTTGATATTGATTTCTTACGCCTGTTGTTCCTGGTACAGGAAATTTGGATGTGTTGAAGCTAAGCCCATTGACAATGCCGCCAAAGTCGTAAGAAGCCAGTGCCCTGACGTAGCCACCAATACCGAGTGCAAAGTTATCGTTCTTGCTGGTAAGCAAAAAACGAGGGGTATTGTGCTCGTTGAACTTAGGCGATTTGGTTTTATCTAATATTCTAATTACCTCGTTTCCTGCCTTGTCGCTGGATATAAAGATAACCCTAGAGGGTTCGTCTATCTCTACTTCTACGTTGTTTTGCGCTATGCTATAAAGCGATAGAAAACACAAACTCAATAGCGTGATTGTGAATTTAATGTTTATTTTCATTTTAAATTAAGTTATCATAATAGCTTTTAAACAATGAAAACGTTTGGTTGGTTGATTATTTCATTAATATTTTTGAAATCTTCAACTTATTTTTTTCATTGTTTGTTTTATTGCTGATAACTCCGATGAATAGGGATGTTGAGAAGCGCTGTAGAGTAGTTTTGCTGGCAAGGCGTGATTAGCGTACTGGCAAGGGCTACTCGGCATGGTGGCAAGGGCTTGCCAATAGGCGGGCAAAGGCTACTCAGTAAACCGATTTAATATGTATAAAAAGATGAAGAAAAAGAGTGTGAAAAAAAACGATGAAACAGGGGGTGATGCACCTCTGTGGGAAGCTCCGTTGTGGGAGTCTCCACCCGAAGAAGCACCTCAGTGGGAAGCGCCTTTGTGGGAGTCGCCGCCCGAGGATGCTCCGCAGTGGGAAGCTCCTTTATGGGAAGCACCGGTAGAAGATGCTCCGAAGGATTGAAGTGAAATAGGTGGATGGGGTTATCCTGCCCAGTTCTCACGGTCGAGGCTGCGGTAGTTGATGGCTTCGCCAATATGCATAGATTGCACCTGAGTACTGCCATCGAGGTCGGCTATGGTGCGTGCTACCTTCAAGATGCGGTCGTAAGCACGAGCCGATAGGTTGAGGCGCTCCATGGCATTCTTCAATAGTTTCAATCCGTTTTCATCGGGCTGTGCATGCTTGGCTAGCAGCTTGCTAGTCATCTGCGCATTGCAGTGTATATCGGTGTGCTCTTTGAAGCGCTCCTCTTGCATCTGGCGAGCACGAATCACTCGCTCACGAATCTGTGTGCTGGGCTCTCCGCTCTTCTGTTCTGCCATCTTCTCAAAAGGCACGGGTACTATCTCTATCTGTATATCGATGCGGTCCATTAATGGTCCCGACACCTTGTTGAGGTACTTCTGCACCTGACCGGGTGAGCATACGCACTGGCGGGTGGGGTGGTTGTAGTAGCCACACGGACAGGGGTTCATCGAGGCTACCATCATAAAACTAGCGGGGTAGTTCACCGTATACTTCACCCTCGATATGGTAATGCGACGGTCTTCGAGTGGTTGACGAAGCACCTCCAGCACGGGTCTGTTAAACTCGGGCAATTCATCAAGGAAGAATACACCATTGTGCGCCAAGCTCACCTCTCCCGGCTGTGGAAAGCTACCTCCACCCACTAGGGCTACCTGCGAGATGGTGTGGTGGGGGTCGCGAAAGGGGCGACGCGAGATGAGCGATGAGTTGCGGTCGAGCTGTCCCGACACGCTGTGTATCTTGGTTGTCTCCAAGCTTTCGCTTAGCGAAAGTGGAGGCAGAATGGATGGTAATCGTTTGGCCATCATCGATTTGCCCGATCCGGGTGCACCAATCATGACAATGTTGTGCCCGCCGCTCGCTGCTACTTCAAGTGCGCGCTTCACACTCTCTTGTCCTTTCACATCGGCAAAGTCGAAATCGAATGTCTCCTGGCTCTGATAAAACTCCTCACGGGTATTTACTACCGTAGACTCTAGCGCGCGCTTCTCATTGAAGAAGTCAATCACCTCGCTAATGTGCTTTACGCCATATACGTTGAGGTTGTTGACCACAGCTGCTTCGCGCGCATTGGCTTGCGGGATGATGAGTCCTTCAAAACCCAACTCGCGTGCTTTGATGGCGATAGGCAATGCCCCCTTGATGGGGTGTATGCTACCATCGAGGCTCAATTCGCCCATGATTATGTGCGTGGCTAGTCGGTGAGGGAGTATCATGTCGTTGGAAGCTAGGATACCAATGGCCAATGGAAGGTCGTAGGCAGCACCCTCTTTGCGGATATCGGCCGGAGCCATATTGATAACGATATTGGCAGTAGGCATTTTCAGTCCACATACCTGCAAGGCCGATATAATGCGCTGATGGCTCTCTTTGATGGCGGAGTCGGGCAGGCCTACGAGGTAAAACATGCAGCCACGAGTGCTGTTTACTTCAATCGTGATGAGAGTGGCATCGATGCCTTGCACCGCTGCACCAAAGGTTTTTATCAGCATAATAAATTAGGGGAGATGTCGTGTTTGTACAATTATTTCTTTTTCTTCTTGGCTTCAGCTGCTTTCTTCTCTTCTTTTTTAAGTTCGCTTTCAATAAGTTTAGCAATGCTGTCGGGCGATACATCACGTGCTAAAATTCGGCCATTTTTACCTACAAGTATCGTATTGGGTATATTGTAGATAGCAAGTGTGTTGAGCACAGACGAATTCATTCCACTTAAATCGGAAACCTGCTCCCAGCTTAGTGTATCTTGGTCAATAGCCTCTAGCCAATTCTCTTTGTTTATATCCAAGGATATACTAAGCAATCCTACATCCTTGTTTTTGCGATACTTCTTATAGATTTTGCGCATTTGTTGGTTATCAATGCGGCTGCTATCATTCCAAGATGACCAAAAGTTGATGACGAGAAACTTGTCTTTGTAGTTGTCATTGCGGGTAATCTTCTCTCCGTCTTTGTTGATCAGACTGAAAAAAGGAATTATTCTGCCTGTAGCAGCCTTTTCTGATTGTGTTACTATTTCGTTGAAGGTCGCGATGCGTGAATCATCTTGAAGTGTTCCAGCCATTGATTCGATAAGTTTCTTTATCTGTGAGAAATCGGGATTGGTGCTCTGCACGAAATATCTATCAAGCAGATAAATACTCACAGTAGATGTGCGGTTGTTTAAAATAAAATCTTCAGCTACTTTCTCGATGCTTTGTCCGGTAGTATCTGCAGCGATTATATTATCAACAAAACGTGCATAAGTTTCATTAGCTAATCCGCCATGCACTTTCAATCGTTGTAATGAAGCACTATCACCATTAATATTTATTTCAATGTTTTTATCGATAAATAAGGGAAACTCACTGCCATCGCTAAAAAGTAAAATATTGGCAGTCAAAGTATCTGTATTTAAAGAATAAGCGAACCTGTCATCTTCAACAAAAATGGTGTCTATCACATCGCTACTATCGTCGAAGCTATAGAGGTAAATGGTGTCATTGCCCATCCCAGTAATGTTTCCCGTTATGAGTGTGGCATCTGATTTTTTATGGCAAGCCGCTAAAGTTATTATTATAAGTAGTGGAATAAAGAATTTTCTCATTGTTTATCAATATTTACTTTGCGAAAATAGGTGTTTTACAACTGAAAAAAAAGTATTTGCTTCAGAAATGTGTTTTTTGAGACTCAATATATATTGTAATAGGGGGAATAAAAAATCCGCCTCCCTAATGTATAAGGAGGCGGATTGAAAATATAGCAATATTTAAATTACTTATGAATGTAGCTATTATTGAGAAATGATTGCTATAAATGCTGGGTTAGTGAAGTACTTAGAGAATTCCAAGTCAACAGCAGCTTTTTTAGCTAAACTTGGATTCAAAGCGATTGCTTGTTTCAAGTTTTCATTTACCATATTAGTATTGTTTGTTCTAGCACCCAAGATAGCTGTTAGGTAGTAAGTATAAGCATCTTTGTCAGCGATGTTGTTCAAAGTAGTGTTAGCTTTGTTGTAATCAG
>CAMTOV010000229.1 GCA_947074235.1 uncultured Bacteroides sp. | reverse complement strand
CGCTGGGTAGATGAGGTGTTCAACAAAACAGCTCCTCTTCAAAACTACGACGTGTCTATCAGTGGTGCAGGCGATCGTTTCAACTACTTTGTGTCGGGTAACTACTACAACCAAGAAGGTACAGCTGTAGCTTCACACTTCTCGCGTACTGGTCTTCGTGCCAACTTCGACGTGAGAGCTGCTAGATGGTTGAAGCTAGGTGTAAACTCAATGTTCACTTACGAAGATTATGCAGAAGCTGATGAAGGCTCTTATACATTGGTAACTCCAATTTCGGCAGCTCGCTTTATGCTTCCATACTACTCTCCATACAATGAAGATGGTTCGTTGGCATCGGTAAACGATGGTACATGGCAAAGCTTTGGCGAAAACCCACTTGAGTGGATTGCTAACAACCCTTTGAGCCGCCAAAAGTACAAGTACATGATGTTGCCTTTCGTAGAGATTACTCCAATTGAGAACTTGAAAGTTCGTTCACAATTTGGTTACGACTTCTTGCAAGGTAAGACTTTCGTTCAATCGCTTCCTAGCTACTTGCCCAACAATGGTCAAGGTACAGCTGGTCGCTCTGTAACGAATATGCAGACTCTTTCTATCACTAATACAGTGACTTATAACTTCGATCTTGATAGAAAGCACTTCTTCAACTTCCTAGTTGGACAAGAAGGGGTAGATTACTACTATGATGGTTTCTCTACTTCAGTGCGTGGTCAAAACAACGATCAACTAACCGATCTTAGCAATGGTACTATTGCCCGCAGCTGGTCGGATATTGAGCAATCATACTCTTATTTATCATTCTTTGGACGTGCCGAGTATAGCTTCGACGACCGTTTCTACGCAGATGCTTCTGTTCGTACCGATGCTTCTTCGCGTTTTAGCAAGAACCACCGTTGGGGTATGTTCTGGTCGCTTGGTTTCATGTGGAATGTACGCAACGAGTCGTTCATGAAAGACTTAACTTGGTTGACAACAGCTCAAGTAGCTCTTAGTACAGGTACATCGGGTAACTCTGAAATTCCATACTACGACCACTTGGGTATAGTAGGCGGAGGCGTTGACTATGTAGGAGACGCAGGTCTTATCCCAGTTCGCCAAAAGAACCCTAACTTAGGTTGGGAGAAACTATGGACTACCAACTTGGCATTCCGTCTGGGCTTTGTAAACCGTATTAATCTAGACATTGAACTTTACAATAAGAAGACTACAGACATGCTTATGAGCGTTCCTGTAAACTCATCAACCAACTCGGGAGTTACATTTATGTGGCAAAACGAAGGTTCGATGGTGAACCGTGGTGTAGAGCTTATGCTATCGGGTAGTGTGATTCGCGCTAACGGATGGGATTGGCAATTGTCTGCTAATGTATCTTACAACAAGAACAAGATCCTTAGCCTATACAATGGTGTAGACTCTTACGAATACGCATCTACTAACACTAAACTAGTAGTTGGCAACCCAGTAGGTTCATTCTATTTGAATCAATTTGCAGGTGTAAACCCATTGAATGGTGACGCCCTTTGGTATACAAAAGATGGTGAAATCACAAATGTGATGAATACAGAAGATCGCGTGTTGCTAGACAAAACTCAATTTGCACCTTGGCAAGGAGGTTTTGGTACAACTCTTTCTTGGAAAGGTATATCACTTACTGCTCACTTTAGCTGGGTGAAAGACCGTTGGATGATAAACAATGACCGCTATTTCGATGAAAGTAACGGACGTTTTACTTCTTACAATCAATCAAAACGCTTGTTGGATCGCTGGAAAGCACCAGGTGATATCACAGATATCCCACGTCATGGTGTAATGACTGAGTTTGATGATAGACTTCTTGAAGATGCATCATTCCTTCGTTTGAAGAACTTGACTTTGAACTGGAACTTGCCACAAGCATGGACTCAAAAGATTGGCTTTGTACAGTCTATCCGTCTATATGGTCAAGGACAAAACCTACTTACATTTACTAAGTTCAGTGGTCT
Organism: uncultured Bacteroides sp.; assembly: GCA_947074235.1. Classification (GTDB taxonomy): domain Bacteria; phylum Bacteroidota; class Bacteroidia; order Bacteroidales; family Bacteroidaceae; genus Bacteroides. Next base: position 2,203 of record CAMTOV010000229.1, on the reverse strand, counting down.
AGACCCAGAAGGTACTTCAAACATTTATCAAGCTCAATACCCAATGTCGCGCCAGTTTACATTCGGTGTAGATTTCACATTCTAATAAAACAAGGCAATATTTAATATGAAACAATTTAAGATATTAGCAATAGCTTTTGCTTCATTGTTTTTCTCATCGTGCTTAGATAAAACTCCATCTAATGCTATTATTGATGATGAAGCAATTCAAACAATAAATGACGCAGAGCAAGTAATGAACGGTGTATATGCTGCCTTCAAAAGTGGAGCACTATATAGCGGATACTTGACGCACTGCCCTGACATACAAGCCGACTTTGTGCACGCTGTAGAGGGTTTCAGAAATGTTTATGGACGTTTTTGGACTTGGGATTTCAACAGTACTGATAGTGAAGTTGCTGCTGTATATAATGCACTTTACACAGTAATTGGTCGTTGCAACTACTTGCTTGACAATCTTCCTAAAGTAGAAGAAAACATCAAGACAGAAGCTGAATTTGCAAAGATTGATTTATTCAAAGGTGAAGCTCACTTCGCTAGAGCATTGGCTTATTCGGAGTTAGTGAAACTTTATTGCAAAGCTTACACTGAAGAAATTGCTGATGTAGAAGACTTAGGTATGGTAATCTCTACCTCTTATTACAACAAAGCAACTCCTAAGCGTGCTACACTTCGCGAAACATACAATCAAATCATCAACGACTTGAAAGTAGCCGAAGGTAATATTCAAACAGATTACTATGCTTCTACTTACTTCACTGTGGCGGCTATCCATGGTTTGCGTGCGCGTATTGCTCTATATATGCAAGATTGGGATACTGCAATTGAGTATTCTACTAAGGTAATTGAGAACTCAAACTACACATTGGCTAGTGCAAACAGCAATGCATCGTCTTCTCAAACTACTTTAGATTATATGTGGACTGATGATATGTCATACGAAATCATGTGGAGAGTTGGTTTTACCACTACATCTTATGGTGGTGCATTGGGTACAGTTTTCTTAAACTACGACTACATGAGCTATACGCCCGATTATATTCCTTCGGCGTGGATTGCAAATGATGCATTCGAATATAATGACGCTCGCTACCAATCTTATTTCCGCTCGGTTAGAACAGGTTATCCTCATGGCTTGACTGCTGTTATTCTTTGGAAATATCCAGGTAATCCAAGCTTTGCAAACTTAGGTATCTTAGGTGTAAACCAACCAAAAGTATTCCGCACAGCAGAGCAATATCTAATCCGTGCTGAAGCTTATAGCGCAAAAGCTAACCCTGAATATACTAAAGCAGCAGCAGACATCACTACACTTCGCAAGGCTCGTTATACTAACTATCCTGGTTCGGCAGCTGTCAATGCCAACAACTGGTTGGATGTGATTGAACAAGAGCGTGTGCGCGAGTTATATATGGAAGGTTTCCGCTTGAACGACTTGAAACGTTGGGGCAAAGGATTTGAGCGTAAAGCACAAACTAGCACAGTTGCTCCGGGCAATCGCTTAAAGATCGAAGCAAACAATCCATTATTTGTATGGCCTATTCCACAACACGAGATTGAAGCACCCGGTTCGCAAATTGTAGGAAACGAGAGCAACAAATAATTCTGTCTCAAATAGCAAATAATTAATTATGAAACATTATATATCAATTCTAGCATTTCTTATTGCAGCCACTTCGTTTGTTGGTTGCAACAGCGAATACACGACCTATGCAGGTCCTGAGTATGTTGGTTTTGCTGATACAATCACTTATTGTCCTGTTCTTGCTTCGGATGAGGAGTTTGAGATAGAAGTGGCTTCAACAGCAGCCTATGATTATGATCGTACATTCGGTATCGAAGTAATTGATGCCGGCACCAATGCAGTAGAAGGTATTCACTTTACACTGGTTTCAAACTCATTTACTATCAAGGCAGGTGAGCGCAAGGCAGTGGTTAAATTGAAAGGTATCTATAATAATATCACTGTAGAAGATAACTTCCAAGTTCAACTACGTTTAATCACTCCCGACAACTTGAAGTGGGAGCTTTATGACCAAAGTCAAGATATCAAGGTAGTACTTATCAAGAGCTGTACATTAGATATTGAGCTGTTTGATAATAGATACTGTGTAGTACAATCTTCATTGCTTACAGAGTTTACCTACAGTGGTAAAGATAGACTTATCAAAACATACGTTGACCGCAATGCCGAAGGAGAAAA
>CAMTOV010000228.1 GCA_947074235.1 uncultured Bacteroides sp. | reverse complement strand
TTTTTGATCCAAGCAAGTTCCAACGAATCAAATCGAATTTACGGTAACCTTCACCCACAAGTTCCCAAGCGTTTTCGTCTACGATAGCATTGAAGAATGATTCTCTATCTGCAGGAATTGAAGCGATATAAGCTTTTGCTTCAGCAAGGTCAGCGCTTGCATAAGCACGTTCGTGAACAGCAGCCAATGCTTGACGAGCAGACATACCAGCACCACCAACTTGGTCGGGACCATAAAGTTCGTTCATTGCTTCAGCATACATCAACAATACATAAGAGTAACGCATCTTAGTTACATTGATACCCGACATCCATTTAGCATCACCTGTTTCAATAGCAACCGTACGCCATCTTTCACTCATTTTACGGATATCCCATTTAGCTACATACATTTCAAATGGTTTGTTGCCATCGAAGCTTTCTACGATTTTGCCATCAGTCTCTTTCAAAACATAGGGTGCACAAGTCAAGTCACGACGTAAGTCTTTCTTGTTGAACGACCATAGATATGGAGCAGGAAGTTTTACCTTACCCGATGAGTTACCCTTCACACCATATTGAGAAGAAGAACCATTGATACGTACACCTACAGTGTAGCCAAGCTCACCACTTCTGCTCAATCCCATTGGGATTTCGAAGATGTTTTCACGGTAAGTATTATCAAGTTCTAGTTGGTTTACTTTCAACCAGTGGTTTTCAATTGAAGGATTCAATTGGTGACGACCTGAATTAATCAAAATATTCAAGTGAGTCAAAGCTGTGTTGTATAAAGCTGCACGTTCTTGCTCGCTTGGACGTTGTGTTGGGTAAGAAGGATCGCTATCTGCTGCTGTTTCATATCCAGCTTTAGCTGCTTCGCGAATAGCCCATCCTGCACGTGTCATGGCAACGTTAGCCAATAATGAGTGTGCATATCCTTTAGTAACGTGTTCTGTTGTAACGGTGCCTGCCCATGGCAAGTTTTCTGCTGCATCTTCCAAATCTGTAATCAAGAAATCAAGAATATCATCACGATCACATTTTGGTAAGTAAGCATTGCTTAAGTCTGATTTTGATGGTTCCATCTTCATTGGAATATCACCAAAGTTGCGAATTAAGTCTAAATACATCATTGCGCGAAGTACTTGTGCTTCTGCTTTGATTTTCAAAGCTTCCGAACGGCTATCAGTATTAAGTAACTCACTATTATTAATACCATTTATCACGATGTTGGCATATTCTATAGCGCTAAACATGTTATCCCATGCTCTAGCTAAGTTTGCCCATCCTGGGTTTTGGTTGTAGTTCATATTACCACGCTCACTTGAAGTATTATTAGCATCGTTGCCAAAACCATCAACCAACTCATAGTCTGAATTTAAGTTCCAAACAATTGAGAAGTATTGAGAGTAAGTTTGGTCAAGAGTTAAGCTACCATATACTTTATTCAATACATTGTTAGCGTAATATACTGAGTTGAATACATTCTCTTCTGTCAACTCAGAAGGTGAAGTTTGATCCAGAAAATCGGAGCATGAGGTCATTACACCTATTGCAGCTGCACCTACACATATTTTCTTAAATATATTTTTCATGTTTCTGTTTCTCTATAAATTAAAATGATACATTAATACCAGCTACAAATGAGCGGCTCTTAGGATATGCAGCGTAGTCAACACCAGGACACATTGCATTTCTCTTACTTGAAGTATCTACTTCTGGGTCAGCACCTGAGTACTTAGTGAAAGTAAACAAGTTGTAAGCTGTAGCGTATACACGTACATTTTCAAGCCATGCTTTTTTAACTAAGTTTTTAGGAAGTGTATAACCGATAGAGATATTTTGTATACGTAGGAATGAAGCGTTTTCTACTGCATAGTCAATTAACTGCATAGTAGTTACACCAACAGGATTGTACATGTTAGCGCCAGCATTCATTTGATTCAAACGAGTGATTACGTTTTCAATACCACCATATGCATTAATTGTGCTAGTAGATGGATTACCGATGTTCAAACCTGTAGCAGGGTCAATCCAGCTGTAACGATTGTCAAGATTGAAATCAGCATTCAAATTGTAACCTGCTGAAGAACCAGCACGGAAAGCTGTAGCCAATTTAGTACCGTTGATAATTTTGTTACCTACAGAGAAGTTCATAAACGCTGTGAAGTCAAAGTTACCCCAGTTACCAGAGATACCGAAACCACCATTTACAGGAGCAACTGTATTACCTAGTCTTTGTTTTAATGGATCACCGTTTTCATCAGTTTCAATTTTCAAACCACCAGGATAGTATCTACCACCAGTAATTGTAGGAGAGTTATCGGTCAAACCTGGTTTAAGGCCCCAAGAACCACCGTTCCATACAAGCTCACCATTAGGATTGTTTACTTCATCATAAACTGTGAAGTATCCGTTTGTTTTATATCCCCATACTTCACCAAGACGGCCACCTTCTTCTACACGGAAGTCTTCATATCTAGAAAGAGTAGAACCAGCCCAGTTAGAACTTTGCCATGGGTTGTCTGTATTCAATTTATCGATGCGGTTTTTATTCCAAGCAACGTTCATATTGAAATCTAAGTTGAAGTTTTTAGACTCAACCAACACAGTGTTCAATTGAAGTTCTAAACCTTTATTTGAAGTTTGGCCAAAGTTTTGATATTGGTAAGAGTAACCTGTTTGAGCAGGAATTTCTGTTCTCATCAACAAATCTTGAGTTGTATTCCAGTAAGCATCAACACTACCCGAGATACGATTATTCAAGAAACCAAAATCGATACCAAAGTTACGAGTAATAGTAGTTTCCCATTTCAATTTTGGATTTGAAAGAGTTGTACCATGTTCCATCATTGAGTTAAAGATTTCACCGAAGTAAGGACCTTTAGAAGTAGCAGCAGCCATAGAGTATGTAGTATACATCAAACCTGCTGGGATACGGTCGTTACCTACCGAACCATAAGAAATACGAGGTTTCAAGTTAGACAACCAATCTTGTGTACCTTCCATAAACTTTTCTTCGTTCATACGCCAAGCGAAAGCTGCTGATGGGAAGTATCCCCAACGGCTACCTTGAGCAAATTTAGAAGAAGCATCAGCACGCATAGTTACAGTAAACAAATAGCGTTCTGCCAATGTATAGTTTACACGTCCAAAGAATGAAAGTCTGTTATCATTGAAACCGATTGTACTTTGAACAGGGTGAGTTGTACCAGCAGCACCCATGTTTGCCAACACCTCATCGATAGTCATATCTTTAGGGAAAGCAGTAGCAGTCATAATGTGCTCAACATCGCGAGTGCTAGAAGATTCTTCACCAACCATTACGTTGATACGGTCGCGACCACCAAATAGTTTAGCATCATAAGTTACAGTGTTTGCATTTCTCCAGTTACGGTTTTGCAATTTAACTTGTACAACTTGAGGCATACCATTGTCGCCCAAGTTAGAGTTTTGTACTGCAGGTGCAGCCCAAGCTTGTTCAGTATCTAGTCTTCTAAAACCATAACCAAATTCAGAGCGGAATCTTAAACCTTTGATAGGAGTCCATTCCAAACCTACGTTGTAATTTTGTTTGAAGTCATTTCTTACTTTATGAGTAGCATCAAGACGCTCTAATGGATTGTATTGACGAGATGTTTCACTTTCGTCGCCATCATCGGTATTAACATCCAATGGATTTACAGGACGGAAACGTACTGAGTTAGCTACAATTGAGTTAGCAGCATTCGATTCGTTAGAATCTGCACCCGAACCTAAACCTTTTACTTTAGTATTAGTCAAACGAGCATTGAAGTCAAGCTTAATCCACTTGCTCAATTGAGTGTTGATTTTTGCATTGATATTATCTTTTGCAAAACCCGAACCACGCATGATACTGTTTTCATCATTACGGTTGTATGATACAGAGAACTTAGTTTCTTTGTTACCACCGCTTACACTTACATTGTACTGTTGTTGGTTACCAGTGTTTCCGAAGATTTCTTTTTGGAAGTCATTGCCTTCACGAGATTTCCAGATTTCCAAGTCATCATAGCCACCATAAGCAGTTGAACCTTGCTCATATTGATAATAAGCATAGTTGTAAGGATCCATAGACTTAGTCAATCTTGTAGCTTTTCTCCATCCAAAAGAAGCACCAAAGTTAACTTGAACCTTACCTTCTTTACCCGATTTAGTAGTAATGATGATTACACCATTAGCACCTTGCG
>CAMTOV010000227.1 GCA_947074235.1 uncultured Bacteroides sp. | reverse complement strand
TCTTTATTTTGTAGACTCAAATGATTTGATATATATTTGTATTAACCAAATACTATATTATGAGAAACAAGTCAATACTATTTTTGATTTTGTCCTTTGTGTCTATTGCTCTTTCTGCACAGAATAGCAAGCTTTTTACTGCCGACCGTGAATTATCGAGTAGCTTAATCAATAAAATATATCAAGATAGAAATGGTATGATATGGGTAGCAACCGAAGATGGACTAAATCGATATGATGGCACTAAGTTTTCGATATATAAACATGATTCAAAGAATAGAAATTCTCTGGCGCACAATCTAGTGAGATGTTTGCTTGAAGATGATAAAGGCAATCTGTTGATAGGTTGTTATAACGGTGTTCAAATATATAATCCTGCCACTGATAATTTTACATCTCCTGCTTTTCGTGAAGATGGTAGAAGATTCTTTAGTAACATTAATATGATGTTACAACGTAAAAATGGTGAAATATGGTTGTCGGGAAATGAACTTAGCCGTTTATCAATTCAAGATGAAAAGTTGATTGTAACGCCAATCAACTTACCATTAGGCACTACAGTTACTGATTATATTATGGAAGATAAAAATGGTAATATGTGGATTGTGACTGATGAAAATAGGATATCATGCTTAACTACAGATAATCAATTAATTCACTATCCAATAGAGAATGAAAAGATATGCATCACGGCTCTTAATCAAGACTATCATGGTAATATATATGCCGGGACAATAGGGGATGGTTTGTTTTATTTTGATAGTAATGCAAATCGTTTTACCGCTGTTCCTTATGATTATAAACTTTCAGTTAAAGCTTTATATATTGGCAATCAAGATGAACTTTATATTGGAACTGATGGAGATGGACTAAAGATATATAACAGTAAGCTTTGTCAGGTGCTTGATAGCCAAATTGATAATAGTTATTTCGATTTGAAGAAATCAAAAATACACTCAGTAATTAAGGATACAGACAGTAATTTTTGGCTTGCAATCTATCAAAAAGGGGTTATGATGATTCCCGCACAACCCAATAGTTTTAAATATATAGGTTATAAATCGGTAAATAAAAACTTGATTGGTTCGTGTTGTGTCACAGCTCTGTTTAAAGATAAAAACAACACGTTGTGGGTTGGTACCGATAATGATGGAATATATAGCATAACTGCCGATGGAAAGCCGGATAAACATTTTAAAGGTTCACACCTTCCAGGAGCTATACCTTCTATCGTCATTAATCTATTTGAAGATTCAGAACAAAACTTATGGTGCGGCTCTTTTACAAGTGGAATGGGAAAGGTAAATAAATCTACAGGACAATTCTCACCCATTCAATTGATTGATAATAACAATAGCTTGATTCATCGTGCCTATTGCATCACTGAAGATGCAGATAAACGTCTATGGATAGCTACGATGGGGGGAGGATTGTTTTACTATGATTTAAAGACTTCAAGAGTTCATTGTCCCGATGTGCTACAATCAAATAAATGGATTAGTTCGCTTTATTATTCAAAAGACGACAACGTTCTTTATGTAGGAACCTATAACGGTGTAGTTTGTATTAACCTTAATGACGGGATTCATGAATCAGATTTGATGCTCTCAGGACACATTATTCACTCATTCTGCAAAGATATAAAGAAGAATATTTGGGTGAGTACCTCTGAAGGATTGATTTGTTTAAGAGAAGATAATAACGTAATTGATAAATATACTATCATAGATGGTCTACCATCTGATGCTATCTATGCAGTTCTTGAAGATGAGTATAATAACTTATGGATAAGTACTGATGCAGGGATATCACAATTTAATCCTGATTCTAAACGGTTTATTAATTATTTTGTAGGCGATGGATTACAAGGAAATGAGTTTAGTAAAAATACAGCATTCAAAGAATCTAATGGCACTTTATGGTTTGGTGGAGTAAATGGTATAACTTATTTTAATCCTAAAGAAATTACCAGTCCTTCACGTAAGTGGAATGTAGCTATCACCGATTTCTATTTGCACAATACTCCTATAAGGAAAGGAATGAAGTCTGGGAAGTATCAAATTATCGATAAACCGGTATTTGATGCGGAGGAGTTTAAACTTTCGCATAAAGACAATGCATTTACTGTTGAGTTTTCTACACAAGAATTTAATAGCCCCGAACGAGTTAGCTTTATGTATTCCATGAATGATGGTGACTGGATAGATTTGCGTGCCGGAGTAAATCGAATATCTTTTAACGATCTTCATCCCGGCAGTCACTCGTTGAAGATTAGAGCTAAAGATTATGACTTATTATCGGATGTAAAAGAGATTAAGATATTGATAGCTACGCCTTGGTACTTATCTATCTGGGCTAAGATATGTTATTGCTTCCTTGTTCTTTTGATTATATATATCGTTTATTTGCAATGGCAGCATCGTATGCGGAATAAGCGTAGAATGATGGAACATCAACATGCCGAAGAAATTAATGAAGCAAAACTTCAATTCTTTATTAATATTTCTCATGAAATTCGCACTCCAATGTCTTTAGTGATTAGTCCGTTGAAAAAACTGATGAACTCCGATGATGATGAAGAGCGTCAACGAAATTATCGAACTATTTATCGTAACTCCGAACGTATCTTAAACTTAGTCAATCAGTTGATGGATATCCGTAAGATTGATAAGGGGCAAATGGTGATGAAATTTGGTGAGATAGACTTAAAAGGTTTTCTGCAAGATTTATGTGATACATTTGAATACCATGTATCAAAGAAAAATATCAAGTTCAATTATCTAAAACCCGATAATGATGTAAAAGCGTGGATAGACATTAAAAATTTCGATAAGGTTATAATGAATCTACTATCGAATGCTGTGAAGTTTACACCAGAGGAAGGAGAAATAACGCTTTCGTTGACAACTGGGGAGGATAATAGGGTGAGCGGTCCATTGAATAAATATGTGGAAATTGTGGTTGTTGATACCGGTATTGGAATAGATAAAGGTGAATTGAATCGCATTTTCGAACGTTTTTACCAAATTAATAATAGTCATAATAATTCTAATGTTGGTACAGGTATTGGGTTACATCTTACTAAATCGTTGGTGGAGTTGCATCATGGCGTTATTTTGGTGCAATCTAATGTGGATGGTGTTGGTACTAGCTTTACCGTACGAATTCCAATGGGAAGTGAACATTTAATATCGGAAGAGAAAATTGTATGCGAAACAACGATATTAGACACTATAAAAAAGGATGAAGTAGAAACTACCTTAGCAATAGTAGGTGAATTAGAAGAGAAGAAGCAGAAATCTAAGACTAAATATCGTGTTGTAGTAGTAGAGGATGATGAAGATATTCGAAAATATATTATTCGTGAGTTGTCTTCGGATTTTCATATTGCCGATTTTGCAAATGGAAAAGAGGCGCTGAGTTATATTATAAAGAACCCTCCCAAATTAATAATTAGTGATGTGATGATGCCCGAAATGGATGGTATTACTCTTTGTCGCAAAGTTAAACAGAATGTGAATATCAATCACATACCTGTAATGCTACTTACTGCAAAAAACCGTGAGGAAGATAATATTGACGCATTAGATATGGGTGCTGATGTATATATGACGAAGCCTTTTAATATTGATTTATTAAAGAAATCTGCCGAAAATTTAATTCGTAGTAGAGAGGTGCTTCGTAACTGCTTTACCGGCAATCAGGAGCAAGAGGTGAAAAAACCGATTTTTGAAATCCAATCTACCGACAATAAATTGCTGGATCGTATTATGAATGTTATTAACTGTAATCTGAGCAATCAAGAACTCAATGTTGAAATGATTACCAAAGAGGTTGGTATAAGTCGTGTGCATCTTCATCGTAAACTAAAAGAACTGACCAATCAAAGCACACGTGACTTAATAAAGAATGTACGGTTGAAGCATGCAGCTACTTTGCTTTCAACAACCCATTACAATGTTACGGAAATTACTGATATGGTTGGATTTTCTAGTATAACCCTTTTTTCTCGTTCTTTTAAAGAGTTATATGGAGTGACTCCTACTGAGTATGCTCTAAAAAATGAGAAGAGTGCTGCAGTATAATCATCCTGTTTCTTAAAACAAAAAGATACCCCTATTTGAAACAAGGGCTTGCTGATTTATTGGCAAGCCCTTGCTAGCTTACTGATCAGCCTTTGCCAGCATGCTGAGTAGCCCTT
>CAMTOV010000226.1 GCA_947074235.1 uncultured Bacteroides sp. | reverse complement strand
CTAAAAATCATTTACTATTCCTTCGTCAAGGCGAAGCACCCGCTGTGGTAGCCGGCACAGGATTGTTTTCGCCCTACAACCTCGATTACAACAAAGCCAGCACCAGCAGCACTACCTATGAGCTAACCGATTATCCTTCTATAGGTGGAGGCTATCAGCAGTGGTCAACCGATGGCACCCTCTACTCAAACAGTGAGAGCCTAGACAATACCACCTCCTCAACAGACTATTCTTCATTAGCCAATGTCTGTCCATCAGGACTTCGTCCACCTACTTATGATGAATTGAATGCCCTGAATAGTGATGCCACCATCATGGGCGGCCTATATGCCGATGGCTATTGCGACCGCTTGGGCTTTAGCCTTGTAAACAATGGTAGTGGAATTTATTACATATCAGCCGAAAACAACTCCGTGTTTATGGGAGCACTCTTCTACAACACCACTACCCTTGCATCACTCTTTATGCCATTTGCCGGAGAAATGAGCGGCTCTAACTTTAGCTACAGCAATGGTGGGATGAGGGGTTATTATTGGACATCAGTTGAGTCTACCACCGCCGATTTGCCATACATATTGGAGGTGATATGCAACAATCAAACAGCTAGTTCAAACAAATCATACAGCGAAATAAACACCTTCTCATCCGAGGGTGGATTGAGCATACGGCCCGTATCTGCCGATTAAGCAATTATTAAATAAATAAAACTATGTTACCCAATTCTCTACACCATCTATACAAATCCATGACGCGCTGGTTGCCCCTACTTTTATTGGCAATGAGCCCGGCAGCGTATAGCCAAATTGTAGAGCAAGAGGTGATAGAAATTATAGAGTTTGCACCAACCAAAAAAAACTATTTTGCCCTCAAAACCAATTTACTGTTTGATGCCATCACTGTGCTCAATGTAGAAATAGAAGTACCCATCAAGCGCAGTTGGTCGATAGCCGGCGAATGGATATTTCCTTGGTGGTTACACGATAAAGATAAGCCCAACAAAAAACCCTCACGCCTAGAAGTACTATGCGGCACCCTCGAAGGACGCTATTGGTTTGGCAACAGAGAACAGCGTCCATTACTCACCGGATGGTTTGTGGGGCTATTTAGCGGTGCAGGCCTTTACGATGTGCAGTGGAAAGCCAAAGGATATCAAGGAGAGTTCTTCTTATCGGCAGGAGCTAGTGTGGGCTATGCACATAAAATAAGCAAACGCCATAAGAGTTTATCCATGGAGTACTCAATAAGCATCGGACATTTCCGTTCGCACTATCGCAAGTACGAGGCTTACTTTTTCGACGATTATAAATGGCACCCCATTCGCCAAAACAATGGGCGTTTCTCTTGGACGGGTCCAGTAAAAGCCAAAGTATCATTGGTGTGGATGCCCCGCTTCAAAAGTAAGAAAGGAGGTCGATTATGAGAATGCGAGCACCACTGGTTTACATCATATTGCTATGTATGCTATTCAGCAGCTGCCATCGCCAGTTGCTCGAAGAGTGGCACTACAACAAAGTATCCATACCTATACAAATAGATTGGGATAAGAGCAATATAGACCCACAAAATGTGAGTATGCTCTTTTTCAATAAGCACGATGGCACGTTAGCCGCCACCCATTATTTTGAGAACAACAACCGACCCATACAAAGCTATGTAGAGCTGGGCGAAGGCAGTTATACCGTTGTTGTGTTTAACGAGCTACCCAATCAAATTAAAAACGTATCAATAGACACTCACACCACCTATAGCAAGTTGCAAGCCGTAGGTTCAAAAGCCACTAGCGTAAGCCTTCCTATCGAAGGAGCAACCTATTATGGTTTGCCCAACGCTTTGGCCTCTGTCATAGTAGACGAATTAAAGATAGATGCAGACATGGTGTACTATCTCCAACAAATGCGCGATAGTATTGCCTTGTGGCCACCCTACAAACACCCCATTACAACCCTTATGGGACTTGAGCCTATGTGCAATCTTTCGTTATTTAAAGCCACCATCCACATCGATGGTCTCATCTATGCACGTTTGCCTGCCCTGTTCACTATACAAAACCTATCTGGCAGCTATCAATTTGCACAAAATGAGTATGGATTCACCCCGGTGAGCTATCAAGTCAATGTCAACCAGCGACAATACGATGCCAACTCAAAAATAAATGGCATCCTCTCCACCCAATTTAGCCTATATGGAGTATTGGGAGGGCGAGCCACAGTAGCCCATCAGCCAAGCGATAGCCCCATTATGCTCACACTTAACATACAGCAGATAGATAAAGAGCGCACCATCATCACTCGTCATTACGATATCACCAAGCTCATCACATTCACCGAGCTACCCGATGGCACTATCTTGATAGAGCTTAACCTGACCGACACAGAGCCTCTGCCCGAAGTGAAGCCCGAAGGAGGAGGTACTGACTCCGGCTTTGAAACCACCGTAGACGATTGGGAGGTGATAGAGGTGCCAATAAATAATTAATTTCTCAAAATAAGCATCGTTATGAAGAAGATAATGCCACTATATATACTGATTTGCTGGCTGTTGGCTTGCAACAACACCGAGGATGCGATAATAAACCGCGCGAAAGAGCCTATCACTTTTAGCTCGCTGCGCTGCTTATCACAAACCCGCTATGCCAACGACAACAAAGACAACTATTATGTATATGGCTACGTAGATGGGCAGAATGATGAAGGATGGCTCATCAATAGCTTGGTGAGCCCCAATGTAGATGGCGCATCTACCGACTACATCACCAATGGTGGCTACTACTGGCCGGGCAATGGCGACGATGTATTCTTTTATGCATTTTCTCCAGTTTCAGACACCCTCGGCATCAATTCGGTAACGGCCGACTCGTCAACACCCAGCATCCTTATCGACTATCAAGTCATCCCCACAGCTCTGAGCGATTTTACTATAGCTACCCCCCTAAAACAAAACTCAGGGCAGGTAAGCCTTGTGTTCTATCACATGCTGAGCAAAATCAATATCAATGTAACGCTATCTAGTGCTTTGCTAGATGCCGGCTATTCGGTAGGCGACTATACCATCCAGATGCAAGTGCCCTACGACAAGAACCAGATAGATGTGGTATACGATACCGAAAATAGTACCATAGCATCTTGGAAAGACTCACTCAGCTGCAGCTCGTCAAACGGCTATGTCACCTATTTCGACACATTTTCTTACATGGTGATGCCGCAAGAATATACCCCTACAACCATCGACAGCACCACCAACGCTACGGTGTGGGGCAACTTCATTGTTACAGTAGTAGACGCAGAGGTATTGCTCAGCGTAAACAATATTCAATCAACAGTATTTAAGGGCTCCTTAATGCCCTACGGGTTGAAAGACGATGACATCCCCGAAAACACCCTATTGCCCAATAAGCAATACAACCTCAATTTTACCATCACCGATGTAGCTCACGATAGCAATGACGATCTTATATTTAGAGGTGCTGTAGCGTTTGATGTGACCTTGGCCGACTGGACAGGAGCAGGTTATGGTTTGCCGGATTAGCGTTTGAAAATCCTCTCTTTTTGATGTTTTATCGAACATATTTTACCAATTATGCTGGAACTTCTAAAATCACAATTCCAGCAAAAGGGCAAATTATAAACATAAATTCATATTTACATACATTTATTAATATAGTTCATTCTTTCTTTTCTGCCACAAAACTCACTCAAAAGAGACACCAAAAATCTGTTTTCTTTACATTGAGCCAACATCGCCCCAACAACAAAACGTATGCAAACAAAGAGAGCAATAAACACATACAATTCTATGTATCAACATATTGCACACGTATATTTGACTAAAAATCACCAATCATCCGTACAATTTTCATTGTCCTTGATTAGAATATAAATCTTATAAACTTTATTATTACCGTTCCATTCCGGAAATTAATAGAGGGTACCCCCCCTCCCTATAATTTCTGGAATGGAATGCATAAATAGAAGTTTATAAATAATAATATAGGGTATAAAGGCAAATATGCAAAAAAGGTGATATCATGCAAGCTAATAAACTCATTTTGTCAAGAGCAACTTTACAGAACATTAACACAAAAAGCCCTATAAAAGCCCCCGGTGCCCAATCACCCAAAACGTACTGACCTTTTATAGAAAACGTACTGCCAAAATTAAATTTCGTACTGATGTTTTTGGAAAATCATACTGACGAAAATAGTGCCCTGTGGG
>CAMTOV010000225.1 GCA_947074235.1 uncultured Bacteroides sp. | reverse complement strand
ACACAGTTGATAATGTAACTTAAGAAATTTAGCAGTGTAATTGATTACTCTAAAGAAAATTATATCTTTGTATATTAGTTACTTATTTGTTTTTCAATTATACACTTTAAGATAATGTTAATCATAGGAATAGCAGGCGGTACGGGTTCGGGTAAAACTACCGTTGTAAAAAAAATCATTGAAAGTTTACCCGCCAATGAAGTAGTTCTTTTACCACAAGACTCCTATTATAAAGATAGTAGCCATGTTCCGGTAGAGGAAAGACAAAATATTAATTTTGACCATCCTGAGGCTTTTGAATGGAGCTTATTGTCAAAACACGTATCCATGCTAAAAGAAGGCAAAAGTATAGAACAACCTACTTATTCTTACTTAACTTGTACAAGACAACCCGAAACGATTCACATTGAGCCTCGTGAAGTAATTATCATTGAGGGTATCTTAGCTCTTTGCGACAAAAGACTTCGCAATATGATGGACCTAAAGATATTTGTTGATGCTGACCCTGATGAAAGATTGATTCGCGTGATACAAAGAGATGTAATAGAAAGAGGCAGAACAGCAGAGGCTGTAATGGAAAGATACACTCGTGTGCTAAAACCGATGCACTTACAATTTATTGAACCTAGCAAAAGATATGCCGACCTTATTGTACCCGAAGGTGGAAACAATAAAGTAGCCATAGATATTCTTACTATGTACATCAAAAAGCATTTATAGGTTCTACAGCATGAAGAGTCAACGTTCTATTTTATTTTCTACATTATTAATCATTCTACTATTCTCTATTTTCTCATGTTCGCACAAGAGTAATAGTGTTGAGGATATAGTAGTTACGGACTTAGACCAAATAAAGGATAGTGGAGTTATTACAGTATTAACAATGTATGGCTCTACGTCCTTTTTTATTTATAGGGGTCAGGATATGGGGTTTCAATACGAACTGAGTGAGCAATTTGCCAAAAGCTTAGGAGTAAAATTAGAGGTTAAAACAGCCAACAGTATTCAAGACCTTATCAATAAACTACTAAATAAAGAAGGAGACATCATAGCTTATAATCTTCCTGTTACTAAAGCTTGGAAGGATAGCATATTATACTGTGGAGAAGATATAGTAACCCATCAGGTGCTAGTACAAAGAAGTTCTTCAAAGATTAAACCACTTAGGGATGTGACAGAACTAATAGGAAAAGAGATTTATGTAAAGCCTGGCAAATATTACAATCGATTGGTAAATTTAAATGAAGAGTTGGGTGGTGGCATAAATATTCATCTGGTGAATAACGACAGTATTACTGTTGAAGATTTAATAACACAAGTGGCAGATGGAACTATTCCATATACAGTAGCAGATAATGATTTAGCTCAATTAAACACAACCTATTATCCTAACTTAAATATTAAACTAGCTGTTAGCCTAGATCAAAGAGCTTCTTGGGCTGTTCGCAAAGAGTGTGTGCAATTGGCAGAAGCAGCCAACAAATGGTACAAAGAAAATGCAACCTCACCCAGCTATAAAGCAAGCACCAAGCGTTATTTTGAGTTTAGTAAAAGTGTATCTCTCCCTCCTATCCTATCATTAAGGGAAGGCAAAATATCGCATTACGATGATTTATTCAAGAAATATGCAAAAGAAATTGATTGGGACTGGCGTTTGTTAGCATCTTTAGCCTATACAGAGTCTAATTTTGACACTACCGTAGTATCATGGGCGGGTGCCAAAGGATTAATGCAATTGATGCCACGAACTGCTAAAGCTATGGGGATGCCAGATGGTATGGAACAAAATCCTGAAGAAAGTGTAAAAGCAGCAGTAAATTACATATCAGCAGTAAACAAAAGTTTAAAAATGATTCCAGATAAGCAAGAAAGGATGTATTTTATTCTAGCAGCCTACAATGCCGGTCTTGGACATGTGTATGATGTCATCGCTCTTGCTAATAAGTATGGCAAAGATGGCAGTAAATGGTATAATAATGCTGAAGATTATATTCTTTTAAAAAGCAATGAGGAATATTATACCGATTCTGTATGCCGTAATGGTTATTTTAGAGGAATAGAGACTTATAATTTCGTGAGAGATATAATGACTCGATATGATGTTTATAAACAAAAGATCCCTAATAAGGAGAGTTAGCGCAACTTCAATAGCAACTATTAGCAATCCATCTCATTCATTAATTTAAGTCTATTTTTTACTTCTTGCAAATTATAACTCTTCCCATTCTCATGAATATATATAGAATAACTAGTATCATAGGTTTATTGTGTTGTACTATTATTGCATCTACTCAAAACACTATTTCATTCGCTCAACTTTTTCAAACGGGTGACATGACACCCTATATTGGTCAAACCATTCAACTAACTGATACGCTTCATTTAAATGGATGGGGAAGTCAAATGCGTTATATGTGGGTATCAGATCATAGAGCACAGAATGAATGTGAACAAGGAAATATGCCTAGAGAGGTATTTACTTTTTCGCTAACTGATAATAATGTAAACGAATACAAAAGATTGGGCACCAAGATAGCGAATGTAACAATGAGGGTTACAACTGCCGAATATGCCACTTTAATAGGCAACGCTACCTATGTAAATGATGTACGCCCCAATCAACATAACCATATCGGTGATTACAGCTTAAAAGTATGTGGGTTTAATGTTGAGAAGTTTTTTATCGATGTAGAAGGGTATGAAACTAAAACAGTAAAAGTTGTAGAGGCATTAAAAAACATCGATGCCGACATATTCGGGCTATGCGAAGTTGGCGAATACCCCTCAGCTATGTATACGCTAGCTGCAACACTCAACAATGCTATAGGAGATGATATATATGCAGCTACTTTAGATAACATTAAAGACTCAACCACATACAGTCGGTCGGGCTATTTATATAAAAAAGCATTGGTGACCCCTTATGGAGGTTTTACTGAAGCTTCAACAAGTTATATCTACAAAAAGCGAAATATTATACAAGGCTTTACTGAAAATGCTACGGGCGAAAAATTTATATTAAGCATGAATCATTTTAAAGCCAAAGATACTACAACAGATGAATCGGAAGGAACTCGCATCGACAATGCTACAGAGTTAATAAACACATTAAACAACACAGTGCCCTATAAGTATAATGATGATGACATATTGATTTTAGGCGACTTAAACTCCTGTACCGGAGAAATTCCACTACAAATGTTGTATGATGAAGGGTATTCTTGCATGATGAATAAATTTGAACCAAATGGCTACTCTATCGTATATAATAGAACTGTTGAGCGACTAGACCACGCTTTAGCTTCTGCTAGCATGGCCGCACAAGTAACAGGAGCTACTACTTATCATATAAACACCGACGAACGTTCGGGCAACACTGAGCTTAACATGTACCGCAGTTCCGATCACGACCCGGTTATTATCGGATTGCGTTTAGCGGATGATGCAACCAAACCATCTGACGAGTGTGAAGGAGTCAAATTAGCAACCACTTTTAAGAATGGACTTTCTCCTTTTACTCAACAAAGTGTAAGTGGCAGTCAAATGTGGTTTTCGGATGCAAACTATGGCGCACGTATGAGTGGATATGCTAGTGGCAATAATGATAATATTGATTGGCTTATATCTCCTGCGCTTGATTTAAGTAACCATTCAGCTGCTCAACTTACGTTTCGCCATGCCATCAACTACGATTCTAATAATAAGAAAAGTGAATATCAAACCCTTTGGATTACCGACAATTATGGTGGTGATGTGCAAACAGCAACTTGGGAGCAACTAACAATCCCCGTTTATCCTAATGGAGCGAACTGGACTTATGCTTCCGCCGGAAATATTGATATCCCACAAAAGTATTTCAAGAAAAATGTAAGAATCGCTTTCAAGTATATTTCTACGACATCAGAAAGCAACGCTACTTGGCAGATTACCGATTTTAACTTGCAAGGAACATGCGCTGGAACATCTTTGCCACAAATAGAGGCTACAAAAAGCTTTTCTGTTTTCGTGGTCGACAAGGAGGTAAATATACTTCGTCAGGCTGAAGGGGTATCTGCAATAGCTATCTTGTATGATAGTATGGGACAACAAATATCTACAAAAACAGTAGAAGATAAAGCCTACTTCAAGATATCAATATCAGGGATTTACTTGCTAAAAATTGAGTCTGAGGTATATAAAATATTTGTTCCTTAATGCAAAACATCACATCTTTTTGAGAGAGAAAGCACCTTATCTTTCTCTCTCATTTATTATAGATA